>NZ_JACBXA010000056.1 GCF_013870515.1 Streptomyces albidus (ex Kaewkla and Franco 2022) | reverse complement strand
GCGTTCCGGGTGGTGGACCCCCTGGACGCCGGCCGGTCGACTGCCGGTAGTGTCAGGCCCATCGTCAGTACGGTTGCTCACAGGAGGCTCCGGGTGGAGGTCCAGTACAGACAGGCCGAGGAAGGCCGGGTCTTCACCATCCCGAACGTCCTCAGCATGGCGCGCTTGGTGGGTGTGCCGGTCTTTCTGTGGCTGATCCTTTGGCCGGTGTTCGGCGGTCCGAACCTTGACGGGTGGGCTCTGCTCGTTCTGGCTCTCAGCGGCATCAGTGACTATCTGGACGGAAAACTCGCTCGCCGTTGGAACCAGGTGAGCAATCTCGGCCGGATCCTCGATCCCGCCGCCGACCGGCTCTACATCCTCTCGACTCTCCTCGGGCTCACCTGGCGCGAGATCCTCCCGCTCTGGCTCACCGCCGCGTTGCTGGTGAGGGAACTTCTCCTGCTCGTCATGGTGTGGATCCTGGACCGGCACGGCTACGCGCCCCCGCAGGTGAACTTCCTCGGGAAGGCAGCAACGTTCAATCTGATGTACGCCTTTCCGTTGCTGCTTCTCAGTGACGGCAGCGGCTGGATTGCGTCACTCGCCGCGGTGTTCGGATGGGCGTTCGCCGGCTGGGGTACGACTTTGTACTGGTGGGCAGGGATCCTCTACGTGGTTCAGGTCCGCCGTCTGATCAGAGCGGGCACCGCGACCGACTGAGCTTGCCTTTTCAATGTCGCAGAGGCCGGGTCAGGTCCCTCACTTGAGTGTGTGGCCATCCCGGATCGGGGAAGTCGGTATGACCGTCGTCTTACCGAGGAGGACACTGCCGACATGAAGGCCGTCGTGATGGCCGGCGGCGAGGGCACCCGCCTTCGCCCGATGACCGCGAGCATGCCCAAGCCCCTTCTGCCCGTGGTAAATCGCCCGATCATGGAACATGTGCTGCGGTTGCTCAAGCGCCATGGGCTGACCGAGACAGTGGTGACCGTCCAATTCCTCGCATCACTCGTGAGGAATTACTTCGGGGACGGCGAGGAGCTCGACATGGAGCTCACCTACGCCAACGAAGAGAAACCCCTCGGTACGGCCGGCAGCGTGAAGAACGCCGAAGAAGCGCTGAAGGACGACTCGTTCCTCGTCATCTCGGGCGACGCTCTCACCGACTTCGACCTGACCGAACTCATCAACTACCACAAGCAGCAGGGTGCGCTCGTCACCGTGTGTCTGACGCGCGTACCCAACCCGCTCGAGTTCGGCATCACGATCGTGGACGACGACGGAAGGGTCGAGCGGTTCCTGGAGAAGCCCACATGGGGCCAGGTCTTCTCCGACACCGTCAACACGGGCATCTACGTCATGGAGCCCGAGGTCTTCGACTACGTGGACCCGGATGTCTCCGTCGACTGGTCCGGCGACGTCTTCCCCCAGCTGATGAAGGAAGGCAAGCCCATCTACGGCTTCATCGCCGAGGGTTACTGGGAGGACGTCGGCACGCACGAGAGCTATGTGAAGGCTCAGGCGGACGTGCTCGAGGGCAAGGTCGACGTCGAGATCGACGGCTTCGAGATCTCGCCCGGCGTGTGGGTCGCGGAAGGAGCCGAGGTCCATCCGGACGCGGTGCTGCGCGGCCCCCTCTACATCGGCGACTACGCGAAGGTGGAAGCGGACGCGGAGATCCGGGAGCACTCCGTCATCGGTTCCAACGTCGTCGTCAAGAGCGGTGCCTTCCTGCACCGTGCCGTCGTGGACGACAACGTCTACATCGGACCGCAGGCGAACCTGCGTGGCTGCGTCATCGGTAAGAACACGGACATCATGCGGGCGGCACGCATCGAGGACGGCGCCGTCATCGGCGACGAGTGCCTGGTCGGTGAGGAATCGATCGTTCAGGGCAACGTACGTGTCTATCCCTTCAAGACGGTCGAGGCGGGCGCGTTCGTCAACACGTCCGTCATCTGGGAATCCCGGGGCCAGGCGCACCTGTTCGGGGCGCGGGGCGTCTCCGGCATCCTGAACGTCGAGATCACCCCGGAACTGGCCGTCCGGCTGGCGGGCGCGTACGCGACGACCCTGAAGAAGGGGTCGACCGTCACCACGGCCCGGGACCACTCCCGAGGAGCGCGGGCCTTGAAGCGGGCCATGATTTCCGCTCTGCAGACCAGCGCCATCGACGTACGCGACCTGGAGAACGTGCCGCTGCCCGTGGCCCGTCAGCAGACGGCGAGGGGCAGCGCCGGCGGCATCATGATCCGTACGACGCCGGGAGTGCAGGACAACGTCGACGTCATGTTCTTCGACGAACGCGGAGCCGACCTCTCCCAGGCCGGCCAGCGCAAGCTCGACCGGGTCTTCGCGCGGCAGGAGTACAGGAGGGCGTTCCCCGGAGAGATCGGCGACCTCCTCTTCCCCTCCAGCGTCTACGACTCCTACTCGGGGTCGCTGCTGCGCTCGGTGGACACCACCGGCGTCGCGGAGGCAGGGCTCAAGGTCGTCGTCGACGCGGCCAACGGAAGTGCCGGTCTCGTACTGCCGAGCCTTCTGGGGCGGCTGGGCGTCGACGCGCTCACCATCAACCCGGGACTGGACGAGGCGCGGCCCACGGAAACCGCCGACGCGCGCCGCTCCGGCCTCGTCAGGCTCGGCGAGATCGTCGCGTCGGCCCGTGCCGCCTTCGGCATCCGCTTCGACCCGGTCGGCGAGAGCCTCTCGCTGGTCGACGAGCGCGGAAAGATCATCGAGGACGACCGTGCGCTGCTGGTGATGCTCGACCTGATCGCTGCCGAGCGCCGGAGCGGCCGCGTGGCCCTGCCTGTCACCACCACACGCATCGCGGAGCAGGTTGCGGCCTACCACGGGACGCAGGTGGAGTGGACGACGACTTCTCCGGACGACCTCACAAGGGTGGGGCGCGAGGAGTCCACCGTCTTCGGCGGCAACGGCACGGGCGGCTACATCATCCCGGAGTTCAGCTCCGTCTTCGACGGCTCGGCTGCCTTCGTACGTCTCATCGGGCTCGTCGCCCGGGCCCAGCTCACCCTCAGCCAGATCGACGCACGCATTCCGCGGGCACACGTTCTTCGCCGTGATCTCGCGACGCCGTGGGCGGTCAAGGGACTCGTCATGCGCACCGTCGTGGAGGCCGCGGGCGACCGGTCGGTCGACACCACGGACGGCATCCGCGTCGTGGAGCCTGACGGCCGCTGGGTGATGGTGCTTCCCGACCCGGCCGAAGCGGTCACCCACCTGTGGGCGGAGGGGCCGGACGACGCGTCAGCCCAGGCATTGTTGGAGGAGTGGTGCACAGTGGTCGACAGCGCCGGTCGCTGACCGAACCGGGGGGTGGGCCCATTCGGTGGTAACGACCTTGCCGTGCGACGATGTGCGTCATGTCGCAGCAGCACCCTGAACGGAGTACCGCATCGCGGCCTGCGCGACCCGATGCCTCCATGTCGCTGCTGACCAATGCGATGGACCACAGCCTCGACGACGGCTACGCGCAGGCTGCCGCGCGGCGGGGAGCCGAGGGCACGTCCGGCATGCCTCGGACCGTCCGCGCGAAACTGTGGCTCGCGGCCGGGCTGGTCCTCGCCGCGCTGGTGGTGACGGTCGGTGCTGCGCAGGCCAGGGTCTCCGCCCCCGAGCTCGCCAAGGAACGGCAGGAACTGATCTCCCGCATCGACGAGGGGGACCGGCGCACGGATTCGTTGCAGCGCAACGTCGACAGTCTGCGCCATGACGTCGAGGCGAAGCAGCGCAGGGCGCTGCAGAAGCACGGGGGCGAGGACGCAGAGGTGGTCGGGCTGCTGTCCGGCGCGCTCCCGGTCCACGGCCCCGGCGTCAAACTGGTCGTCGACGACGCCAAGGACACCCAGGACAGCGACACCGGAGGTCCCCGGCAGAGCAGCGGCTTCTCGGACAACGGCCGGGTACGGGACCGCGATCTGCAGCGCGTGGTCAACGGTCTGTGGGAGTCGGGCGCGGAGGCCGTGTCGGTCAACGGCCAGCGTCTGACGTCTCTTTCGGCGATCCGCGCGGCCGGCGACGCGATACTCGTGGACAACAAGCCGCTCGTTCCGCCGTACACCTTGCTCGCGCTGGGCCCCGGGCAGAAACTCAGCACCACCTTCCAGGACAGCGCCGACGGGCAGTACTTGCAGGTGCTCCAGGAGAACTACGGTGTGCGCACCAGCATCAGCACCCAGGACGAAGTGCGGCTTCCTGCCGCGCCGAGCCTGATCGTACGAACGGCAAAGCCCGTGAAGACAGGAGAGGGCAGCAGATCGTGATCGCCGTACTGGGCCTCATCGTGGGAGTCGTGGCCGGACTCGTGGTCCGGCCCGTCGTCCCGACGTTGGTCGAGCCCTATCTCCCGATCGCCGTTGTCGCGGCGCTGGACGCGGTCTTCGGGGGGCTGCGTGCAATGCTCGACGGGATCTTCGACGACAAGGTGTTCGTCGTCTCGTTCCTGTCGAACGTCGTGGTGGCCGCGCTGATCGTCTTCCTCGGCGACAAGCTCGGTGTGGGCGCCCAACTCTCCACCGGCGTCGTCGTGGTGCTCGGGATCCGCATCTTCTCCAACGCAGCTGCCATCCGTCGGCACGTCTTCAGGGCGTGAGGCCGATGAGTGACGGCGACGACAAGAAGCACCCCGGTGAGCTTCCGCCCGAGGGCTCGGGAGCCGAGAACAAACCGAAGGACGAGGACACGCAGCCGAACCCCCCGGATGCTCCGGAGCCCTCCAGGGCATCGGAGCGCGACGGGGCACCGAACACGCAGGAGCCGCCCGCGTCTTCTGCGTCCGACGGGCCCGCCGCGTCCTCTGAGACGCGCGAGCCGGCGGGCAACACCCAGGGCGAGCAGAAGCCGCTTCCGGAGCCGTCGGGGGAGAGTGCGGCGCGCACAGGCCGCCAGCGTCTGGTTCAGGCCGTCTGGCCGCCGCGGGTGACACGCGCCCAACTCATCGTCGCCCTGCTGCTGTTCGTGCTCGGTCTCGGTCTCGCAATCCAGGTGCGGTCCACCAGTGAGAACAGTTCACTGCGCGGTGCCCGCCAGGAGGACCTGGTGCGCATCCTGGACGAACTGGACGACCGCACCAAGCGCCTCGAGGACGAGAAGCAGAGCCTCGAGGGCCAGCGCACCGAGTTGGAGAACAGCTCGGACCAGGCCGAGGAGGCCCGGAAGCAGACGCGTCAGAAGGCACGTCAACTGGGCGTGCTGGCAGGCACTGTCGGCGCCGAAGGCCCCGGCATCGAGCTGACCGTCACCGACCCGGGCAAGTCCGTCGAGGCGGACATGCTGCTCGACGCGGTTCAGGAACTACGGGCGGCGGGCGCCGAGGCCATAGAGATCAACAACGTACGCGTGGTGGCCAGCACGTACTTCTCCGACAGCTCCGGCGGGGTACGCGTGGACGGGCACAAGATCAGCGGACCGTACCGCTTTCAGGTGATCGGGAAGCCTCAGGACCTGGAGCCGGCACTGAACATCCCCGGCGGCGTCGTGCAGACGCTGCGCAAGGAGCAGGCGGAGGCGTCGGTTACCCCGGCCAAGAAGATCGTTGTGGACGCCTTGCGCTCTGTGAAGCGTCCTGATTACGCTCGGTCATCTTCGCGGTGAGGTGGCGGCGGAGGCTTGCGGGGGGTCGGCGGACCCGGTGACCATCGCGTGAGGGAAACTGTCCGACGTCCAGGGACGTTGTCTGGGCGTCCCTGTCGGCCAAGTGAGAGCATCGAGGGTCTGTCCTGCCCCACGGGCGGGTCTGTTTCGTGCGAGGGGAATCGCCCGTGAGTTTTTTTGCAAGGTTGTTCGGCAAGGACCGCCCGAAGGACGGCGGCGACGCGCGGCAGCGGACCTCTCGACAGTCGGACCCCATGGGGGGCACCGAGGGCGAGGGCGGCGAGCGCCCGCTCTTCCGGGACGAGGTCGCTGCTCCGGGCGGTGACAATGCCGGTGGTCACGATAGGGTTTCTGTTGACCCCGGAGCGTCGGGCCGCATAGGTTCCGGTGCACCATCAACGACTACGGGCGGAGGGGCTGCCGTGCCGGTGTGTGGCAGGTGCGGGACCCGGGTCGCCGAGGCGAGCCGGTTCTGTTCGAACTGCGGGGCACCGCTTCGTGGTGGAGCCCCCGTGGCTGAGGGGTCCTCCGAGACGACTTCCACGATCTCGATCTCTGGGCTGGAAGCCTACGAGGCGGAGGCGACGGGTCAGAAGACGCCGCCGCTGTCCCCCGAGGCGCAAGCCGCAGTCGATGCGCTTCCGTTGGGCTCCGCCCTGCTCGTGGTGCGTCGCGGTCCCAACTCGGGAAGCCGTTTCTTGCTGGACGGCGAGCTGACGACCGCCGGCCGCCACCCGGAGAGCGACATCTTCCTGGACGACGTCACCGTCTCCCGCCGCCATGTGGAGTTCCGGCGCGGCCCGGACGGCGCGTTCACCGTCTCCGACGTCGGAAGCCTCAACGGCACCTACGTCAATCGCGAGCGCATCGAGGCCGGCGTCCCGCTGACCAACGGCGACGAGGTGCAGATCGGGAAGTTCCGGCTGGTCTTCTTCGCCAGCCAGCGCGCCATCTGATCTGTTCGGGAAGGTCTATGGAGCACACACCGTCCGGCGGTGCCTACACCGGCACCGCCGTCGGGGAGGACGGCGGTCCACTGAGCATCGGTGCCGTGCTGCGTGTGCTTCGTGATGAGTTCCCTCAAGTCACGGTTTCCAAGATCCGCTTCCTTGAGGCGGAGGGGCTGGTCGAGCCGCGGCGCTCGCCCTCCGGTTATCGCAAGTTCAGCGTCAAGGACGTCGAACGTCTCACCCACATCCTTCGGATGCAGCGTGATCACTATCTTCCGCTGAGGGTCATCGGTGAGCGCCTGGACGCGCTCACCGACGAGCGGCGGCGGCCGTCCGTGCCCGCCCAGACCACCCCGCGCGGCCAGCTCGGACAGGGCAGCACCGAACCCACCTCGATCCGCCGGGCGGAGCTGCTCGCCGCCACCGACGTGAGCGATGCGGAGCTGACGGAGTGGGAGTCCCACGGGCTTCTCACGCCCGACCGCGAGGGCTCCTATGACATCGATGCCGTCACGGTCGCCCGCCTCCTCGCCGATCTCGGCCGGTCCGGCCTGAATCCCAGCAGTCTCCAGGCTCTGAAGACAGCCGCTGATCGCGAAGCGGACATGGTCAACACGGCCGTGGCGCGGCTCACAGAGCAGGAAAATTCTCGGGCCGCGGCCGATGCCGACACGGCGGCGAGACGGCTGGCCACGTTGTCCGCGCAGCTCCACGCAGCCCTTGTGCTGACTGCCCTGCGGCTGCGTTCCTGCTGACAGTCCAGCTGAGAAGGTGATCCGGATCTGCCAGGACCGAGTCGGTTCATACGACAGCCAAGGGCGGGTCCCGACTACCCAAACAGGCGGGGCACGGCCTAGGGTTGCTGTGTGAACGAGCTCGACGTTGTGGGTGTCCGGGTCGAAATGCCCTCCAACCAACCGATCGTGCTGCTGCGGGAAGTGGGTGGCGACCGGTACCTCCCCATCTGGATCGGCCCCGGGGAGGCGACCGCGATCGCCTTCGCGCAGCAGGGCATGACGCCTGCGCGTCCGCTGACCCACGACCTGTTCAAGGACGTCCTGGAAGCAGTGGGGCAGGAGCTCACAGCTGTCCGCATCACGGATCTGCGGGAAGGCGTGTTCTACGCGGAGCTGGTCTTCGCGAGCGGTGTCGAGGTCAGTGCCCGTCCGTCCGACGCCATAGCGCTGGCTCTGCGCACCGGCACGCCGATCTACGGCAGCGACGGTGTGCTGGACGACGCGGGGATCGCCATCCCGGACGAGCAGGAGGACGAGGTGGAGAAGTTCCGCGAGTTCCTCGACCAGATCTCGCCCGAGGACTTCGGCACCAGCAGCCAGTGACCCCGTCCACGGATCACCGCTGACCACTGCGTCCTGGGGCGAAACGAGCACTTCTTCCCCGCTCGCGGTTACGGCAAACCACTCCTTGGGTGATTATCACTCGGCGTGCCGAGTGTGGCGATCGTTGACGCACCACCGGTGACTGCCTACCTTCGGTGAGGCAGGTCCCGGGGGCGCCCCGGGATGTGGAGGACGGAGGTCGGCGTGAGAAGTACCGGCGACGGTATGGCAGCGGAAGGCTCCCCTCCTCCGACGGGTTCCCCAGGGCGGGCCCCTGAGGCGGACGCCCCAGACCAGGCCTCCGACCCGGTCGGATACCGAGGACCCACGGCCTGCTCGGCGGCCGGCATCACCTACCGCCAGCTCGACTACTGGGCGCGCACCGGACTCGTGGAGCCGAGCATCCGTCCCGCCTATGGTTCCGGCAGTCAGCGGCTCTACAGCTTCCGGGACGTCGTCGTCCTCAAGATCGTCAAGCGGCTGCTGGACACCGGTGTCTCGCTCCAGAACATCCGCACCGCCGTGCAGCACCTGCGCTCCCGCGGTCTGACCCACCTGGCGCAGATGACGCTCATGAGCGACGGCGCGACCGTCTACGAGTGCTCCTCGCCCGATGAGGTCGTCAACCTGCTCCAGGGCGGCCAGGGCGTCTTCGGGATCGCCGTCGGTGTGGTCTGGAAGGACGTCGAGGGCGCGTTGTCCGAGCTGCACGGTGAGCACGTCGACACCGGTGAGACCATCGTGGGCGATCATCCCGGGGACGAGCTCGCACGGCGCCGCAACCGCGTCGGCTGAGATTGTCAGAGCCATGCGGCAGCATCGACGAGTGTGAGAAGCGCACCGACGATCCTTCATCTGGACATGGATGCCTTCTTCGCCGCCGTCGAACAGGCCTCCAAGCCGAGCCTGCGCGGGAAGCCCGTCATCGTCGGCGGTGTCGGGACGCGAGGAGTGGTCGCCACCGCCTCCTATGAGGCCCGGATCTTCGGCGTCCATTCGGCCATGCCTATGGCTCAGGCCCGCCGCCTGTGTCCGAACGCCGCTTACCTCACTCCCCGTTCCAGCCTCTATCGCCAGGTCAGCGATGCGGTGATGGAGATCCTCGGGCTGCTGTCCCCTCTGGTGGAGCCGCTGAGCCTCGACGAGGCGTTCGTCGACCTCGAGGCGGGGGAGGCGCTGGCATCCGACGACTCCCAGGCCGCGCGAGCCGTCGGAGAGCAGCTGCGCGACATGATCAGGGAGGCCACCGGCCTCAGTGGTTCGGTCGGGCTGGCGGGATCCAAGATGCTCGCCAAGATCGCGTCGGAGGAGGCCAAGCCGGACGGGCTGTTCCTCATAGAACCGGGGACGGAGCGGGAGCTGCTCGCCCCCATGTCCGTACGGACGCTGCCCGGAGTCGGCCCCGCGACGGCGGAGGTGCTGCGCAGGTCGGGGATCATCACCGTCGGGGACGCCGCCGAGGCGGGGGAGGCGGAGCTGCTGCGGCTCCTGGGCAAGGCGCACGGTGCTTCGCTGTATGCGATGGCGAACGGCTGGGACGACCGTCCGGTCATCGCGGAGCGGGACGCCAAGTCGGTGTCGGTGGAGGACACCTTCGATGTGGACCTCACCGAGCGGACCCTGGTCCAGGCTCACGTCGCACGGCTGGCCGACCGATGCGTGGAGCGGCTGCGCGCAGCCGGGAGGTCGGGGCGCACCGTAGTGATCAAGGTACGGAGCTACGACTTCTCCACCCTCACGCGCTCGGAGACGCTGCGCGGCCCCACGGACGATCCGGGCGTGATCCGTGAGGCCGCAGCCCGGTTGATCGAGGCGGTGGACACCACGGCCGGCGTACGCCTGCTCGGAGTGGGGGTGAGCGGGCTCGCGGACTTCACACAGGAGGACCTCTTCGCCCAGGCCCAGGCCGCCTCGGAGACGGCAGCGGTCGCGGCTGCTCAGGAGGAGGCGGGAGGCCAGCGATCGGCGGCGGGTCCCGTGGATCCTCCGGCGGACCGGCGATGGCTTCCGGGGCGGGACGTCAGACACGCAGAGCACGGCTTCGGCTGGGTGCAGGGCAGCGGCCTGGGAAGGGTCACGGTGCGATTCGAGGAATCAGGGTCGCCGCCCGGCAGGGTCCGTACGTTCTCCGTCGACGATCCGGACCTGAAGACCACCGATCCGCCGCTGCTGGAAGCCATGGCACGTGCGGCGGAGCAAGTCCGGCCGGACCGGTTGGGCCGGCCGGGGGAATCGGCTCAGCTCTCGGACCCCGCTATGCGTCCGAAGTCCTGGTCCGGGCCCGGCGCGGGCGAGGGGCCGGCCTCGGCGGACGCGGGCACCTCCAGCCCGTAGTGGAGGTAGAGCTGCAGCTCCTGCATGGGGGAGAGGTGCCTGCCGACGCCCAGCACCGGCGTGCTTCTGATCAGGGCGCGTGCGAACGGGACTTGGAGCTCGTCACCGACCAGCTTGCTCGGCTCCAGCGGAACGAGGGATTCACGCCTGAAGAGGCCCGAGCGCAGCGCGGCCCACTCGGGTTCGCCCGTCGCGTCGTCGAGATACACCTCGCCGACCGTGCCGATCTTGCAGCCGCTCACATCGAGCGCCTTGCGTCCGATCAGGCTCCGCGGGTCGATGTCGGTCTGCACGGCTGCCTCCACGTGGTCGCAACTGAGGCGCCGGACCACGGCGCGTGCCGTGGCCGGTGCTGGACGGCGGTCCGGAACGAATCCCTCCCTGGGCCCCCTTCCGTGCTGCCGCGTGCACCGATGTCGCTGCGGGTGCAAGATCGCGGGAGCCGGACGTATAAGCCGTATTACCACCCAAAGGCACATTTCAGCCTTTGGCCACTCGAGTGCACCTCCAGCTCCCGCTGCAGAAAGCGCTGGTAGGCTCGAAGGCGGCTCACGACCCCGTGCGGGAGAGTCCTCCGGCACATGTGCCGGAGGCGCCGAAGGAGCAACTCCTCCCCGGAATCTCTCAGGCTCACGTACCGCGCGGGTGAGGTCACTCTGGAAAGCAGGGCGGGCAGTGCCTGGGCTCTCCCTCACCGACGGTGAAAGCCGGATCGGCCGCACAGTCGGACGGACCGGTGAAACTCTCAGGTCGCGATGACAGAGGGGGAGGCCGTACGGGCACCCGTGTCGTGGTGTCCCTCGAAGGTCACAGCGACCAGGAGGCCCCCGCAGATGACTGCCAACCGCATCCCCCTCGCCGAGCTGGAGCGCGGCACTCCCTTCGAGCGCCGGCACATCGGCCCCGACGCCGGTGCCCGGGCCAAGATGCTGGCCCAGGTCGGATACGGCTCGCTGGACGAACTGACCGCGGCCGCGGTGCCCGAAGTGATCAAGAGCAACGAGGCTCTGGATCTGGCACCCGCCCTTACCGAAGCCGAGGCCCTCGCGGAACTGCGCGGACTCGCGGCGCGGAACCAGGTCGTCCCGTCCATGATCGGCCTGGGCTACTACGGCACGTTCACGCCGCCCGTCGTCGTGCGCAACATCATGGAGAACCCGGCCTGGTACACGGCGTACACGCCCTACCAGCCGGAGATCTCGCAGGGCCGCCTCGAGGCGCTGCTCAACTTCCAGACGATGGTCGCCGACCTGACCGGCCTGCCCACCTCCGGCTCCTCCCTTCTGGACGAGCCCACCGCGGCAGCCGAGGCCATGGCTCTCTCCCGGCGCGTGGGCAAGGTCAAGGAGGGCGTCTTCCTGGTGGACGCCGACTGCCTTCCGCAGACCGTCGCCGTCATCCGCACCCGCGCGGAACCCACCGGTGTCGAGGTCGTGGTCGCGGACCTGAGTGAGGGCATCCCGGCCGACGTGGCCGAACGAGGCGTCTTCGGAATGCTGCTGCAGTACCCGGGAGCATCAGGTGCCGTGCGCGACCACCGCGCCGTCATCGAGCACGCGCATGAGCTCGGTGCGATCGTGACCGTCGCCGCCGACCTGCTGGCGCTCACGCTGCTCACCTCGCCCGGCTCCCTCGGAGCGGACATCGCGGTGGGCTCCAGCCAGCGCTTCGGCGTCCCCATGGGATTCGGCGGACCGCACGCCGGCTACATGTCGGTGCGCGACAAGTACGCGCGGAGCCTGCCCGGGCGTCTCGTCGGCGTCTCCAAGGACGCCGACGGCGACCAGGCCTACCGCCTCGCCCTGCAGACCCGCGAACAGCACATCCGCCGGGAGAAGGCCACCAGCAACATCTGCACCGCGCAGGTGCTGCTCGCCGTGATGGCCGGGATGTACGCCGTGTACCACGGTCCGGAGGGGCTGGCCGGCATCGCCCGCCGGACCCACCGCTACGCCGTGATCCTCGCCGAAGGGCTGCGGGCCGGAGGCGTCGAGATCGTCCACGGCGACTACTTCGACACCGTCACCGCGCACGTCCCGGGTCGCGCGGCGGAGATCGTCGCCCAGGCCCGCGAGGCGGACGTGAACCTGCGCGAGGTGGACGCCGACCACGTCGGAATGGCGTGCGACGAGACCACCGGACGAGCCCAACTGGCAGCTGTCTGGTCCGCGTTCGGCGTCGAGGCCGACATCGAGGAGCTGGACTCCCGGACGGCCGACGCGCTGCCCGCCGACTTGCTGCGCACCGACGAGTACCTGACCCACCCGGTCTTCCACGAGTACCGCTCCGAGACGGCGATGCTGCGCTACCTGCGCCGCCTCGCCGACCGGGACTACGCGCTGGACCGCGGCATGATCCCGCTGGGGTCGTGCACGATGAAGCTCAACGCCACCTCGGAGATGGAAGCCGTCACCTGGCCGGAGTTCGGCGGGCTGCACCCCTTCGCTCCCCTGGACCAGGCCGAGGGCTACGTCGCGCTCATCCGGCAGCTCGAGGAGCAGCTCGCGGAGATCACCGGATACGACCGGGTCTCGCTGCAGCCGAACGCCGGCTCCCAGGGCGAGCTGGCCGGGCTTCTGGCCGTGCGCGCCTACCACCGCTCACGCGGCGACGATCAGCGCACCGTCTGCCTCATCCCGTCCTCTGCGCACGGCACGAACGCCGCCAGTGCCGTCATGGCGGGCATGCGCGTGGTGGTCGTGAAGACCAGCGAGGACGGCGACGTCGACGTCGAGGACCTGCGCGCGAAGATCGCCCAGCACGGCGAGGAACTGGCCGTGCTCATGGTCACCTACCCCTCCACGCACGGCGTCTTCGAGGAGCACATCACCGACATCTGCGCGGCCGTCCACGAGGCCGGCGGACAGGTCTACGTGGACGGTGCGAACCTCAACGCGCTCATGGGGCTGGCCCGACCGGGCAAGTTCGGTGCCGACGTCTCCCACCTGAACCTGCACAAGACCTTCTGCATCCCGCACGGCGGAGGCGGGCCGGGCGTCGGCCCGATCGGTGTACGCGAGCACCTGGCACCGCACCTGCCCAACCACCCGCTGCAGCCCGCCGCGGGGCCGGCGAGCGGCATCGGGCCCATCGCGGGATCGCCCTGGGGCTCGGCCGGGATCCTGCCGATCTCCTGGGCGTACGTACGGATGATGGGCTCCGAGGGGCTGCGCCGCGCCACGCAGACGGCGGTGCTCGGCGCCAACTACATCGCCAAGCGCCTGGAGCCGCACTACCCGGTGCTCTACACGGGCCCGCGGGGTCTCGTCGCGCACGAGTGCATCGTCGACGTACGGCCGCTGACCAAGCAGACCGGCGTCAGCATCGACGACGTGGCCAAGAGGCTGATCGACTACGGCTTCCACGCACCGACCATGTCCTTCCCCGTGCCCGGGACGCTGATGATCGAGCCGACGGAGAGCGAGGATCTGGCCGAGCTGGACCGCTTCTGCGAGGCGATGATCGAGATCCGTGCGGAGATCGACAAGGTCGGCTCGGGGGAGTGGCCGGCGGACGACAATCCGCTGCGCAACGCGCCGCATACGGCAGCGCAGTTGAGCCGGGAGTGGGAGCACCCGTATGCGCGGGGAGAGGCCGCCTACCCGGCTGGGGTGCGCGCCTCCGACAAGTACTGGCCGCCGGTGAGGCGGATCGACGGGGCGTTCGGCGACCGGAACCTGGTCTGCTCGTGCCCGCCGGTGGAGGAGTACGACAACTGAGATCGCCCCGGCGTGGAAGCCGGTGACGCAGGTCAGGGCCGGTGCGGCGAAATGCCGGGCCGGCCCTGGGGCTCCACCGCGGTGGAATCAGGCAGCGGTGGCGATGTGACGGGTGTCGAGCGGGCGGTGCGGGTCGATGATCTTGCCGTCCGGCAGCAGCTCACCGGTGTCCTCGAAAAGCAGTACGCCGTTGCACAGGAGGCTCCATCCCTGCTCCGGGAAATGCGCCACAGGGTGGGCGGCTTCCCGGTCGGCGGACTCGGCTGTCGGGCAGGGTGGCTGGTGCTGGCACATTGTCGCTGTCGTCTTCCGTTGCGTCGTGGTGGTCTTGCTGCGGCTGGTCACGGTGTCCATGGCCGCCCCCCGTTCTCGGTCTGTCCCCAGTGTTCCCCTGCGGACTCGAATCCGCAGGGATTTCGCGTCACCACTCCTCAACCAGGACAGACGCGTCACCCTTGCGGGTGGTTGCCCTCAACTGGCTCGCACTTCCTGGCGATTTGCCCGATGTGGGACTGACCGTCACCGGCGTCACGGGGAGTCACCGAGCGCGGTAGGCGGTACCGTACCGCACCCTCGTCACACCGGTGTCCTCAACAGCGGAGCCGTCATCACGCGGCGGTTCAGCAGCGGCAGCAGCGCGTCCACGCGGTGCGGACTGTGCGCGGCGATGCCCGGGGGTGCGGGTGCGAGCGGAATCAGCAGATCGGACGGCTGAGGCGTGCCGTCGGCTGCGTCGGCGCCCGTGTCGCGGTGCAGCCACAGGGTGAGCATGTACAGCTGGGGCACGGACAGCAGCCGTGGCTGGAACGCCTCGGGCAGGGACTCCGCCTGCTCCAGGGCACGCCGGGTGGACGTGACGTACGGGCCCTCGCAGAAGTACGCGAAGGCCCAGCCGTCGGCGGTCAGTACGGCCTCGGCGGCGCCGACGGCGGCGGAGCCGGCAGGCGCCTCCCGCTCCCGGAGCAGGAACCGCCAGCCTGCGAGGCGCGTGAGCGAGCTTCCCTCCGGAGGGCTGAAGTCAGTCATCTCGTGGAGGGGGAGCGGGAGTTCGGGTTCGAGTGAGTGGCGGAGGATGCCCGGAGCGGCCGGTGGACGTCCCAGGCCGGAGGCCGTCGGCGAGCGGAGCGCCGCGAGGACGCTGCGCGAAGCGGCAGGCGGGGCCGGGGGTACATGCAACGGCATGATGAGTCGCCTCTCACTGGGGAGACACGGTGCTCCTGGTGTGGAGCAAGGCATGGCACGGACAGCGCTGTCGGCGTGCGAATCAGCCGCGAGAGGGCGGCGAGGGCCTCGACTGCGGGCGCCCCGGACGTTCCGGCGGTACCGCGTCCCAGCCTTGCCCGGAGCTTATACGAAGGGTGTTCTGCCGTAATTTCGGCTATAACTGTCTGATTCTTGGAGCAAGAACATATCCAGTCAGGATTTTGCGGCATTTCAATAGTTATGTCTGAGCTTCTACTGATGCGGCCTGGGGGAATTCCGCATCCGTGGTCGGCCTGATCTCGTCGGTGCTCCGACGCGAGTACGTGCGCGAGTCATGGGCGTCCGTCGTATGCCCGCGGAACGTACCCCGCGAAAGCGCAGGTGCGGACGTACCGGCAGCTGGGTACCGGATCAGCGGTGAGGCGTTATCCGTGACCTTGCCGGGCATCATGGCTGACACCACGCGGCCGTATCGAGGAGGGACGCCCCGATGGGTGAGAAGGTCGTGTCCGACGGGTTCGACCTGTCCGATCGGCATCGGTACCGGCAGAAGCTGCGGCAGTGTCTCGACGCTCTGAAGGTGCTGCTGGACGAGAGACGGTTCGAGCGTCCCCGGAATCTCATGGGCCTGGAGATCGAGCTCAATCTGGCCGACTCCGAGGGGCTGCCCCGGATGATGAACACCGAGGTGCTGCGGCGCATCGGCAGCGAGGATTTCCAGACGGAACTCGGGCAGTTCAATCTCGAGGTCAACATCGTTCCGCACCGTCTCTCCGGGGCGGTCTTCGACCAGCTCGCCGAGGAGCTTCGTACCGGGCTCGGGTACGCGGACAGGCAGGCTCGCGAAGAGGGCGCCGAAATCGTGATGATCGGCATCCTGCCCACGCTGACCGACGAGGACCTGGTCTCCGCGAACCTCACCGACGTGGACCGCTACACCCTGCTCAACGACCAGATCATGGCCTCCCGCGGCGAAGAGGTCGTGCTCGACATCTCGGGGGTGGAGCGGCTTGCGCGCACATCTCCGTCCATCGCCCCGGAAATGGCGTGCACCTCGGTGCAGCTGCATCTGCAGGTGACGCCCGAGCGCTTCGCGGACGTGTGGAACGCCTCGCAGGTGGTCTCTGCGGTGCAGATCGCCATGGGCGCCAACTCGCCGTTCCTGTTCGGCCGGGAGCTGTGGCGGGAGTCGCGGATCCCGCTCTTCCTTCAGGCGACCGACACCCGCCCCGCGGAACTGGCCGCGCAGGGGGTGCGGCCGCGCACCTGGTTCGGCGAGCGCTGGATCAGCTCCGCATACGACCTCTTCGAGGAGAACTTCCGCTACTTCCCGTCCCTGCTGCCCATCTGCGACGACGAGGACCCGCAGAGCGTGCTGAGGGACGGAGGCACTCCCGGCCTCGCCGAACTCGTACTGCACAACGGCACCGTCTACCGCTGGAACCGGCCGGTCTACGCAGTCTCGGGAGGCGTCCCGCACCTTCGGGTGGAGAACCGCGTGCTGCCCGCCGGCCCCACCGTGACCGATGTGCTGGCCAACACGGCGCTCTACTACGGCTTGGTGCGCAGCCTCGCTGACGAGCCCCGCCCGGTCTGGTCCCGGCTGCCCTTCGCCGCGGCCGCAGCCAACTTCGAGGCCGCCAGCAAGCACGGCATGGAGGCCGAGCTGAGCTGGCCGCGCCCGGGGCGCCCCGGCTCCTTGCACACGGTGCCCGTGGTGCGGCTGGTGCAGGAGGAGCTGCTGCCGATGGCGGCCGCCGGGCTGGAGGCGTGGGGAGTGGAGCGGGCGGACCGCGAGCGCTACTTGGGCGTCATCGAGGAGCGATGCCGGCACCGCGTCAACGGGGCCACGTGGCAGGCGGCCGCCTACCACAGGGCCGTCGAGGCGGGCCTGGACCGGGAGAAGGCGCTCGCGGCGGTCACGAGGCGATACTGCGAGCTGTCGCGCACCGGTGAGCCCGTGCACAGCTGGCCCGCCGGCCCGTAGATCACGGCCCCGCCGGCTCTCTCCTCGGGGACCCTGTCGCGCGTGAGCTGACGCCGTCGGGCAAGCTGTGTCGTTCCGGGCTGCGTGGTACGCGCGTCCGATGCCCGTATCCGCGCGGTGAGCGGGTGCGGGCGGAGCCGGCCGGCTGGAGTTGGAGGCATGTGTGCAGTCGCAAGCGCCTGACGCCGCGTCGTTCCCCCCGGGCGGGGAGACACTCCCGCAGCGCACGCTGCGGCAGGAGACGCTGCTCGTACTGGCTCTCTCACTGGGTGCGAGCGCGGTCTCGGCGCTGATCAGCTTCGTCGGATCGCTGACCGCGCCGGGCGCACTGGCCGATCAGTCCGCCCGGCTGAACACCTCGCAGGCTCCCGACCGCCCCTGGCTGGACCTGGCCTGGCAGCTCTTCGGGATCGCGACCGCGCTCGTGCCGGTCGCTCTCGTCGCGCATCTGCTCATGCGAGAGGGAGCCGGCGGGCTGCGCGCCATCGGCTTCGACCGTCGCAGGCCGGGCTTCGATCTCGGGTGGGGCGCCCTCGTCGCGGCAGCCATCGGGGGAAGCGGGCTCGCCCTCTACATGGCCGCGCTGCAACTGGGGTTCAACCTCACCGTCGTGCCGGAGTCGCTGCCGCACGTGTGGTGGCGGATCCCGGTCCTGATCGCCTCCGCCATCCAGAACGCCGTGGTGGAGGAGGTGATCGTCGTCGGCTACCTCCTGCGCAGGCTGGGCCAGGCGCACTGGGGGCCCTGGGCCGCGCTGGCGGCGAGTTCGGTGCTGCGCGGCTCGTACCACCTCTACCAGGGCGTCGGCGGGATGGTCGGGAACATGGCCATGGGCGTCATCTTCGTTCTGCTGTACCGCCGTTGGGGGCGGGTGGGGCCGCTGGTCATGGCGCACGCGCTGATCGACATCGTGGCCTTCACCGGGTACGCCCTGTTGGCGGGGAACGTGGACTGGCTGCCCACCCCCTGACGGCCGTGCCGGTCAGAACTCGGTGCGCAGCTGGGCGTCGAGCACGGTGACGGCCGTGCCGGTCAGTTCCGTACGGTCCCCGAGCAGCGTCGTGCGCACCGTTCCCGTACGTGCGGAGCACTGCAGCCCCGTCAGCGTGTCCTTGCCGAGGCGCGCGGACCACAGCGGGGCCAGTGCGGTGTGCGCGCTGCCCGTGACCGGGTCCTCGGGGATCCCGACGGCGGGAGCGAACATCCGGGAGACGTAGTCGTAGCCCGAGCCGGCGGGGTCCGCGGCGGGAGCGGTGACGATGACGCCCCTGTGCGGAAGGCGGCGAAGAGCCGTGGAGTCCGGGTCGAGCGCGCGCACCGCCTGCTCGTCGGCCAGTTCCACCAGGAGGTCGCCGAGCGGGCCGGTGTCGTGGACGGCGACCGGAGGGGCGCCCAGCGCGTCGGCGAGCCCGGCGGGCGGATCCGCCCGAGTGAGCGCGGCAGTGGGGAAGTTGAGGGTGTTCCCGCCGCCGGGGGCCGTTGCTGCCGTGAGCACGCCGCTGCTGCAGCGGAAGCGGAGGACGCCTTCGGCGAGACCGTCCTCCCGCAGGATGTGCGCGGTCGCGAGGGTGGCGTGCCCGCACAGGCCCACCTCGGCGGCGGGGGTGAACCAGCGCAAGGCCCAGTCGGCCTCGGGATCCCCGGACAGGGGGTGCGCGTAGGCGGTCTCGGAGAGGTTCATCTCGCATGCGAGCCGCTGGAGCCGCTCGTCGGAGGGGAAGCCGGCGGGGAAGGCCGCGCCCGGGCGGTCGTCGTCCAGGAGCACGACGGCGGCCGGGTTGCCCGCGTAGGCGCGGTCGGTGAAGGCGTCAACGGTGCGGATCCTCATGGCCCGGACCGTAGTCAGGGTCCGGGACGGGCACCACGGCCAATCGCAGTCATCTGGACCGGGGCTTGCCATGAACGTATCGCCGATATATCGTTGACGCATCGCGATAGAATCAAGAACATCAAGGACCGATCATAGAAGGGTGTCAGCGATGCGAACGGAAGACAGAGGACAAGGTGGCCGCGGACGCGGCCCCGGATCGGGCGGCTGCGGCCCCGGCGGGCACGGCCCCTGGGACCGGCGGGCCTTCGGGGCCTTCGGCCCGCCCTTCGGCGACGGGCCGCCGTTCGGCCCCCGCGGAAGGGGACGTGGAGGTCCGCGCGGACGAGCACGACGCGGTGACGTGCGTGCGTCGATCCTGGCGCTGCTCAAGGACCGTCCGATGCACGGCTACGAGATGATCCAGGAGATCGCAGAGCGCAGCGGCGGTGCCTGGAAGCCGAGCCCCGGCTCGGTGTACCCCACGCTCCAGCTCCTGGAGGACGAAGGGCTGATCAGCAACGCGAGTGAGGGCGGCAAGAAGCTCTTCTCGCTCACCGACGCCGGCCGCACGGAGGCCGAAGCCGGACCGGAGGCCCCCTGGGAGGAGGCCGGCCGCGGCATCGACTGGGAGGCCATGAACGAGGTGCGCAAGGCGGGCGGCGGTCTCGTCAGCGCCTTCCAGCAGGTCTGGGCGAACGGCTCGCCCGAGCAGCGCGAGAAGGCTCTCGGGGTCGTCAACGACGCCAAGAAGAAGCTCTACCTCATCCTTGCCGAAGAGGAGTGAACGGCGCCCGTACGCAAGGCCGTTGCTTCATGCCGCTGAGCGCGCCCCCGAGGCGCGCTCAGTGCTGTGCGGCCCGGCCGGCGTTCTGTGCCCGGCCCGCCGTCTCAGTCCGTACGGAGCGGCAGGACGTCGATCTCGCCGGCGCCGCACACGGTGCCGAGCTTCCAGCTGACGGACTTCGCGGCGCGCTGGTCCGGCGGGATCACCCGCATCGCCTTCGGCTCGGGGCACCGGCCGTCGGACGGGTCGCCCTCGCTCGGCACGACCGTCCAGTGCAGCCGGGCGGAGGCGCGGGCGCCGGGGGCGAGAGTGACCAGGCCTGAGGGCTTGGAGTGGTCGCGTGCGACCACGGTCGGGATCTTCTCTCCGCCCTTGCCGGTCAGCTGGAGGCCCGGCCAGCCCTGCGTACGGCAGGCGGTGGCGGAGGAGTTGGTGAGGGCGAGGGTGGCGTAGCGGTTGCCCGCCGCCGGCTGACCGGGTCGGAGCGAGACCGTCAGATCGTCGGTGACGCACCATGGCGGACGTGACTTGTCCGCGCCGGAGTCACCGGGGCGGCCCTCGCCCTCGGCACCCTGCGCCTTGGTGCCCTGCGGTGCGGTGCTCTGCGACTCCGCGGGGGTTCTTCCGCGTCGGAGCCGTCAGGGGCCGTGCTTTCCGCGGACGCAGGTGTGTTGGTGGAGGCGGGGGCGGTGTTGCAACCGGTCGCGGTCAAAGCGGCGCCGATTGCCAGGGCGGCGAGAACGGAGCGTGCATGGTGCGTGGCCATGGAAGTCTCCAAGTGCTGCCGTATGGGGGCTGGTTGTATGCCAAGACGCTGTTTTCCGGGCATTCGGTTCCCGGCGCCGAACGGAGCGGACTCTCCCGTACTCATCCTCAAGGAGGAGGAAGCGAGAACTCCCCACCTCCTTTGGTGTGATGGCATATGCCTCACAACGAGGATGTCTCAGCCGGGTGTGTGTGATGTGGTGTTGCTGTGGACATCCGTACGCCCCCTGTACCCCTGAGCCTGCCGGAAGGCGAGGAGATCGCGGGCCGATTCAGTGAACAACTGGCCGCCGTCGTCGCCGCGGCGCGCAGGCGTGCCACGCGCGGGGGCGACCGGGTGCTGGACACGGCGCATCTGCTGCACAGCCTCCTCGAATGGGATCCGGTGGTACGGGCGTTCCTGGGCGGCGGCGGTCCGCAGACGGCGAAGCTGCTCGGGTATCTGGCGCAGCGTCCCATCGGCTACGGGCTGCGCTGGCGGGGTGCGGTTGAGGAACCGGGCGTTCCGCGAGCCGGAAGTGCGCTGCCCCCCGCGCTGCCGGGGTGGTCGCCCGCTGCCGTGTCGGCGTTGGGTGCCGCGCTGGAACGGGCGACGGGCCGTGGCCTCGCGCGAGTTGAGGGCGTGGACCTCCTGGCGGGGCTGACGGTGGACGGAGGCTGCCGCGCTGCCAAAGTGCTGACCGACTCCGGGTTCGACGCGGAGAGGCTCTCCTCCGTGCTAGATGTCAGGGGTGAAAGGGGTGACACTCCTGTCGTGCGTTGACATGATGAGTGCATGCACGCCACCACCCGGCCCGGGGCGCCTCCCCGTGCGCGCAGTCTCGGACTGACGCTCGCCCTCCTCTCCGCCTTCGCCTTCGGCGGTTCGGGCCCGGCCGCCAAGCCGCTCATCGAGGCGGGCCTGGAGCCGCTCCACGTCACGTGGCTGCGTGTCGCCGGAGCCGCCGTCGTCCTGCTGCCGCTGGTCTGGCGTCACCGGGCACTGCTCCGTGAGCGTCCCGGGCTGCTCCTGGGCTTCGGGCTGCTGGCCGTCGCGGGTGTGCAGGCCTGCTACTTCGCGGCGCTCTCCCGCATCCCGGTCGGCGTCGCCCTCCTCATCGAATACCTGGCCCCGGCGCTGGTCCTGGGATGGGTGCGGTTCGTGCAGCGCCGTCCGGTGACCCGGGCGGCCGGTGTGGGCGTGGTGCTCGCAGTCGGCGGCCTGGCCTGCGTGGTCCGCGTGTGGTCCGGGCTCACGCTCGACGCCGTGGGCCTGCTGCTGGCACTGGGTGCGGCCTGCTGCCAGGTTGGCTACTTCGTCCTGTCGGATCACGGCAGCGACGGGTCGGACGGCCGGAAGCCGTCCGACCCGCTGGGGGTGATCGCCTACGGGCTGCTGATCGGCACCCTCGTGCTCACCGTCATCGCGCGGCCCTGGACGATGAACTGGACCGTGCTGACCGCGGATGCCTCCATGAACGGCACCTCTGTGCCGGCCTGGGTGCTGCTCGCCTGGATCGTGCTGGTGGCGACGGTTGCCGCGTACCTGACCGGAGTCGTCTCGGTGCGCAGGCTCTCCCCGCAGGTCGCCGGCGTCGTCGCCTGCCTCGAGGCCGTCATCGCGACGGTGCTCGCCTGGGTGCTGCTCGGTGAACACCTCTCGGCCGTGCAGCTGCTGGGTGGCGCGGTCGTGCTCCTGGGCGCCTTCATCGCGCAGAGTTCGACGCCGAAGGACCCACATAGCGAGCCGGTCGCATCCGGAGGCGCGCAAGCCGTCACCGGCGAGGTCAGGCCCGAGGACGCCCGGGCCTGACCGGCCCGACTGCGGCGGGCTTCTAGATGCCCGGCATGCGCCGGAGCTGGGTGCTCAGCGCTCCGCTGTCACGTCCCTCGCAACGGGCGGCGAGACCGGAGGCGATCTGGAAGCGCACCGATTCCGACTTCTGGTCGGCGAACTTGAACTTGGCCCGTACGTCCGTCACTTCGAGGCGGAGCCCACGGATCCCGGACAGCCTCCGCCCGTACGGAGGCCCGTCGGCGACGACGCGCGCCGAGCCGCCCTCCGGCTGGAAGTGTTCCACCTGGGCCTGGAGCAGCTCGGCCTTCGCTTCGGGGTCATCGACAATGTGTGCGGTGCAACTCAGCTGCACGGAGGCGTAGAAGCTGGTCGGCACGCCGTCCTGGGAGGGCGTGTCCTCATCGGCCTGCCAGGGGCCGGGGATGAAGGCGTAGTCGTCGACGACGCTCAGCATCACCTCCGGTGCCGCTCTCAGCGCGTCCCAGATCGGGTTCGGCCGGGCCAGATGGGCGAGGACGAGGGAACGCTCCTGGTCGTAGAGGAAGTGAAGCGGTTGTACGAACGGAGGCTCCCCCGCGGCGCCGTTGACGGCGAGCTGGCCGAAGTCGTGCGCGGACAGCCAGCGTTGCCACTCGCTCTTGTCACGAGCTGCGTCCCAGGGGTGAATGAGCATGTGTGCGCGGTTCCTCTCTTCGCTCGTTTCTTCGCTGATCGTTCTTCCGGCGTTGGTGTCCCGTGCGGGCCGACTCCTCAGCTGCGGACGGGAGTTCAGCGCCCTGCCAGGTAGTCGGGCAGCGCGATGCCCGGGGCCAGGTCGTCGGATGGCAGGGGAGCGCCGTAGGTCCGGCTGACGGGGACGACGCCGCTCCAGTGGGGGAGGTCCATGTCCTCGGGGTCGTCGGCCGGGCCGCCCTGGCGCACCTTGGCGGAGACCTCCTCCAGGTCGAGCCGGAGGACGGCTGTGGCCGCCAGCTCCTTCGCGTCGGCGCGCCGGGAGTCGTCCGAGCGTCCCGGAACCACGTTGTCGACGAGGGCGTCGAGTGCGGCGGTCATCTCCTCGCCGTCGGGCACCTGCTGAGCCACTCCGTGGACGACGACGGAGCGGTAGTTGATCGAGTGGTGGAAGGCCGAACGGGCCAGCACCAGGCCGTCGAGCCGCGTGACGGTGAGGCAGACCGGCAGACCCTGGTCCTGCTTGCCGGCTTCCCGCAGCGGCCGTGAGCCGGTGGAGCCGTGCAGGTAGACGCGCTCACCGATCCTGACGTAGAGCGTGGGCAGGACGACCGGCGCGCCGTCGCGTACGAAGCCGAGATGGCACAGGTAGTCCTCGTCGAGGATCGAGTGCACCAATTCGCGGTCGTAGGAGGCGCGTTCACGGTTGCGGGTCGGGGTGCTGCGATCGGTCGGCGTGTAGTCGGGGGCGGGGGTGTGAGGCTGGACGGTGTCCGGCAAGGCAGTCTCCCTTGCGTGAAGGTTTGTACTAGTGCATAATCTCGTTTGTGCTAGAAGGATATCGGATCGAAGGCCGGCGCGCAGCAGAGATCGCCGCAAGCGTGGAGCGCGGTGTGCGCACGGGCGGTCTCGCCCCCGGACAACTGCTGCCTCCCATGCGGGAGTTGGCTGCCGGTCTGAGCGTCAACGCGAACACCGTCGCGGCCGCATACCGGACCCTGCGTGAGCGCGGAGTGATCGAGACGGCCGGGCGCCGGGGCAGCCGCGTCCGCGAGATGAGGTCCACCCCCACCTCGCGGGAGTCGATCCGGGTCGATGTGCCGGAAGGCGGCACGGACGTCTCCTCCGGCAACCCCGACCTGGCTCTGCTGCCGCCCCTGCACGAGGCGTTGGCGCTCGCCGCGTCGAATGCGGCACGTCGCAGCGCGCTCTACGGCGGCCCGGCGATCGACGAACGACTCGCCCGCACGGCACGCCGGATGCTGGACGAGGACGGAGTGCCCGACGGCCCCGTCGCAGTGACCTCGGGAGCCCTCGACGCCATCGAGCGGGTGCTTGCCGCACACCTGCACCCGGGAGACGCCGTCGCCGTCGAGGACCCCGGCTGGGGCAGTCTGCTGGACCTGGTGCCCGCGCTGGGCCTGCGCGTCCTGCCGATGGCCGTGGACGACGACGGCCCCCTCCCGCGGGAGATGGCGCGTGCTCTACGGGAGGGCGCACAGGCCGTCATCGTCACCGACCGCGCGCAGAACCCGACCGGGGCGGCTGTCGGCGCCGACCGTGCACGCGAACTGCGAGAGGTGCTCGCGGGCCGACCCGAGGCGCTGGTCATCGAGGACGACCACGGCCACGGCATCGTCGAGCAGCCCCTGCACCCGCTGGGCGGCACCACGGAGCGGTGGGTGCTGGTGCGTTCCGTCGCGAAGGCCTACGGGCCGGATCTGAGACTGGCCGTGCTCACCGGCGACGCCGTCACCCTCGACCGCGTGCGCGCGCGCCAGCTGCTCGGCCCCGGCTGGGTCAGCCACCTGCTCCAGGACGCCGTGCTCCATCTGTGGGACACGGTCGCCGTGGACCTGCGTCCCGTCGCCCGTTCGTACGGACAGCGCAGGGACGCGCTCGTGAAGGCCCTGGGCGCCCACGGGATCACGGCACACGGGCGAAGCGGCATGAACGTGTGGGTGCCCGTGCCCGACGAGACGGGGGTCGTGGCGCGGCTGTTGCAGTCCGGCTGGGCGGTGGCTCCCGGATCCAGGTTCCGTCTGAAATCGCCGCCCGGTGTGCGCCTGACCGTCTCGCCGCTCACCATGGACGACATCGAGGCCCTCGCCTCCGCCTTCGCCGACGCGCTCAGCCCCGCCGAAGCGCGGCGCTACGACTGAGCTCCGCGCTACGACGGGGGCATCGCCGCCTCGCGTCGGAACCTCAACGGAGGGCCTGCTCGCGGGACTTGCGGGGCTTGCGCTGCGTGAGGGCCGCGCCGAGCAGGACGATCAGCGCACCGACGGGAGTGCTCCAGGTGAGGGGCTCGTTCAGCACCGTCACGCCCGCCACCGTCGCGATGACGGGGATGAAGTAGGTGACCATCTGGGCGGTGGTCGGGCCGACTTCGGCCACGAGCCCGTACTGGATGAGGAAGGCGAGCCCCGTGCCGAGCGCGCCGAGTGCCAGTACCGCCAGGACCGGGACCACGGGGAAGCTCGTCGGTGCGGTGGTGAACAGCGCGGTGAGCACGGCGAGTTGGGCGGCGCCGATCATCAGCTGTGCGCCCGACATCGACAGTGCCGAATGGGGGCTGCCGGCGAGGGTGCGCCGAACGTACAGCCAGCCGACCGCGTAACTCGCGGCGGCGCCCAGCGCCATGGCGGTACCCGCCGGGTCCTGGCCCGAGAAGCCGCGCCACGCGCCCAGAACCACCAGCACGCCGGCGAAGCCGAGTGCCAGGCCGACCACGCGGTGGCGGGTGGGCCGGTCCTCGGAAAGGGCGGCGATCGAAAGCGTCATGCCGAACAGGGGAGTTGTGGCGTTGCAGATGCCCGCGAGGCTGGAGGAGATGGTGAGTTCGGCGTAGGCGAAGAGCGAGAACGGCAGGGCGTTGAGGAAGACCGCGGAGACGGCCAGGTGGCCCCACACACGCTTGCCGGCCGGCAGGCGCTCACGCTTCGCGGCGAGCACCGCCAGGAGGACCGCAGCTCCGAACACCATGCGTCCGAGCGTCACTTGGAGCGGTGCGTAGGCCTGGGTGCCGACCTTGATGAGCAGGAAGCTGAAGCCCCAGACCAGGGCCAGTACGGCGAACCGCACGCGCCAGTCGATGCGGGGCGCGGGCCGCGTGCCGGATGCGGCGGGGGAGCGAGGCAAGGTCTGCTCCGGCGTGGTGCGGCTGCTGCCGTCGAGGCCCGTGGAGGTGGTCATACGACTACGATCCCGTGGTCCATGCTTTAAGCACAAGCGAGTATCTCTGCATGGAAAGACGTAGCATTGCTTACATGTTCAATCTGGAGAGACTGCGGGTCCTGCACGAGGTCTCGGTGCACGGCACGGTGGGCGGCGCCGCCGACGCCCTGTACGTCACCACGTCCGCGATCTCCCAGCAGATGGCCAAGCTGGAGCGCGAGACGGGGCAGCAGCTGCTCTTCCGCAGTGGCCGGGGCGTCCGGCTCACCGACGCGGGACGGCTGCTCGCCGAGCACGCGGAGCGTGTCCTTTCCCTGCTGGAGGTGGCGCAGGCGGACCTGGAGGCTCACCGGGGCCAGGCGGTGGGCGAGTTGATGCTCGGCGCCTTCCCCACCGCCGCCCGCGGCCTCGTCCCGGCGGCGATCGCGCTGCTGCGCGAGGAGCATCCTCAACTGCGCCCGCGGCTCACGGAGTTGGAGGCCGGAGTATCCGTACCGCGCCTGGTGCGCGGCGACATCGACCTGGCTCTCGTCCTGGACTGGCACAACAGGCCGCTGTCCCTGCCCGGGGGCCTGAGCAAGGCGCCGCTCCTGGAGGACCGGGTCGACATCGCGATGCCCTCGGGGCACCCCCTCGCCGGCCGGACGGGGGTAGAGCTGAAGGAGCTCGCGGACGAGGAGTGGATCTCCTGGCCGGAGGGGGAGTTCTGCCACGAGTGGCTGATGCGCACGCTGCGCGCCGAGGGCATCGAGCCGCGTGTGTCGCACATGGCCGACGAGCA
>NZ_JACBXA010000055.1 GCF_013870515.1 Streptomyces albidus (ex Kaewkla and Franco 2022) | reverse complement strand
CCCTCTCCTCCGCCCGGCTGGCCGCCCGGTACCCGTCCTCCGGCGGCACGTACGTCTACGGGCGGGAGAGGCTGGGGGAGTTCTGGGGCGTCCTCGCGGGGTGGGGCTTCGTCCTGGGCAAGACCGCCTCGTGTGCGGCGATGGCGCTGACCGTCGGGTCCTACGCGTGGCCGTCGCAGGCGCATGCGGTGGCATGCGCGGCGGTGGTGGCGCTCACGGCCGTGAACTACGCGGGGCTGCAGAAGTCCGCCTGGCTCATCCGCGTACTCGTCGCCCTCGTCCTGGCCGTTCTCGCCGCAGTGGTGACCGCCGTCCTCACCTCCGGCGAGGCACGTGCGGGGCGGCTGGCCATCGGCTCGGGCACCGGCTCCGCGGGGATCCTCGAGGCCGCGGGGCTGCTGTTCTTCGCCTTCGCCGGATACGCGCGCATCACCACGCTGGGGGAGGAGGTCCGTGATCCCGCACGTGTGATTCCGCGCGCCGTACAGCTCGCGCTGGGCATCGCCCTGGCCGTCTACGGGGCCGTCGCGCTGGCGGTGCTGAGCGTGCTCGGACCGGCGGACCTGGCCGGTACGACGGCTCCGCTGACCGATGCGGTCCGCTCCGCCGGCGTGCCCGCTCTCGAGCCGGTCGTGCGCGTGGGGGCCGCGCTGGCCGCACTCGGCGCGCTGCTCGCGCTGATCCTCGGGGTGTCCCGCACGGCGATGGCGATGGCCCGTGACCGTCATCTCCCGCACGTACTGGCGGCCGTCCACCCGAGGTTCGAAGTGCCGCACCGGGCCACCCTCGTGATCGGCGTGGTCGTGGCGGTGGTGGCGGCGGCCGTGGACGTACGCGGAGCCATCGGCTTCTCCTCGTTCGGCGTGCTGGCCTACTACGCGATCGCCAACGCCTCCGCCTGGACGCTCACCCCGTCCGAGGGCCGCCCGCATCCGGTGGTTCCCGCCGTGGGCCTGACGGGATGCCTGGTTCTGGCCTTCGCGTTGCCCGTCTCCTCAGTGGTCTCCGGGGGCGCCGTGCTGGCCGCTGTCGCAGCCGTTCACGGACTGCGCCGTGCACGTGGCGCCGCACGCCGCCGCTGACGGTCACAGGGCGACCGGCTGACGCTCACCGGGCGACCATGCGCCGAGGGGGCGGAGGGAGGTGCGGGTCGGCGCGCGGCGTCAGTCCGTGCTTCCACCGGGAGAGGCGGGTGAGCCGGGAGGGCCGCCGGGGGAGGAGGCCGCAGCGAGACCGTGGATCAGGAGCGTGGTGAACTGCTGCGCCCACTCCGTGTCCACCGGTTCCGCGCTGACCAGGGTGCGGTGCA
Source organism: Streptomyces albidus (ex Kaewkla and Franco 2022) (assembly GCF_013870515.1). GTDB lineage: Bacteria > Actinomycetota > Actinomycetes > Streptomycetales > Streptomycetaceae > Streptomyces > Streptomyces albidus. Next base: position 25,627 of record NZ_JACBXA010000055.1, on the reverse strand, counting down.
CCACCGCACCGGCGATGACGTCGAAGATCAGGTCGACCAGCCGCCTCGCCTCCGCGCTGTCGCCCATGTCCGGCGGCAACTCGCCACGCGCCTGCGCGCGTTCACGGCCCTGGAACACCAGGTGCTTCTGGCGGTCGACGATGGCTTCCCGGACGTGCTCCCGCAGCACCGGGTCGTGCGTGGACTCCGCGACGACGGCCATCAACGACGCGTTGGTCTCGGGTCGTTGGAGCATCGTGGCGAAGGAGAGCACCACGCCTTCGATGTCCGCGCGCAGGCTCCCCCGGTCCGGCAGCTCCAGCTCGTCGAAGAGGGCGGCCACGGCGTGCACGACGAGTTCGCCCTTGTTCGCCCAGCGCCGGTAGAGGGTGGTCTTGGCGACGCCGGCCCGAGCGGCGACGTACCCCATCGTGAGCTTGCTCCAGCCGACTTCGACCAGCGCGGCGCGGGTCGCGTCCATGATGGCGACGTCGGCCTCGGCGCTGCGGGGCCTGCCTACGCGGCGGGGTGTGGGGGCGGTGGACGGCATGGCGACAGACCATATCGGGCGGTATGCGGCACGGCGCAATCGGTACCTGCGTGAGCGCCGCGGGGCGGGACTTGCGCGACCGGGGGGCACGCCTTATACGATACGAGCCGTATCGGAAGGGCGCTCCGATGCGACGACCACGCGCCGGTTGGGGACCCGGCACACAGCACGGCGGGAAAGGGGGAGACTGTTACTCATGCAGCCACGCAACATGTCCATGAGCGGAGTGGTCGACCTCTCCGCGGTGAAGGCGGCCGGAGAGGCCAAGCAGAAGGCCGAAGAGGCCAGGGCGCGCTCCGCCGAGCAGGGTGGGGCCGCGGCCCCGGCGAGCCTGGTGATCGACGTCGACGAGGCGGGATTCGAGGCGGAGGTCCTTCAGCGCTCGGCCGAGGTGCCCGTCGTCATCGACTTCTGGGCCGAGTGGTGCGAGCCGTGCAAGCAGCTGTCGCCCGTGCTCGAGCGCCTCACGCGGGAGTACGCCGGGCGCGTACTGCTCGCGAAGATCAACGCCGACAACAACCAGATGCTGATGCAGCAGTTCGGCGTCCAGGGCATCCCCGCGGTGTTCGCCGTGGTCGCCGGGCAGGCGCTGCCGCTCTTCCAAGGCGCTGCGCCCGAGGCCCAGATCCGCCAGACGCTCGATCAGTTGATCCAGGTCTCCGAGGAGCGCTTCGGCATCACGGGCCTGCAGGGCGTCGCGGAGGAGGGCGAGGGCGAGGAGCAGCCTCCGCAGGCTCCCGAGGAGCCGGAGGACCCGGCGCTCGTCGCGGCCCAGCAGGCGCTGGACACGGGCGACTTGAACGGCGCCGTGCAGGCGTACCAGAACGTCCTCTCCTCCGACCCCGCAAACGTCGAGGCCCGTGTCGGACTCGCCATGGCCGAACTCCTGAACCGGGTACAGGGTCTGGACGCGCAGCAGGTGCGCAAGGACGCCGCGGACAGGCCGGCCGACGCCGAGGCCCAACTGAAGGCGGCGGACCTGGACATGGCGGGCGGTCATGTCGAGGATGCTTTCGGGCGACTTGTGGAGACGGTGAAAAGGACTTCTGGAGACGATCGGGAAACCGCCCGCGTCCGCCTACTTGAGCTCTTCGATGTGATTGGCCCGGATGACCCACGGGTAGTCACTGCGCGTAGCGCGCTTGCGCGCGTGCTGTTCTGAGGGGGGAGTGCGGTTGCGCACGCACCGTCACGACACATGGTTTTAGCGACATCAGCGGCTGTGTTTTACCAAAACTTGGTAATCGCAGTCGCTGTTACTCGTAGTAAGTGACGTTGTGAGCTTTGGTCGTTGATGTCCAGGTTGATTCCGGGCATCCCGACCAGGGGGTGACGACCCTGTGTGTCTGCCCTATGCTGATCGGCCGCCGTCCAGTTATCTGGCCGTTACTCACTGGTAACGCACCCCCTTGTGCGCAGCCTTCGGATAGACCACGATCGGCCAAGCTCGGTCCATTGCCCGCAGCCCGGCAACCATTCGGCGCACCGCGGTTCTTGGATCCCCACCGAGCAGACCGGCACAGCAAGCTTCAGCCCCATCAGCACCATCGCCGGTCTTCCGGACAGGGGGGTCTCTGCCGACCGGCAGAGCCTGTCCGAACAAAGCAGGTTGCGCGTGAGCGTGGCCAGTGGTTGTCGCTCGGGGGTGATCGCCGACAGCTCGGACGTGGCGTATACGTACGTCTGTCGATGACGGCGCTCTCCTTCCCGAGGACGTAGCACTTCTCCCATCCCAGGTCAGGGAGCGGGCCGTTTCAGGAGCGGTTCGTCCAGGCCGGAGATGTACGTCCGAGAAGGAGGAAAGTCATGGAGTCCCTGGCTCGTGGCGGGACCAGATGGAAGCGGTTCGCCGTCGTCATGGTGCCGAGTGTCGCTGCCACCGCAGCTATAGGCGTGGCCCTTTCGCAGGGTGCGCTTGCTGCTTCGTTCAGCGTTTCCGGCCAGCAGTTCAAGATCGCTGCCGACCGGCTCGAAGGCACCGGGTTCGTCCAGTACGGCGCTGTCGACTCGACGAAGGTCGGCAAGAAGCCCGTCGCTGTCGTCGGCTTCAACTCGGCGAAGATCAGGAATCTTTGCCAGTCCGTCGTCGTGCCGGTTCCGGCGTTCGGCGACGTGACGATGAAGCTGGGCGCGGGTGCCGCAGGCGGCCCCGAGGTCGAGGCCAAGAAGCTGTACGTCGACGCCGACCAGATCGGTGCCGACGCGACGTTCAAGAACGTCGACATCGGCGTCGCCGCGGACGAGACCACCAAGGGTCCCGGTCCGAACAAGGGCGACAAGTACCTGCCCGGTTCGTTCGCCCAGCAGGCCGAGAGCGCGACATTCACGGATGTCAAGCAGCGCGCCTGGGCGACCACCGCCGGTACGTTCAAGCTCAGCGGCCTCAAGATGGCCGTGAAGAAAGGCAAGAACGAGTGCTACTGACGGGCACTCACTGACTGAACGGGTGCGGAGCGGCTGCTCCTTGCTGCTCCGCGCCCGAGCAGTCGGCTCCACCAACGCAAGCTTTGTGCCAGTCCCGAGGAGCTGTACGACATGAGCGCCGAGACGCGACAAAGGCTGACTTCCGGATTCGGCCAGAAGCGCAGTTCGTTCCGGGACTGGCGCGGACAGCGCCCGTTCTGGGGCGGCATGCTGACGCTTCTCGCCGGCATCCCCATCATGTACATCCCGTATCAGAACTTCACCTTGGGTTCGTTGACGATCCGGATGTCGACGACGGCGGGCGCAGGCTCGCTGATCATCGGTGTTCTGCTGGTCGTACTCGGACTCACGATGTGGTTCCAGCCCCAGTCTCGGGTGTTCGCCGGTATCGCGGCGATCCTGCTGTCCCTGGTTTCACTGGTCGTCTCGAACGTCGGCGCCTTCATGATCGGTTTCCTGCTGGGGCTGATCGGTGGCGCACTCGGCGTCTCTTGGGGCCCCGGTAAGCCGGTCGCCAAGCGCGGCGGCGGCGACGAACCCGAGGGCGCGGACACGACGGCGAAGAGTGCGTCGAGCCCCACCTACTCCTCGGGCTCCGGCCCGGCGGACAGGGGTCCCTCGGGTACGGCTCAGGACGACCTTTCAGTCTTTGGAACGGCTCCTTCCACAGGAGTCGATGCGAACCACGGGAACGGGAGGCACCGTGCCGGGTGACGAGTTGCATGAGGAGGCGGGTTCGTCGGCGCAATCAGCGCTCGACGCCGGCCGCGGCAGAAGCGGACCGCGTCACGCGGCTCCGCGGAAGCCCTTGCTGACCCGTCTTCATGTCCCCGCGGGCAAGGCGATAGCCATCGCCGCGATGCCCTCCGCGGTTCTGATGGGTATGGGGCTCACCCCCCAGCTGGCGAGCGCCAAACCGCTGCCCAAGAACCCCTTCAAGGGCGGCGCTTGCGTGTCCCAGCCCGACAAGGACGCAGCGGAAGACGCGAAGAAGGAGAAGGCAGCCAAGGAGAAGGCGGAAAGGGAGAAGGCGGAGAAGGAGAAGGAGGAAGGTTCGGCCGGCGACGGTTCCGAGTCCTCCGAGCCCGGATCCGGCGGCTCCGACAAGCCTGAGCCCAGTCCTTCCGAACCCCCCTCGTCCGGCGGCGGAGGCGGTGGCGGTTCGGAGAAGCCCGACCCGTCGCCGAGCCCGTCCGACCCCGAGGAGGACGAGGAAGAGGGCGAGGACGAGGACGACGGTGGTCTCCTCGGCGGCATCGGCGATGCCATCGGCGACATTCTCAGCCCCAAGGAGAAGGCCGCCAAGGAGAAGGAAGAGGAGAAGAAGGAGGAGGCCGAGGCCTCTCCCAGCGCTTCGCCTTCCGACTCCGGCCCCTCCAAGTCCAAGCCGATCGAGGACACGGTCGGCAAGGTCGGGGACGGCCTCAAGGACACCACCGACAAGCTGGGCAAGACCGCCGAGGACACCGCGGAGGGTGCCAAGGGCGGTCTGGCCGGCGAGAAGGCGGGCTCCAAGGAGCGGGTGGACGGCAAGAAGGGCTTCCCCTGCGTCGAGGAGAAGAAGGTCGCCGGGGACGACGAGCAGACCCCCGCGACGCTTCCCAACGAGTCGTGGAAGCTGGAGGCCAGCTCGCTCGGCCTGCACGGCCTGGACTACAAGGGTGTCGTCAACATCCGTACTGCGGACGGGAAGACGAAGCAGGCCCTGAAGTTCACCGCGAACAGCCTGGACATCGGCGACCTGCACCAGATCGTCGAGGGCCCCGACGGGACCAAGTACCACGTCCAGGCGGCCAAGGGTTCCACGTCCACCATCCGTGGCGGCAAGGTCACGATGTACACGGAGGAGCTCAAGGGCAACCTCTTCGGGCTGATCCCGATCACCTTCGACCCGGAGCACCCGCCGCCGCTGAACATCCCGGAGGCGTACTTCACCAACGTCGAGGTCAAGCAGGCAGGGCAGTTCGGCGGGAACCTCACGGTTCCCGGACTGCGCCAGAGCATCGACTGAGGCAGGCCACCACCAGCTTCACCGGGAGCCGCACACAGCAGGGCCCGCGACCTTCAACGAGGTCGCGGGCCCTTGCCGTTGCCACGGGCGCAATGAGGCCGCCTCAGCCCTTCTGCGTGCCGCCCAGGTGGTGCACGCGGACCATGTTCGTGGTGCCGGGGACACCGGGCGGGGAGCCGGCCGTGATGAGCATCGTGTCGCCGGCGTCGTAGCGCTGGAGCTTCAGCAGCTCGGCGTCGACCAGCTCGACCATCTCGTCGGTGTGCTGCACGTGCGGCACCACGTAGGTCTCCACGCCCCAGCTCAGGGTGAGTTGGTTGCGCGTCTCGGGCTCGGTGGTGAAGGCGAGGATCGGCTGGCAGGCGCGGTAGCGCGACAGCCTGCGGGCGGTGTCACCGGACTTGGTGAAGGCGACGAGCGCCTTGCCGTCCAGGAAGTCGGCCATCTCCGCGGCGGCGCGGGCCACCGAGCCGCCCTGCGTGCGCGGCTTCTTGCCCGGTACGAGCGGCTGGAGTCCGCGGCTGAGCAGCTCCTCCTCGGCCGCTTCGACGATCTTCGACATCGTCTTGACCGTCTCGATGGGGTACTGCCCCACGGAGGACTCCGCGGAGAGCATCACCGCGTCCGCGCCGTCCAGGATCGCGTTGGCCACGTCGGAGGCCTCGGCGCGGGTGGGACGGGAGTTGGTGATCATCGACTCCATCATCTGCGTCGCCACGATCACCGGCTTGGCGTTGCGGCGGCACAGCTCGATGAGCCGCTTCTGGACCATGGGGACGCGCTCCAGCGGGTACTCCACCGCCAGGTCGCCGCGCGCGACCATCACGCCGTCGAAGGCCATGACGACCGCTTCCATGTTCTCGACGGCCTGCGGCTTCTCCACCTTGGCGATCAGCGGTACGCGACGGCCCACCTCGTCCATGATGCGGTGCACGTCGCGGACGTCGGAGGCGTCCCGCACGAAGGAGAGCGCCACCATGTCGCAGCCCATGCGGAGCGCGAACTTCAGGTCCTCGACGTCCTTCTCGGACATGGCGGGGACGTTGACGGCGGTGCCCGGCAGGTTGATGCCCTTGTGATCGGAGATCACGCCGCCCTCGATGACGATGGTGCGGACGTGGGGTCCGTCCACCTCGGTCACCTGGAGGGCGACGTTGCCGTCGTTGATCAGTACGGTGTCGCCCTTGTTGACGTCCGCCGGCAGCCCCTTGTAGGTGGTGCCGCAGATGGTCTTGTCACCGGCCACGTCCTCCGTGGTGATGGTGAACTCCTCGCCGCGGACCAGCTCGACAGGTCCTTCGGCGAACGTCTCCAGGCGGATCTTGGGGCCCTGGAGGTCGGCGAGGACGCCGACGGCCCTTCCGGTCTCCTCGGCGGCCTTACGGACGCGGTCGTACCGCTCCTCGTGCTCCGGTTGGGACCCGTGGCTCATGTTGAATCGGGCCACGTTCATGCCGGCTTCGATCAGCGTTTTCAGCTGGTCGTAGGAGTCGACGGCAGGGCCCAGGGTGCAGACGATTTTGGAACGGCGCATGGGACGATCCTAACGGTTTGTTCAAGTGCGGAACGTATCGGGGGTGAAGTGGATCACGCGGGCTCGCCGCGCTGTTGTGGTTCTCCGTCGCTGACCAGCGCGTAGGTCTGCTGTGCGATCTCCAGCTCCTCGTCTGTCGGTACGACGGCCACCGCGACCCGTGCCTCCCCCGGGGAGATCAGCCGGGCCCCTTCGGCCGCAGCGCCCTCGGCTTCGTTGAGAGCGGGATCGACGCGGATTCCCAGGCCCTCGAGCCCGGCCAGAGCCGCCCGGCGTACCGCAGGCGAATTCTCGCCCACTCCGGCGGTGAAGGCCACGGCGTCGAGACGTCCGAGTACGGCGAAGTAGGCGCCGACGTACTTCTTGAGCCGGTGGATGTAGATGTCGAACGCGAGTTGTGCGTTCTCGTCCCCTTCCTCGACACGGCGGCGGATCTCGCGCATGTCGTTGTCCCCGCACAGCCCGGCGAGCCCGCTCCGCTTGTTCAGCAGTTCGTCGACCTCGTCGACCGTCATGCCTCCGATCCTCATGAGATGGAGGACGACGGCCGGGTCCAGGTCTCCCGTACGAGTACCCATGACCAGGCCCTCAAGCGGGGTCATCCCCATCGAGGTCTCCACGCATCGGCCCCCCTCGACGGCGGAGACCGAGGCGCCGTTGCCCAGGTGCAGCACTATCACGTTGACCTGTGAGGGGTCCTTGCCGAGCAGTGCGGCGGTCCGTCGGGAGACGTAGGCGTGCGAGGTGCCGTGGAAGCCGTAGCGACGGATGAGGTACTCGTCGGCGGTCGTCTTCTCCAACGCGTAGCGGGCGGCGGACTCCGGAACCGTCGTGTGGAAGGTGGTGTCGAAGACGGCGACCTGCGGCAGGTGCGGGTTGAGGTCCTGAGCGGTCCTGATGCCCGTCAGATTCGCGGGGTTGTGGAGCGGGGCGAGCGGTACCAGCCGCTCGATCTCGTCGAGCACCGCGTCGTCGATGAGGGTGGGGCGGGTGAACGACTGGCCGCCGTGCACCACCCGGTGCCCGATGGCGGCGAGTCGGGGCGAGTCCAGGCCGAGGCCGTCGGCCCGCAGTTCCTCCGCCACGGCTCGCAGTGCGGCACCGTGGTCCGCGAACTGCTCGACGCGCTCCCGGCGTTCACCTCCCGAAGCCAGCGGCCGGTGCACCAGCCGCGACTGCCGCTCCCCGATGCGCTCCGCCAGACCGGCGGCCAGCCGTGTGCCGTCCGCCATCTCCAGCAGCTGGTACTTGACGGACGAGGAGCCGGAGTTGAGTACGAGGACGCGGGTGGCGCTCACGGGCGGATCTGCTTTCTGCGGGCGGCTGGTGGCGGGCGTGGGGGAGCGTGGCGAGGCCGTGCGGCGGGTGACTCACGACCGGCTCACGGTCGCGGACGAGGTCATGGAGTCGCCGGCGGGGCGGAGCTTCCGCTCTGCTGTGCCTGTATCGCGGTGATCGCGACGGTGTTGATGATGTCGGAGACCATCGCCCCGCGCGAGAGATCGTTCACCGGCTTGCGCAGGCCCTGGAGCACCGGGCCCACCGCGACCGCGCCGGCCGAACGCTGCACCGCCTTGTAGGTGTTGTTGCCCGTGTTGAGGTCGGGGAAGATCAGCACGGTCGCCCTTCCGGCGACCTCGGACCCCGGGAGCTTGGTCGCCGCGACCGACGGCTCCACCGCGGCGTCGTACTGGATCGGGCCCTCCACCAGCAGGTCGGGCCGGCGCCGGCGGACCAGTTCCGTGGCCTCGCGCACCTTGTCGACGTCCGCGCCGGAGCCCGAGGTGCCCGTCGAGTACGACAGCATCGCGATGCGCGGTTCGACCCCGAAGCGGGCCGCCGTCGTCGCCGACTGCACGGCGATGTCCGCGAGTTGCTCGGCGTCGGGGTCGGGATTGACGGCGCAGTCCCCGTAGACGAGCACCCGGTCGGCCAGGCACATGAAGAAGACCGAGGAGACGATGGTCGCGTCGGGACGGGTCTTGATCACCTCGAAGGCGGGCCGGACCGTCGCCGCGGTGGAGTGGGCGGCGCCCGAGACCATGCCGTCGGCCAGCCCCTCGCGCACCATGAGAGTCCCGAAGTAGGAGACGTCCGCGACCACGTCGTGAGCGAGCTCGTAGGTGACGCCTTTGTGGCCGCGCAGCTGCGCGTACAGCTCCGCGAATCGCTCCCGCAGCGGCGAGGTCCGCGGGTCGACGATCCGGGCCGACGCCTGTGAGGCGGTGGGCAGTTCGCCGTCGCCGAGCGGTGTCAGGTCGATCCCCAGCTCGGCGGCCTGCCTGCGTACGGAGTCGGGCTCGCCCAGCAGCGTCAGATCGCAGATGTTGCGGCGGAGCAGCACCTCGGCCGCGCGCAGCACCCGCTCCTCGTCGCCCTCGGGCAGCACGATGTGCCGGCGGTCCGATCGTGAGCGTTCGACCAGCTCGTGCTCGAACATCATCGGGGTGACCCGTTCACCGCGTACGACCGCGAGCCGGTCGGTCAACTGGCGGGTGTCCACGTGGCGTTCGAAGAGGCCGAGAGCGATCTCCGCCTTGCGCGGCGTTGCGGCGGTCAGCTTGCCCTCCAGCGCGAACAGCTCCGCCGCCGTCGGGAACGAGCCGCCGGGCACGCCTAGTACGGGGGTGCCCGGCGCGAGCCGGGCGGCGAGTGCCATGGTCTCCTCGCCCGGCAGCGCGCCGAGCGTGAGCACGACGCCCGCGATGGCGGGGGACCCGGCGGCGTGGGCGGCCAGAGCCCCCACGATCAGGTCGGCGCGGTCCCCGGGGGTGATCACCAGGCAGCCCTCGGTCAGGGCCGGCAGGAAGATCGGCAGGTGGGCGCCGCCGAACACGAAGTCTCGTACGTCACGGCCGAGTCCCGCGGGATCGCCCAGCAGCATCTCCGCGCCCAGCTTGTCCTGCACCTGTGCGACGGTCGGCGCCGAGAGGGCCGGTTCCTCCGGCAGCACGTACACCGGCTCGGGCAGCTGATCGGCCAGGAGCCGGGAGGCCGCCTGCGCCTCGGACTCCCGGACGCGGTTCGCGACGGTGGCCACCACGTGGCAGCCGAGCGAGGTGAAGGCGTGGTGGGCGTTGCGGACCTCCGAGGCCACCGACTCCGCGCTCTGGTCGTTGCCGGCCACGACCGGCAGCACAGCCGCGCCGAACTCGTTGGCCAGGCGTGCGTTGAGCGACAGTTCGGCGGGGAGCTGGGTGTCGGCGTAGTCCGTGCCGAGGACGAGCACGGCGTCGTAGTCGTCCGCGACGGAGTGGAAGCGCTCCACGAGGCGTGAGACGAGTTCGTCGGTGCCCTTCTCGGCCTGGAGGGCGGCTGCCTCCCCGTATCCCATGCCGAAGACGGTGCCGACGGGCTGGGTGAGGCGGTAGCGGCTCCGCAGCAGGTCGTAGAGGCGGTCACCGGAGGGGGAGCGGTCGTGCATCAGCGGCCGGAAGACCCCCACCCGGTCAATCTGGCGGGTGAGGAGCTCCATGACTCCGAGCTCCACGACCTGCCGGCCGTCACCGCGACCGATGCCGGTCACGTACACGCTGCGCGCCACAGGTGTTCTTCCTCTCGTCGTGGGGAGGCCGGACCGAGTGGCCGACCGTGGAATGGCTGGTCCCCGGGCTGATTCCCCTGAAATCCGCATGTACGACGCACGTAAGTCCTTGACAATACCTGCGCGCCTGGGTAAAAGGCCCTGGCGGCCAGGATCGGCTCCGGACGAGGGCGTCCGGTGGGCGGACGGGCCGTGCAGCCTGCGTTCAAGACATGAAACACTCCCCTCGGCTCACCACCCGGACAAGGCGGCCCGCACCGCGGCCGATCATCGACCAGGAGATGGAACCCCCATGCGCATCGGAGTCCTCACGGCAGGCGGCGACTGCCCCGGTCTGAACGCCGTGATCCGTTCCGTCGTCCACCGGGCCGTGCACGACCGCAACGACGAAGTCATCGGCTTCGAGGACGGGTTCACGGGTCTCCTCGACGGTCGCCACCGCAAGCTCGACATCAACTCGGTCTCCGGCATTCTCGCCCGCGGCGGCACCATCCTGGGCTCCGCCCGGCTCGAGCGCGACCGCCTGCGCGAGGCCTGCGACAACTCCGAAGAGCTGATCGACCGCCTCGGTCTGGACGCGCTGATCCCCATCGGCGGCGAAGGCACCCTGACCGCCTCCCGGATGCTGGCCGACGCGGGCCTGCCGGTCGTCGGCGTCCCCAAGACGATCGACAACGACATCTCCGCGACCGACCGCACCTTCGGCTTCGACACGGCCGTCGGCGTCGCGACCGAGGCGATGGACCGGCTGAAGACGACCGCGGAATCGCATCAGCGCGTCATGGTCGTCGAGGTCATGGGGCGTCACGCGGGCTGGATCGCGCTCGAGGCGGGAATGGCCGCCGGCGCCCACGGGATCTGCATCCCGGAGCGGCCCTTCGAGGTGGACGACCTGGTGAAGATGGTCGAGGAGCGCTTCTCCCGGGACAAGAAGTTCGCGCTCATCTGCGTGGCGGAGGGGGCGCACCCCGCCGAGGGCTCGATGCCGTACGAGAAGGGCGTCATCGACCAGTACGGTCATGAGCGCTTCGTCGGCATCGGCAACAGGCTGGCCAGTGAGCTGGAGTACCGCCTCGGCAAGGAGGCCAAGCCGGTCATCCTGGGCCACGTCCAGCGAGGCGGTACGCCGACGGCGTACGACCGCGTGCTGGCGACTCGCTTCGGGTGGCATGCCGTGGAGGCGGTGCACCGCGGCGACTTCGGCCAGATGACGGCCCTGCGCGGCACCGAGATCGTGATGACCCCGCTCGCGAACGCGGTGACCGAGCTCAAGCGCGTGCCCCAGGACCGCATGGACGAGGCCGAGTCCGTCTACTGAGGCGTGCACGGGCGGCACCTCGGGCATGCTGCCCGGCGGGCGGACGGTCCGAGCTGATGCTGTCAGTGCGGCGCGGGTGCCCGTATGACCGCGGTCCCGTTGTCGAGATCCACGACGGTGCGGTTCGGCGGGGCGCCGTCCTCCTCGTCGTCCCGCAGCATCAACGCGGTCTGCCGCTCCTTGAGTTCGTTCTGCTTTCCTCCCGCTCCCAGGCTCGCGTCCAGCTCCTCGAAGGCGATCGCCGATATCCCGGCGTGCCCGCCGCTCGTCGAGCGCCGCCACGGGAGCAGCCCCGCGCGGCCCATCCGCTGCAGGATCTGGTCGACGGCCGCCATCGCGAGGAGTGCGAGGACCAGGCCGGGCAGCGTCATGAAGATGATGAATCCCATACCTCAGTGTGCGCCGTGGGCCGTCGGCACGTGACGGCTTGCCGCAAGGTGATCAGAGCGGACGTCGCGCCGGGACGGCGGAACTCAGCTGTGCCGGAGCCCCGGACGGCCCGGCTGCGGGCGCGGCCATAATCGGTTGGCGGGCGCTGAGGCGCTCCGCGACGATGAGCCCATGGGCATCGATCCGGACGTGCAGAGGGATCCCGCGGTCACCGCGCCGCCCCCGCCCGCCGCGGAGGGGGTGCGGCTCCCGTGGGGCCGCGTTCCGGCGTCCGTACGGCTGGAGGTCGAAGCGCTCCTCGGCGCGGCAGTCGATCAGGCGGTGACCCAGCCCGGCGGTTTCTCACCGGGAGTCGCCGCACGGGTGCGGCTGACGGACGGGCGGCGTGCGTTCGTGAAGGCGGTGAGCCCCGCGCAGAACCCCGACTCACCGGGCATGCACCGATCCGAGGCGCGCATCGCCGCGGCCCTTCCGACGGCTGTGCCCGCGCCGCGCCTTCTCGGCGTCCACGACGACGGCTCCTGGGTCGCGCTGCTGTACGAGGACGTCGAAGGGCGGATGCCCGCCCAGCCCTGGCGGCGGGACGAACTGACGCGTGTGCTCGGTGCGTTGGCCGACCTCGCGGAAGCGGTGACTCCGAGCCCCGTGACGGCGCCGACCGTGCTGGAGGCGAACGCCGACGACTTCCAGGGATGGCGCAGGCTGTCCCGCGCGCAAGACGACGGGACGGACGAACTGACCGGTCTCGACCCGTGGTTGAGCGATCACCTCGACGAACTGGCCGACCGGGAGGCCTCCTGGCCTCGTGCGGCGGAAGGCGTCACTCTGGCGCACGCCGACCTGCGGGCGGACAACATCCTGCTGACCGGCGGAAGGGTGCTCTTCGTCGACTGGCCGGCGGCCTGCCTGGCCGCCGCCTGGTTCGACCTGCTGCTGATGCTGTCGAGCGTGGCGATGCAGGGCGGCGGCGACCCCGAGCAGATCTTCGCCGCGCACCCGGTGTCGCGGGGCGCGGACCCGGAGGCCGTGACGACCGTACTGGCCGCGCTCACCGGCTACTTCGTCCAGCACTCCCGGCAGCCCGCGCCCCCCGGGCTGCCGACTCTGCGCCGGTTCCAGGCGGCACAGGGCGAGATCGCCACGGCCTGGCTGCGGCGCCGCCTCGAAGGCGACGGCGCAGCCGGGGTGTCGGGGCGGCCGAACCGGTCCGCGCGAGTCACCCCTTGACGGCACCGCCCAGGGTGAAACCGCCGCCGAGGCGCTTGGCGATGAGGATGTAGAGGAGCAGGACGGGCGTGGAGTAGAGGATCGAGAACGCGGCCAGTTCACCGAAGGCGATGGAACCGAGGTTGCCGAAGAAGGTGAAGATGCTGACCGATGCCGGGAGTTGCTCGGGGCTGATGAGGAGCATGAAGGGGACGAAGAAGTTCCCCCACATCTGGATGAAGCTGTAGACCGTCACGACCGCGAAGCCCGGGCCCATCAGCGGCAGGATCACCTTGGTCAGCGCCTGGAACCAGCTCGCGCCGTCCGTCCAGGCGGCCTCCTCCAGCGCCACCGGCACGCCGTCCATGAAGTTCTTCATCAGCCAGACGGCGAAAGGCAGTTGGGACGTGGCGAGGAAGAAGGACGTGCCGTGCATGGTGTCGATCAGGTTGACCTGCACGAAGAGCCCGTAGACCGGCACCATGACGGCGGTGATCGGCAGGCAGGTGCTGAAGAGGATGGTCAGCAGGTACGGGCGGGAGAAGCGTGCCTTGTAGCGGGAGAGCGGATACGCCGCCAGCGACGCGGCCGTGACCGTCATCAACGTGGCACTGCCGCACAGCAGCAGGCTGTTGATCATCGGCGTGAAGGTGATCTCGTCCGTCAGCACGCGCGAGAAGTTGTCCAGCGTGAGAGAGCTGGGCGGGGCGACCTTCATCGACGGGTCGGTGTCGACCGAGGCGAAGATCAGCCACACCAGCGGGAGCACGAACGCCCCCATCACGACGAGCAGTCCGAGGTCGGCCGCGAGCCGCTGCTTCGTGGCACGGGTGAGGGACGACCCGGGGCGTACGGGCCGCCGCCGGGGGGCCGCCCCGGCGGCGGCCTTCGTGGTGCCGGGGGTTCCGGAGATGGCTGCCATGCGGGTCTCAGACCTCCTCGCGCATCAGGCGCAGATAGACGACCGAGAACAGTGCGCCGACCACCAGCAGGAGCAGCGCCACCGCGGTGCCGTAACCGATGAGGGACTTGTTGAACGCCTGGTCGTACATGAAGATCGGCAGCGTCTGGCTGCGGTTGCCGGGGCCGCCTCGCGTCATGGCCCAGATCAGCCCGAAGACCGAGAGCGTCTGCAGGGTGTTGAGCATCAGATTGGTGCCGATGGAGCGGCGGATCATCGGCAGGGTGATGTGCCACAGCCGCTGCCAGGAGCCCGCGCCGTCCACCTCCGCCGATTCGGTGACCTCCTTGGGGATCTCCGAGAGCGCCGCCGAGTAGACCAGCATCGAGAAGGCCGTCCCCCGCCAGACGTTGGCGAAGGAGACGGCGATGATCGGCAGCGTGAACAGCCAGTTCTGGGACGGCAGATGGAGCCATGCCAGGATCTCGTTGAGCGTTCCCTCCTTGCTGAAGAAGGTGTAGAGCAAGAAGCCCGCCACGATCTCCGGGAGCACCCAGGCGCTGATGACGACGGCACCGGTCGCCGACCGGATGGTCTTCGTCGAGCGCGCCATCAGCGAGGCCAGCACCAGACCGAGGGTGTTCTGGCCGAGGATGGACGAGATGAGCGTGAAGACCAGCGTGAGGATGACGGAGTTGCGGAAGTTCTCGTCCCCGAAGGCCTTCGTGAAGTTGTCGAAGCCGACGAAGGAGGCCTCGGCCTGCCCCGTCAACTGCATGTCGGTGAAGGCGATGTACGCGCAGTAGGCGATGGGCCCGGCGAGGAAGAGCAGCAGCAGGACGGTGGCGGGGGCGATGGGCAGCCAGCGCCAGGCGCGCGCCTGATTGCCGCGCCGTCCCTGGTTCTTGCTGCTCCTGCCCCCGCCCGGCCCCTTCGCGACGGGCACTGCGATGTCGGTGGCGCTCACTTGGACGTGACCGCTCCGTTGGTGATCGACTCGAGTTGCTCGTCATAGGACTTGGCGGCTTCGCCCACCGACGAGTCCCCGGTCGTCACCGACTCCATGGCTTCGGTGATGGCGGTGGAGACCTGGGGGTAGACGGGCAGCGTGGGGCGGTACTCGCTGTGCTCGACCCGCTTGGTGAAGAACTTGATGCCCGGCATCGAGCTCAGGTACTTCGGGTCGGCGGCGACGTCCTTGCGGACGGCGATCTGCGCGCCGCGCACGCACCACTCGACCGCGTTCTTCTGGCTCTGCATGTGCTGGATCATCTTCCAGGCCAGCTCGGGGTTCTTGGACTTCTGGGGGATCGACCAGGTCCAGCCGCCGGACATGCTCACCTCGCCGGGTGCGGCCCCGTCCTGGGTCGGCATCGGCGCCATGCTCATGGTCTCGTCCCACTCGGGCCAGGGGCTGCCGCCGGTCTTGATCCACTGCTGTCCGAGCCAGGAGCCGTCGAGCGCGATGGCGAGCTTCTCCTTGGGAAGCAGGTCGGTGACCACCTTGGTCTGCATGGTGGGGCTGAGGGCCTGGTCGACGTCGGGGCCCAAGCCGTCGCCGTAGACGGTCTTGACGAAGTTCAGGGTGTCCTTGAAGCCCTTGCTGCCCTTGACCCACTTCTTCGACTTCGGGTCGTAGAGGGGGTCCGCTCCGGTGCCGTAGAGCAGCATCTCGAAGCCCTGCATGGCCGCGGCCTCGCCGACCGCCTTGCCCGTGAAGACGTTGAGCGGGATCTTGTCCGGGGCCTTCTTCTTGATCGTGCGGGCGGCCTTGAGCACGTCGTCCCAGGTCTTGGGCTTCCAGTCCTCGGGAAGCCCGGCCTTCTTGAATATCTTCTTGTTGAACCACAGCGCCCGGGTGTCCGTGCCGTCGGGGACGCCGTAGATCTTGCCGTCCTGCGCCTTGGCGGCCGTCTTCGCCGTGGGCTCGAACTGCTTCCAGTCGCCCCACTTGCCGATGTAGTCGTCCAGCGGGCGGAGATAGCCGCTCTTGATGTCGGAGTTGATGAGGAAGGTGTCCTCGTAGACCAGGTCGGGCGCGGTCTTCGGGGAGCGCATCATCTGCTGGAGCTTGGTGACGTAGTCCTGCGCCGACGCCTGGATCGGGATGATCTTGACCTTCTTGCCCTTGTTCTTCTTCTCGAACTCCTTGGCCATGTCCTTCACATAGTTGTCTCTGACAGTGACCTTGTTGTCCGTGTCCTTCGGGAAGGCGATCTTGATCGTGTTCGGGTCGCTGCCCGAGCCCCCGCCGCAGGCGGTGAGCATGCCTGCGGCGAGGACGGCGGCGATACTGAGGGCCAGCGGAGTGGTGGGACGCACGGGCATGACGGGCCTGACCTCTCTCGGGGCCACGGCCGGGGCGGCCCGGGTTGGCCGCAGGCCGCGTGGGGCTGCTTTGTCCGTACAATCTCCCGGGTCCGTCGTGTCCAGGTCAATGGCCGTGCAGACGCGCAGTTCAACACCGTGACAACGTTGTTATCAACGCCGCCGACGGGCCGAATGTCCACGCCCGCTCAGGGGTTGCCGCGGAATCCTCAACCTGTGTATCCAGCAAGGATTTTGGAGAATTCCCACGGCTGCTGATCGACGCCGCTGCACGAATCGGCGCCGCCGCCGTCGCAGGGGCGGTCACGGTTGACCGACCAGAAACTGGCCCGTGCCAGGTGGTGTTCCTTCGCGTAGTCGACCATCGACCGGAAGGCGTCGGGCGATACGGACTCGCCCTGGACGTCGGTGATTCCGTTCATCGAGGAGAAGCCCACCTTGCGGTAGGCGTCGCCGGTGGAGATGCCGTACGCCGCGCCCACCGTCTGCGCGAGACCGTCGACGGCGGACCGCGTCGCGGCGGCCAGGTCGGTGGTGCCGTCACCGAAGTCGAACGGCATGACGGTCCAGCCGTCCACGTCCAGCCCGGCGTCCGCGCCCTTCTGGATCAGGTCCTTGCCGTTGGCGTTGGGGCCCTGCGGGGTGGTCCCGAACGTCAGATAGACCTTGATGCCCGCGTTGCCGTCCTTGACGATCTTGAGGGCGTCGACGACGCGCTGCCGGGCGTCCGCGCTCTCGAACTCGGTGGACTCGATGTCGACGTCGACCGACTTCAGCCCGTAGGCGTCGATGACCTTCTGGTAGGCGCCGGCCAAGTCCTGGGCGCTGGAACACGCTTCGCCCAGCTTGTTGCCGCTCCAGCCGCCGATGGACGGAGTGACGTCGCCGCCCGCGGCCTGCACCGCCTTGATGGTCTGCTCGTCCTGGCCTCCGGCCAGCGGCCTGCTGCCGTCCCAGGCGGGGGAGCAGCCGCCGTCGGAAAGGATGAAGGCCATGGTGAGCTGGGTCAGGCCGGTCTCCTTCATGAGGTCCACGGCGTTGGGCGGGTTGCCCCAACCCAGGTACAGGTAGGGCCCGTTGAGGCCGCTCGGGGCGGCGGCCTCCGGCTTCGCGGGTGCCTTCTGCGGGGCGTTGCCGCTGGAGGCCTGCGCGTCGACGGCCAGGGCGCCGGTGCAGGCGAGGGCGGCGGCGAGCGTGAGGGCGAGATGTCTGCGCGGCGTGATGTGGGGGCGCACGTCGAACTCCCAACTTGTCGGTGGGGATGGGGATTTCGGAGGAACTGGTGCGGCACGCTAGCGCGGCGTATTGGTCCAGACAATAGAAAAGTAAGGAAAGGTTCCAGACGATCTCCGCAGCGATGTCACGCGCGCCCCGAAACGGGGCCGGTAGGCTCGTCCGCCATGCCTGCCGATGAGCCCACCGTCCTTGCCACTTCGGGTGGTCACCGCCTCGGGCGCCGCACCATGGTGGAGTTCGACGCCCTCGTCCACCACGCCGTCGACCTGTCCGGAGCGCACGGCCGCCGTCCCCGGATCATGTACGTCGGTACGGCGATCGGCGACGCGGAACACTTCACCGCGCGCATGTACGAGGCGGCCCGCGCCACCGGCTTCGACCTGACGCCGCTGCATCTCTTCCCCATGCCGAACATCGAGGACATGGAGGGCGCCGTCCTCGACCAGGACGTCGTCTGGGTCATGGGAGGCTCGGTCGCGAACCTGCTGGCGATCTGGCGGGTTCACGGCCTTGACTCCGTCTTCCGAAAGGCGTGGGAGGCCGGGGTCGTGCTCAGCGGCGTCAGCGCCGGTTCGATCTGCTGGTTCCGGGGAGGCACCACCGACTCCTTCGGGCCCGAACTGCGCCCGCTGACCGACGCGTTGGGCTTCCTTCCGTACGGCAACGGCGTCCACTACGACAGTGACGAGGGGCGCCGCCCGCTCGTGCACCGGCTCGTCGCGGACGGGACCCTCCCCGAGACGCACTGCACCGACGACGGCGTCGGCCTCGTCTACCGCGGAACCCGGCTCGTCGAAGCGGTCACGGAGACAGACCCGGAGACACAGGGGAAGGGCGCCTACGTCGTCGTACGCGACGGAGACGCGGCAGCCGAGGAGCGCCTCGAACCGCGCCGGCTGCCTCAGCCGTAGCGTCGCCGGGCACGGCCGGGGCCGTCGCCGACAGCCGGGGGCGCCGCCTTCTCAGCCGCGCCAGCGGTAGCAGAGTTCGGGGCGGCCCACGTGTCCGTACTGCGGTGCGCGTGCGGCGCTCTCGCCCTCGACCAGGTGCTCCAGATAGCGGCGCGCGGTGATCCTGTTGACTCCGAGCTGCTCGGCCGCCGCGCTCGCCGTCAGCCCCTCCGGCCCCGCAGCGCGCAGCGCGCGGGTCACCGACTCCAGCGTCGCGGCGCTCAACCCCTTGGGCAGCGTGGCCGCTTCGGGCGCCGTACGCAGCACCGACAAGGCCCGGTCCACCTCCGCCTGGCTCCTCGCCTCCCCCTCCGAGGAGTTCGTCGTGCTGCGGAACTGCGCGTAGCGCAGCAGCCGTTCACGCAGAGTCGGGAAGGTGAAGGGCTTCAGCACGTGCTGCACGACGCCCAGGGAGACGCCCTCCCGGATGACGGTCAGATCGCGCGCCGAGGTCACGGCGAAGACGTCCGTAGTGCGGCCTGCGGCACGCAGCGCCCGGAGCAGCGCCAGCCCGTTGCCGTCGGGAAGGAAGAGGTCGAGCAGGATCAGGTCGACCGGCAGCCTCTCCAGCGCGCGCAGCGCCTCGGCCCGCGAGTGCACGACGGCCGCCACGGCGAACCCGTCGACGCGCGAGACGTAGAGGGCGTGTGCGTCGGCGGCGAGCGGATCGTCCTCGACGACCAGGACCTGAATCGGCTGTCCTTCCTCGGGCTCGTTCATGCCTCCTCCCGCAGAGGAAGCCGGACGGCGAACTCGGCCCCGCCGTCAGGCGCCGCTCCCACGTCCACGGAGCCGCCGTGCCGGTGCACGGTCTGCCGGACCAGCGCCAGACCCAGCCCGCGCCCCCTCCCCGGCTCGCCGCCGGAGTCCTGCTTCGTGGACCAGCCGCGCCGGAAGATCGAGTCCGTGTCGTCCTCCGAGACCCCCGGACCGGTGTCGGTGACCTTCACCAGCAGCGTCGTGCCGCCGTCCGTTCCGGTCTCGCCGCGCACGCTGACGCCCACGCGCGGAACGACGTCCGGGCGTCGGGAGCGGGGCCCGGGAACGGTGCCGAGCCGCTCGGCGGGAGGGCCCTCGGCGGATGCGTCCGTACCGTGCGCCGGGCCGGAGGCCGCAGCGGCGTCGACCGCGTTGTCGATCAGGTTGCCCAGGACGGTGATCAGGTCGCGGTGCGGAAGCCCGGGCGGCAGCAGTCCGTCGTCGATGCGGCTGTCCGGGGTGAGGGACAGCTCCACGCCGCGCTCGTTGGCCTCGGCCGCCTTGCCCAGCAGCAGTGCGGCCAGCACCGGTTCGGCCACCGCCGCCACCACCTTGTCCGTGAGCGCCTGCGCGAGTTCGAGCTCCTCCGTCGCGAAGTCCACGGCCTCCTCCGTACGCCCCAGTTCGATCAGTGAGATCACGGCGTGGAGCCGGTTCGCGGACTCGTGGGCCTGGGAGCGCAGCGCTTCGGCGAAGCCCCGCACGGAGTCGAGCTCGCCGGCCAGCGACTGGAGCTCCGTGTGATCCCGGAGCGTCACCACTGTGCCGCGCTGCTCGCCGCCGTCCACGGGTGAGGTGTTGACGACGATCACGCGGTCCGAAGTGAGGTGGACCTCGTCGACGCGAGGATCTGCCGATAGCAGCGCCCCGGTCAACTCCTGGGGCAGACCCAGATCGGCCACGTTGCGGCCCACCACGCCGGGTACGCCCTCGCCGGACGCCTCGGACGCCGGGCCACCGGTCCCGCTGCTCCGCAGGCCCAGCAGCTCCCGGGCGCCGTCGTTCATGAGCGCGACCTGCTTCTGCCCGTCCAGCATCACCAGCCCCTCGCGAACCGCGTGCAGCACGGCCTGGTGGTAGTCGTGCATGCGGCTCAACTCGGACGCGTTCATGCCGTGCGTGTGGCGGCGCAGCCGTGCGTTGATCACGTACGTACCCAGTCCGCCCAGCGCGATGGCCGCACCCGCGACGCCCACCAGCAGCACGAGCTGCTTCTGCAGCTCCGCGGTGATCGTGTCCACGGCTATGCCCGCGCTGACCAGGCCCACCACACGGCCCTCGTCCCAGACGGGCGTGACCACCCGCACCGACGGGCCGAGGGTGCCGGTGTAGGTCTCGTGGAACGTATGGCCCTCGGCGGCCCGGCCGAGGTGGCCGACGAAGTGGCCGCCGATCCTGTCCGAATCGGGGTGCGTCCAGCGGACGCCGTCGGTGTCCATGATGGTGACGAAGGTGACGCCGGTGTCGTGGCGGACCTGCTCCGCGTACGGCTGCAGCTGCTCCTGCGGGCGCTCGGTGCGGATCGCCTCCCTCACGGAGGGTGAGTCCGCCGTCGCCTTCGCGGTGGCGGACGCCCGCTGCCGCGCGGACTCCTCGGCCTGCATGCGGTCCGTGACGTACGCGAACACGGCACACCCGGCCACCAGCAGCGCCACCAGCACGACCTGCATCGCGAAGAGCTGGCCGGCCAGGCTGCGGGGACGGCGCGGCGGGCGGGGAGTGCGCATACGGCCAGTCTGCCCGGTGGAATTTCCGTGCACGTAATGCACGCAACCGTGACGGGCGTCACCTCACGATGCATAGTCACCGGGACTCGCACCGAGTCAGAGCCGCAACCACGCAGAACGAGGAGCCCGAAGTGTCCCAGCAGACACCGCCGCCCACTACGGCGCAGCCCGCGCGGACGAAGCGGGATCGCACGCACTACCTGTATCTGGCCGTGATCGCCGCCGTCCTGCTCGGCATCGGCCTGGGCTTCGTCGCGCCCGACACGGCGAAGGAACTGAAGCCGCTCGGAGAGGGCTTCGTGGCCCTCATCACGATGATGATCTCGCCCGTCATCTTCGTCACCATCGTGCTGGGCGTCGGCTCGGTGCGTAAGGCGGCGAAGGTCGGCGCGGTCGGCGGCCTCGCCCTCGGCTACTTCCTGGTGATGTCGCTGGTCGCGCTCGCCATCGGTCTGGTCGTCGGCAACATCCTGGACCCGGGCAGCGGCCTGCAGATCACCGACGCCGCGCGGGACGCCGGCGCCGCCGAGGCCAAGGGCGCGAGCGAGGGGATGGCGGACTTCCTGCTCGGCATCATCCCCACGACCCTGGTCTCGGCCTTCACCGAGGGAGAGGTCCTCCAGACGCTGCTGATCGCTCTGCTCGTCGGGTTCGCCCTGCAGGCGATGGGCCCGGCCGGCGAGCCGGTCCTCCGTGGCATCGGACACCTCCAGCGGCTCATCTTCCGCGTCCTGGCGATGGTCATGTGGGCCGCCCCGATCGGTGCCTTCGGCGCCATGGCGGCCGTGGTCGGCGAGACGGGCCTGGACGCGCTGAAGTCCCTGGCGATCATCATGGTCGGCTTCTACATCACCTGCTTCGTCTTCGTCTTCGGCGTGCTGGGGCTGATCCTGAGGGTGTTCACCGGGCTCAACCTCTTCTCGCTGCTGAAGTACCTGGGACGCGAGTTCCTGCTGATCCTCTCGACGTCCTCGTCGGAGTCGGCGCTGCCGCGGCTCATCGCCAAGATGGAGCACCTGGGCGTCAGCCGGCCCGTCGTGGGCATCACCGTGCCGACCGGCTACTCCTTCAACCTCGACGGCACGATGATCTACCTGACGATGGCGTCGATCTTCGTCGCGGAGGCCATGGGCGACCCGCTCTCCCTCGGCCAGCAGATCTCACTGCTGATCTTCATGTTCGTCGCCTCCAAGGGTGCGGCGGGCGTCACCGGCGCCGGTCTGGCCACGCTCGCGGGGGGCCTCCAGTCGCACCGGCCCGAACTGGTCGACGGCGTCGGCCTCATCGTCGGCATCGACCGCTTCATGAGTGAGGCGCGCGCCCTGACGAACTTCGCGGGCAACTCGGTCGCCACGGTCCTTGTCGGCACCTGGACCAAGGAGATCGACAACGAGCGTGTGAAGCGGGTGCTGGCCGGCGAGCTGCCGTTCGACGAGTCGTCGCTGCTGCAGGGCTCCGACCCTGCCGGCCCCGGTTCCGCCGGCGACGTTCCCGAGCAGCGTTCCGGAGACGGTCAGGAGCCGGTGAAGGTCTCCAAGAACGAGAGCTGACGAACCGGCGCGTACTGCGCGTCCCGTCCCGGTGACTGTGGCCGTACCCCCGCACTCTGCGGGGGTACGGCCACAGCGGCATGATCGGACCGTGGAGCGACGACACCTGCTGACACGGGGAGCGCATGCGGCGGCAGCCGCCCTGCTGACCGCGGCCTGTTCGGGCAGCGACGAGCCCGTACGGGCAAAGACCCGCGCACGCCCCCGGGCGCTCGTCTACCGAGGGCCTGCTGTCTGCCCCGGGTGCGCGGAGTCCGTGGCGGCCCTTCTGCGCAGCGCCTCGCGGCCGTTCGCCGTGACGTACTGCGGACCGCGAGAGAAGGTGCCGCTCTCGGCGGCGTCCCTGGCGCGTGCTGACGTCTACGCACAGGCCGGAGGCCCCGACGACGTCGACGCCGCGTGGGAAGAGGTCCGCGCGCAGCCCCGGCCCTCCGCAGGTGGGTGCGCGAGGGCGGCCGGTACCTCGGGTTCTGCATGGGCGGCTACCTGGCGGGCCGGGATCCGGGCTTCGGCCTGCTGCCGGGCGACACCGGTGCGTACACGGCGACGCGCGGAGCATCCGTCCGCACCGCCGACGACACGGTCATCACGGTGCGCTGGCGGGGGCGGCAGCGGCACGTGTACTTCCAGGACGGTCCGTACTTCGCCCTCGAGAAGGCCGCAGACTCGACGGTGCTCGCCACCTACGGCAACGGCAGAGCAGCCGCAGTGGTCGTCCCGTACGGCGCGGGGAAGGTCGGGGTGGTGGGACCGCACCCCGAGGCCGACCGCTCCTGGTACGAGGACGCCGGGCTGACGAACCCGGAGGGTGTGCGGTTCGACCTCGGCCACGACCTCGTCGCCGTCACCACCAAGGGGATCCCCAGGCGGTGACGGCACGGCCGGTCACCGCGCCTGTGCCTCCGGGCGCAGCCACACCGTCGCCAGCGCGGGCAGCGTCGGTGCGACGGAGGCCGGGCGTCCGTGTGCCGGGGCGTGGTCGGCCGGAAGCGGCGCGGAGTTGTGCACCCCGCTGCCGCCGTAGCGCAGGTCGTCGGTGTTGAGGACCTCGCGCCAGCACGTGCCGGCGCGGGGGACGCCGAGGCGGTGGCCGTGCAGCGGCACCGACGAGAAGTTGCTGACGGCGAGCAGCGGGCCGCCGTCGGCGTCGAAGCGAAGGAACGCGAAGACGTTCTCGCCGGCGGCCGCGCCCGTCACACTGCTGCCGTCCTCGATCCAGGAGAACCCGGCGGGGTCGGTGTCCTGCTGCCAGAGCGCAGCGCTGCGCATGTACTCGGCGTTGAGATCGCGCACGAGATCCCGGACCCCGCGGTGGTCGGCCTCGCCCTCGTAGGAGGGGTCGAGAAGCCACCAGTCCGGGCCGCGCTCCTGCGACCATTCGGTGCCCTGCGCGAACTCCTGCCCCATGAAGAGCAGTTGCTTGCCCGGGTGCGCCCACATGAAGCCCAGGTACGCGCGGTGCGTGGCCCGCTGCTCCCACCAGTCGCCGGGCATCTTGGAGACCAGCGAACCCCTGCCGTGACCCACCTCGTCGTGCGGGACCGGAAGGATGTAGCTCTCGGCGTAGGCGTGGGCCATGGAGAAGCTCAACTGCTCGTGGTGGTACGGGCGATGAGCCGGTTCCCTCGCGGCGTATCCGAGCGAGTCCTGCATCCACTCCGTGTTCCATTTGAAGCTGAAGCCGAGCCCGCCGAAGCCGCTCTCGCCCTGGTGGTTCGTCGCCCGCGTCACCCCGTCCCACGTCGTGCACTCCTCGGCTGCGGTGATCACGCCGGGGCAGCGGCGGTGCACCGCCGCGTTCATCTCCTGGAGAAGCGAGACCGCGTCCGGATTCCCCACGCCGTCAACGGACTCGGGCCCACGCTCTGTTGAGGAGCGCGAGTGTCCGGGGCGGAGCATGGAGCCGACGGCGTCCACGCGGAGCCCGTCGACGTGGAACTCCTCGCACCAGTAAACGGCGTTGGCCACGAGGAAGTTGCGCACCTCGGGGCGCCCGAAGTCGAACTCCTGCGTCTCCCGGCCGGGTTGGCCACCACGCGGGGGACCGGGGTTCTCGTACAGGGACGCGCTGTCGAACCGCGCCAGAGCCCACTCGTCCTTCGGGAAGTGCGCCGGTGCCCAGTCCATGATCACGCCGATGCCCGCCCTGTGCAGGGCGTCGATCAGGTACTTGAAGTCGTCGGGGCCGCCCAGCCGTGCCGTCGGCGCGAAGAAGCCCGTGACCTGGTAGCCCCACGAGCCGCCGAACGGATGCTCCGCACAGGGCATGAGTTCCACGTGTGTGAAGCCCAGATCCCTCACGTATGCGGGCAGTTGCTCCGCCAGCTCGCGGTAGGTCAGGCCGGGACGCCACGAGGGCAGGTGCAGCTCGTACAGGGACACGGGTGCGGAGTGGGGCTTGCCGGCACCGCGGCGGTCGAGCCAGTCGCCGTCGCGCCATCTGTGTGTGGAGGTGTGCACGACGGAGCCGTTGGCGGGCGGCAGTTCGGCCGCCCTGGCCATGGGGTCGGCGTGCAATACCCGCGAGCCGTCGTCACGTACGACCTCGAACTTGTAGACGGTGCCGTCGCCCACGCCCGGCAGGAAGAGCTCCCACACGCCCGACGAGCTCAGGAACCGCATCGGCGAAGCCGTGCCGTCCCACTCGTTGAAGTCCCCGGCGACGCGCACGCCGCGCGCGTTCGGCGCCCATACGGTGAAGCGCGTGCCGGTCACGCCGCAGTGCGTCATGGTCCGTGCGCCGAGCGCCCGCCACAGGTGCTCGTGGCGGCCCTCGCGGATCAGACGAAGGTCGAACGAGCCGAGGGCGGGCGGCAGCGCGTACGCATCGAGCACGCGGGCGTCGTTCTCCCCGGGCTGCTCGCCGTACTGCACGAGCAGCTCGTAGGCGGGGATCTCCCCGTCGGGCGCCGTCAGTTGACCCGCGAAGAAGCCGTCACCCTCGTCGCGCAGCTCCGCCCGCAGCTTCCCGTCGAGAGCGAGCACCGTGACGCCGTACGCGTGCGGGCGCAGCGTGCGGAAGCAGAGCGCGCCGTCGGGTGTGAGGTGTGCGCCGAGGTGGGCGTGCGGGTCGTCGTGCGTGCCTTCCAGCAGCCTGCGGCGGTTCTCGGCGGCCAGCACAGGCGGGGTGAGGACGCGGTCCCGGGCGTGACCCGCAACCGGTTCCGTCACGGGTTCCGGCTCCTCCACGCCGGGGCCGGCCTTCGCGGCGGTCTCCGCG
>NZ_JACBXA010000054.1 GCF_013870515.1 Streptomyces albidus (ex Kaewkla and Franco 2022) | reverse complement strand
CGGGGAGGTGCCGCAGCCGGGCCGTGCGCTTGGTGAACTCCGACAGCGCGGGGCCGTCCGGGAGTTCGCCGTGGAACATCAGGTGCCAGACGTCCTCGAAGCCGCGGTGCTCGGCCAGGTCCACCGCTGAGTACTGGCGGTAGTGGTAGAAGCCCTCGCGGCCGCGTACGTCGCCGAGGGCCGTATCCGTGACGACGACTCCCGCGAGCCCCCGCGGGAGCTCGATCCCCTGTTCCATGATCGTCTCCGTTTCCCGGCTCCCACTCTTGATTCGACTGTCTATGCTTTACTCAATGCTTGTCAATATTGATTAAATCAATGCATTGGAATGTCGGCGTGACTGATGACATCGGCGACGAGGAAGAGGGCGCCCGCCTGAGCACCCGGCAGGCGGCCGAGCGGCTGGGCGTGAAGCCCGAGACGGTCTACGCGTACGTCAGCCGCGGTCTCCTCAGCAGCCGCAGATCGTCCGGGGGCCGGGGCAGTACGTTCGACGCGGCAGAGGTGGAGGCACTGGGCCGCGCCGCCCGGCGGCCTGCCGCCGCCGCCCGTGAGGCCGCTCCCGAAGCGATGTCCGTACGGACCGGCATCACGCTGATCGAGCCCGACGGCTGCTGGTTCCGCGGGGTGGACGCCCGCGAGCTGGCCGAGTCCTGCGGCTTCGAGCAGGCCGCCGACTGGCTGTGGACGGGGCGGCTCGTGCCGGGGCTGCGCTTCACCGCGCCCGAGGCGTTGCTGGCCGCCGCACGTGCGGCGGCCGAGGCCATGCCCGCGCACTGTGCCGCAATCGACCGGCTCCGCGCGGCAGTTGTCGCCGCCGCCGTGGCCGACCCGTTGCGCTTCGACCTCGCCGAGGAGGCCGTCCTGGCGCGGGCGCGCGGGCTTCTGCCCACGCTGGTCGGCGCGTTGCCGCTCCGCGGAGACAACTGCGGTGCGGGACTGGTGCGTTCACTGTGGCCGAGGCTGACCGAGCGTGATGCCACGGAGGTGTTCGTACGCGCCCTGGAGAGCGCGATGATCCTTCTGCTCGACCACGATCTCGCCGCCTCCACCCTGGCCGCCCGCGTCGCCGCCTCCGCACGTGCACACCCGTACGCCGTCGTCTCCGCCGGGCTCGGCGCCCTCGACGCACCGCTGCACGGCGCCGCGAGCGCCGGCGCGCACCGCATGCTGGCCGAGGTCGTGGAGCGCGGCAGCGCCGCCGCTGTCGTCGCCGACATACTGCGCGCGGGACGGCGCGTGCCCGGTCTGGGGCACCGCATCTACCCGGGCGAAGACCCGCGCGCCCGGGCCCTGTTCACGAAGTTGGAGCAGGAACCGTCCTGCGCGGCGGCACTGGAGGCCGCGCACGAGGTCGTCGCGACGGCCGGGCGCCCTGCCAACATCGACCTCGCGCTGGCCGTCCTCACCCTCTCCGCAGGGATGGACCCCGAAGCAGGCGAGGCCGTCTTCGCCGTGGCCCGCACCGCGGGGTGGATCGCCCACGCGCTGGAGGAGTACGCGGAACGCCCGCTGCGGCTGCGGCCCAGCGGCCACTACACCGGGCCGAGGCCTCCGCGGCCGCTTCCCACGCCCGTGCCGGAGGACTAGGCCCTGTCTGGCAAATCTCGCCTTGCTCGTGACGACTGGCACGCGCGTCCTCCCCCGCTTCGCGGGAGGTGCCCCCAGTTGTCGGATCGACCGAGTAGCCCACTACGAGGGCGATCCTCCGCCTTGCGGCTGCACGCACCATCCGCCGCTAGCACCGCCTGCGGCGGACGGCGCAATTGGTCAGACAGGCCCCTAGCCTCGAGTGCACCCGGTGCTCAACTCGGCGCCGGGCGGAGCCGGTTCGGTCTCCCCGCCGTCCGTACGCGCCACGATCGCGTGGAGGACCGAGACCATGTCGGACTGCCCGTGCCCGAGGCTCACGGTCTCGTCGAAGAGGGCGTGGCAGACGTTCAGCAGCGGCGAGGCCACCCCGGACTTCCCGGCGGCCTCGGCGATCAGCTGATTGTTCTTCAGGACGTCCGAGACCGCCGCTTGCACGTCGAAGTCGCGGGCTGCCAGCTTGGCGGCCTTCATGCGGGAGACGCCGCTCGCCATGGGACCGGCAGCAAGCACGTCGAGGAACTGCCGCTCGTCCAGCCCCATCCGGCCGGCGAAGTGGAACGCCTCCGTGAGACCGGTGACCAGCGTGATCAGGTACAGGTTCACCGAGAGCTTCATCAGCAGCGCGTTCGGAACGGGACCGCAGCCGAACGTCTCGCCGCACATCGGCCCCAGCAGCGGCCGTACGACCTCGACCGCCTCCTGCTCGCCGGCCAGCATCGCCACGAGCGCACCCGCTTCGGCGGGCTTGCGGGACCCCGAGACGGGCGCCTCGACGTAACTGCCGCCCGCCGCCCGTACGTCAGCTTCGAGCCCTCGGGAGTACTCGGGAGACGTCGTCCCCATGTGGACGATCACGTGCTGCGCGACGTTCGCGCCGAACGCGGGCGTGCCGCGGCCCAGGACGGAGTCGAGGGCGGTCTCGTCCGCCAGCATCAGGATCACCACGCGGGTCCGCGCGAACAGTTCGGCGGGGGTCGCCGCCACCGCAGCGCCTGCCGCTCGCAGCGGCTCGGTGCTGGAGGCGGTGCGGTTCCAGACGGTGAGCGACGTGCCCGACGAACTGACCAGATTGAGCGCCATCGGCGTTCCCATGACACCCAGGCCCATGAACCCGACGTCCATCGCACACCGCCGCCTCTCGCATGACCTGGCTTTCTATGACAGCTGTCATAATAGTGCGATCATGAGCGGGACGACAGAGGCAGAGGCGAGCCGGCCCGTCCCGCATGGCGCGGCCCGGATACGTCGACGAGTCGGAGGTCGGTGATGACGGTTTCCGAGCGGGGGCCGCGCGAGCGCATGGTGTTCAGCGCGGCACAGCTCATCCGGCGTGACGGTGTCGGCGCCACGGGCCTGCGTGACGTCGTCGCTCACGCGGGCGCGCCGCGCGGATCACTCGGGCACTACTTCCCGGGCGGCAAGGAACAGCTCGTCAACGAGGCCGTCGGATGGGCGGGCCGGTACGCGGGTGATCGCGTCGCACGGTTCCTGGAGGAGATGCGCGAGCCCACTCCCAGCGGGCTGTTCGCAGCGATGGTGCGCCAGTGGACCGACGAGTTCCGCGGCGACGGGTTCGCGTCCGGCTGCCCCGTGGCGGCGGCCACGGTGGACTGCACGAGCTCCGCCGAGTCCACCAGGGCCGCGGTCGCCGACGCGTTCGCGTGCTGGAGCCGCCCGGTCTCGCGTGCGCTGAGCGCGATGGGCGTCCCGGAGGCGAGGGCGGCCTCGCTCGCGACGCTCATGATCAGCACGTTGGAAGGTGCGATCCTCATCGCCAGGTCCGAGCAGGATTCGCGGGCGCTGACCACCGTGGTGCGGGAGCTCGCACCCCTCCTGGACGGCGCCAGGACTCGGGACGGCTGACCCTGTGGACGGCTGACGTGCCCGACGCGGGCGCCCGCGCGAGGCCGTGCCCGGGTCCGGCTGGTGGTCAAATCCCCTTCCGCCGCACCTTGTTGAGCCCCCCTGAAGCCCCCTCGCCCCTCGCCTCGATCGCCGCCGGGAAATTCCTCTTGCACCTCACGTCACGTGAGGGCTCATCGTGAAGTGCGTACACGAAAGGAGCGGAAGTGAGCTATCCCGTGGGACAGGTGGCCGGGTTCGCCGGAGTCACCGTGCGCACCCTGCACCACTACGACGAGATCGGTCTGCTGGTGCCGAGCGAACGCAGCGCTGCCGGGCACCGGCAGTACGCCGACGCGGACCTCGACCGGCTGCAACGGATCCTGTTCTACCGGGAGCTCGGCTTCCCTCTCGAAGAGGTGGCGGCCCTGCTCGACGACCCGGACGCGGACCCGCAGGACCATCTGCGGCGGCAGCACGAACTGCTGTCCTCCCGCATCGAGAAGCTGCAGAAGATGGCCGCCGCCGTGGAGCACGCCATGGAGGCACGCAAGATGGGCATCAATCTCACGCCCGAGGAGAAGTTCGAGGTCTTCGGCGACCACGACCCCGACCAGTACGCGGAGGAGGCCGAGCGCCGCTGGGGCGACACCGACGCCTACCGGGAGTCGATGCGCAGAACGTCCTCGTACACGAAGGAGGACTGGCAGCGGATCACGGAGGAGCAGGAGGAGTGGGGGAGCCGCTTCGCCGCGCAGATGGACGGCGGCGAAGGCCCCGAGTCCGAGGCGGCGATGGATCTGGCCGAGGAACACCGGCAGCAGATCTGCCGCTTCTACTACGAGTGTTCGTACGAGATCCACACCGGCCTGGCCGAGATGTACATCGCCGACCCGCGCTTCACCGCCACCTATGAGGCGATCAAGCCGGGGATGGCCGAGTACCTGCGGGACGCGATCCTCGCGAACGCGGTACGCAACAGCTGATCCACGGGGCCCCGTCCGCGCGTTGACGGGGCCCCGCGCCTTCGCGACGCCCGCGGGCGCCGCAGCCGTGCGTCAACTCCCGCCCGCACCTCGTCCGTTCTTAGACCACGTGGGTCAACATCCCGCCCGTAAGCCCTCCCCCTTCGGTGCGCCTCCGTACGAGGCGGCCGTGCGCAGCACGATGTTGGGTCCCGTCATGCCGGAAGAGGCCGACGGGTACCGGGCACCGGCTACGAAAGCCACGGGAATGAGGGGCATCGCGATGGCTGAGTTGTATATCGACGGTGAGTGGACCGCGGCGGTCTCCGGCAGGCAGCGCGACGTGGTCAACCCCTTCGATGCGTCGGTCATCACCACGGTCGACGAGGCCGACGAGACGGACGTCGACCTGGCCGTACGGGCTGCCAAACGGGCCTTCGAGCGCGCGGACTGGGCGTGGGCGCCGGCCCGCCGCCGGGCGGACGTGCTCTACCGGGTACACGAACTGCTCCTGCGCGACCTGGAGCAACTCGCCCGCATGGAGACACTGGACACCGGAAAGACGCTGGCCGAGGCACGGCTCGACATCGAGGACATCGCGAACGCCTTCCGCTACTTCTCCGAGATCGTGGGCAAGGAGGCCGGCCGGCTCGTCGACGTAGGACCGGATGTGCTGAGCCGCGTCGTGTACGAGCCGGTCGGCGTGTGCGCGCTGATCGCGCCGTGGAACTACCCGCTTCTCCAGGCCACATGGAAGGTCGCGCCCGCGCTCGCGGCGGGCAATACCTTCGTGCTCAAGCCCAGCGAGGTCACACCGCTGACGACCATCGCCCTCATGGGGCTCCTGGAGGAGGCCGGTACGCCGCCGGGCGTGGCCAATCTCGTGCTCGGCGCGGGAGGTACGGTCGGCGCCGCCATGACCACCCACCCGGAGGTCGACATGGTCTCCTTCACCGGGGGCCTGGCGACCGGCCGGAAGATCATGGAGGGCGCGGCGTCGGGCGTGAAGAACATCGCGCTCGAACTCGGCGGCAAGAACCCCAACGTCGTCTTCGACGACTGCGACTTCGAGGCCGCACTCGACTACGCACTCGACGCCGCCTTCCTTCACTCCGGCCAGGTCTGCTCGGCCGGTTCACGCCTCATCGTCCAGTACGGCATCCATGACCGCTTCGTCTCCGAACTGGCCTCCAGGGCCCAGGCGATCAGGCTCGGCGACGGTCTGGAGCCGATGACCGAGAGCGGGCCGCTGAGCTCCGCCGAGCACCGGGCGAAGGTCGAGAGCTACCTGGAGATCGCCCGTATGGACGGGGCACGGCTCGTGACGGGCGGGAGGCGGCCGGACGATCCTGAACTCGCCCGTGGCTTCTTCCTGTTGCCCACCGTCTACGCGGACTGCAAGTCCTCCATGCGCATCGTCCAGGAGGAGGTGTTCGGACCGGTGGTGACCGTCGAGCGCTTCTACTCGGAGGAGGAGGCGGTGCAGTTGGCCAACGACACCCGCTACGGGCTCGCGGGCGGCGTGTGGACCAGCGACGCGGGCCGCGCACAGCGTGTGGCGGGCCGCCTGCGCCACGGCACCGTGTGGATCAACGACTTCCATCCGTACGTACCGCAGGCCGAGTGGGGCGGCCTGGGCAGGTCCGGCATCGGGCGTGAACTCGGGCCGACCGGGCTGCGGGAGTACCAGGAGGCCAAGCACATCTACCAGAACCTCTCACCGGCTCCCTCGGGCTGGTTCAAGGGATGAGCCGGCCGACGGGCCGGGCCGAGCGGGCACAACGGGCAGGGACGGGCGCGGACTTGAGCGACGGAAGCAAAGACGACGACTCCTACGACTACGTGATCGTGGGCGGCGGCACCGCCGGCTGCGTACTGGCCGCGAGGCTCAGCGAGGACCCCGGCTGCCGCGTGTGCGTCATCGAGGGCGGACCCAGCGACGTCGGTGACGAACGCGTGCTGAACCTGCGCAACTGGATCAACCTGCTCGACTCCGACTACGACTACCGCTACGCCACCGTCGAGCAGCCGCGCGGCAACTCCCACATCCTCCACTCCAGGGCCCGTGTGCTGGGCGGGTGTTCGTCGCACAACACCCTCATCAGCTTCCTGCCCTTCCCGCAGGACCTGGAGGAGTGGGTGCGACTCGGCGCCGCGGGCTGGGGACCAGAAACGCTCCTTCCGTACCGGGACCGGTTGCGCAACACCATCCAGCCCGTCGCCGAGAAGGACCGGAACCCCATCGCGCACGACTTCGTGACCGCCGCGGTCAACGCCCTCGACGTGCCGGTCATCGACGACTTCAACGCCCACACCTTCACCGACGGAGCGGGCTTCTTCTCCCTCGCCTACGACCCGGGGACCGGACACCGCTCCTCCGCGTCCGTCGCCTACCTGCACCCCGTGATGGGACGGCCCAACCTCACGCTGAAGCTGGAGAGTCGGGCGTACCAGGTGTCGCGTGCGGAGGACGGGCGCCTCACCCAGGTGAAGGTCGGGTACGCGGACGGCACCACCGGCACCGTACGAGCGGAGCGCGAACTGCTGCTGTGCGCCGGGGCGATCGACACCCCGCGGCTGCTGATGCTGTCCGGCATCGGCCCCGCCCACGATCTGCGCGCGCTCGGCATCGACGTGCTCAACGACCTGCCCGGCGTGGGGGAGAACCTGCTGGACCACCCTGAGTCGGTGATCGTCTGGGAGACCGCGGGGCCGCTCCCGCCCAACTCGGCGATGGACTCCGACGCGGGGCTCTTCGTACGCCGCGACGCACAACAGCCGGGCCCCGACCTGATGTTCCACTTCTACCAGGTGCCCTTCACCGTCAACACCGAGCGCCTCGGCTACCCGAAGCCGAAGTACGGCGTCTGCATGACGCCCAACGTGCCGAAGGCCCGGTCGAGGGGCCGCATGTGGCTGCGCAGCGCCGACCCCGAGGACAAACCCGCCCTGGATTTCCGCTACTTCACCGATCCCGAGGGGCACGACGAGCAGACCGTCGTCGACGGCCTGCGCATCGCACGGCAGGTGGCGGCGACGGGCCCGCTGCGCGACTGGCTGGTGCGGGAGGTGGCTCCCGGCCCTGAACTGACCACGGACGAGGAGCTCTCGGAGTACGGACGTCGCGTGGCCCACACCGTCTACCACCCGGCGGGCACCTGCCGGATGGGAGCGGACGGCGACGCGATGGCAGTGCTCGACCCGGAGTTGCGTCTGCGCGGCGAGGAGGGGGTGCGGGTGGTGGACGCATCCGTCTTCCCGAGCATGCCGAGCATCAACCCGATGGTCACCGTCCTGCTGACCGCCGAACGAGCGGCCGATCTGATCACCGGCCGGGCAGGATCACAGGCCCGGCGCGGCACCGAGGACCCGACGAAAGTGGAGCAACGATGACCGACGCCGGTATGCCCGCAGCCTCGGGGCGGCCGGAGGGCGGCTCAGGGGGAGAAGCGGCCGAGCACGGCTCGGAGTTCCGCAAGGAGATGGGACCTTGGGCGAACTTCGCGCTCGGATTCACCTACCTCTCCCCCGTGGTGAGCACCTACACGCTCTTCGCGACCGCTCTGGCCACCGGCGGCCCGCCGATGATCTGGGCGTTCCTGCTCGCGGGCGCCGGGCAGTTCCTCGTCGCGCTGATCTTCGGGGAGGTCGTCGCCCAGTACCCCATCGCGGGCGGCGTGTATCCGTGGGCGCGCCGGCTGTGGGGGATGCGCTGGGCGTGGATGACCGGCTGGGTCTACATGTGGGCGCTCCTCGTGACGATCACGAGCGTCGCGTACGGCGCAGGCCCGTACATCGCCATCCTCCTGGGATTCGACTCGAGCGTGCACACCACGGTGTTGTGCACCGTCGCGCTCATCGTCGTCGCCGTACTCATCAACTACGCGGGTACCAAGGCGCTTTCGATGGCGGCCATCATCGGCTTCACCGGGGAGCTGGTCGGCGCCCTCGTCGTCGGCATCTGGCTGCTGGTCACCCACCGCTTCCACGGGATCGGCGTCATCGTCGACAACTTCGGTGCGACGGAGGGCGGTTCGTACTTCCCCGCCTTCCTCGCCGCCGCCATCATCGGCTTCTACCAGTACTACGGCTTCGAAGCGTGCGGCGACACCGCCGAGGAGGTCGCCCACCCCGGGAAGGTCATCCCCAAGGCGATGCGCCGCACCGTCTACGTGGGAGGCGCGGCCGCGACGTTCACCTGCCTGACGCTCCTGCTGGCCGTCGAGGACTACTCGGCCGTGATCGACGGCTCGGACACCAACCCGGTCGTACGGGTGCTCTTCGAAGCGCTGGGGGAGGTCGGGGGACGGATGGTGATGGGCGTCGTGCTCATCTCGTTCCTGTCCTGCACCGTCAGTCTCCAGGCCGCTGCGGGACGCCTCATCTACTCCTAC
The DNA here is from genome assembly GCF_013870515.1 of Streptomyces albidus (ex Kaewkla and Franco 2022). Classification (GTDB taxonomy): domain Bacteria; phylum Actinomycetota; class Actinomycetes; order Streptomycetales; family Streptomycetaceae; genus Streptomyces; species Streptomyces albidus. Next base: position 18,717 of record NZ_JACBXA010000054.1, on the reverse strand, counting down.
GCACGCGACAAGATGGTCTTCGGTCACCAGCTGTTGCGCACCTTCTCGCGCAAGCGCGCCGTACCGACCTACGCGCTGCTGGTCGCGGCCGTCGTCCCGACGGTGATCGCCTTCGGCTCGCTGATCTCCGAGGACGCCCTCACCAAGATCGTCTCCTTCGCGATCCTCGGCATCTACGCCTCGTTCCAGATGGTCGTGCTCGCCGCCCTGCGGGCACGCCTGAAGGGCTGGCAGCCCAGAGGCGACTTCCGGCTCGGACGCTGGGGACTTGCCATCAACATCGCGGCGCTGGCGTACGGCATCTTCGCCATCGTCAACATCTCCTGGGCACGCACCCCGGAGGAGCCCTGGTACAGCAACTGGATCGTGCTGCTGTGCGGCGGCATCGTCCTGGTGACCGGCCTGCTGTACATGTTCACCACCCACCACTACGGGCGTGGCGACGCCCCCGCGGGAGACGCGGTCCCCGAGCGGTCGAAGGTCTGAACGGCCGGGCGGGGTCGGGCCGTTCGCGTGGTCGGGCGGTCGGTGGGGCCGCCGGATCTAACGCCTGCCCTGTGCGGCCCACGCCGTTCTGCCGCCGTCCCGCCCAGTCGTGTACGGTCACGCCCGTGCAGCATCAACATGGCGCCGCCGAAGGCCGGTTCACGAGCCGGAGCGCGGCCCGGATCCCGAGTGCTGCCGGTCACCGGAATCGTCCTGCTCCGCGGTGAACGAGGGGCGGTACCCGTCGCCTTCCTTCCGGCCTCCCTCACATGGCGGTCGAGTGGCAGGGAACCGTTGGGGTGAATGGTGATTTCCGTGCAACCAATCGGGGCGTTGAGCTGTCCTTGGAACAAGGACCTTTGCTGGGGCGGCGGCCGGACCGTACGTGGATGCCGTCCGCCCCATTGACGATGGAGTTTTGAGTGATTCGTGTATCGAAAAGGGCCCGCTGGTCGGGTGCGGCGGCGGTAGCGGCCGGAGCCGTGCTGGCCGCGGGGCCCTTTGTCGTACCGGCGCAGGCGGCGCCCCCCTCCGGCATCAAGGCCAAGGGTGCCTTCCTGCTCGACAGCGGGTCCGGCGAGGCGCTGTGGGGCAAGGGCTCCGACACCAAGCGTCAGATGGCCAGCACCACCAAGGTGATGACCGCGGCCGTCGTGGTGAGCACCAAGAACGTCGACCTCGACCGCAAGGTCACCGTCAAGAAGGCCTACCGCGACTACGTCACCAAGTGGGGCGGCAGCACTGCCGACTTGAGGACCGGCGACAAGCTGAGCCTGCGGCAGCTGCTGTACGGGCTGCTCCTGCCCTCCGGCTGCGACGCCGCGTACGCCCTCGCGGACGCCATCGGCACCGGCAGCTCCTCGACCGCCCGCGTGAACTCCTTCATCGGGAAGATGAACGCGAAGGCCGACCAGCTCGGCATGAAGAACACGGAGTACGACTCCTTCGACGGCATCTCGAAGAAGAACAAGAACTACTCCACGCCGCGCGACATGGCCAAGCTCGGCAAGTACGCACTGGGCAGCGCGAACATCCGCGCGGTGGCGAAGTCGACGTCGACCAAGCAGAAGGCCACCAACGGCCGCACGTACACCTGGTACAACACCAACCAGCTGCTGGGCTCCTACAAGGGCGTCATCGGCATCAAGACCGGCACCGGAACCAAGGCGGGGCCCTGCCTCATCTTCGCCGCGACCCGTGGTGACCGTGCCGTCGTCGGCGCGATCCTCAACAGCAGCAGCCGGTACCCGGACGCGAAGAAGATGCTCGACTGGGGATTCCAGCAGAAGACCGCCAAGCTCGACCTGCGCTCGCTCCCTGAGGGAGCAGAGCGGGACTGATGCGGGGGCGGCTCAGTCCGCTCCGAAAGCGTCGACCGCCCGGGTCCTCACGTCCACCGACGTGAGGACCCGGGCGGCTCTGCGTCAGGCACGCAGGTGCTGCCGTCCCGTCCGGGAGGCGCGTGAATCGGCTCGGCCCCGGGCGCTGCCGGGGCGGGCTCATCGGGCGGCGACGGGGTCGCACTGGAGGACGACGATCACCATGTCGTCGTTGATGGCCTCCGCCCACCGGGTGACGTCGCCGTGGATGAAGGAGACGACCTCGGCCGGATCGATGCCGGCGGTGCGCATGCTGCCTCCGGCTCCGTCGGCGCGGAAGGCGCTGCCCGCGCCGTACCGTTCCGTCAGCCGCTGCCCCAGCGGGTAGAAGCCGCCGTCGCGGCTGCGCGCCTCGGTGACACCGTCGGAGTACGCCACCAGGGTCTCGCCCTGCGCCAGTTCGTAGCTCAGCGCTTGGGGGACGCTGTCCGGGGCGAGATCGCCGAAGCCGAGCGGAAGCGCGTAGCCGGGCTCCAGCGGGACGACTCCTTTCCCGCCCCCCAGGCGGAACAGCGGCGGATGCCCCCGGTCCAGTACGCGCACGAAGTGCCCGTCGTCCGGGAACTCCAGCAGTACCGCCGTCGCGAACAGCTCCGGCGCCCAGCTCCTGCCCGGCCGGTCGTGCAGACTCGGTGCGGCCGAGCCTCCGGCCTCCAGGTCCTCACGGTCCATGGCCATGGCTTCTTCGATGCGCCGTGCCACACCCGTGAGGGTGGGACACGTCATGGCTGCCTCACGGAACGCCGAGGTGATCGTGGCGACCGTCTCGGTGGCACCGATGCCCTTGCCACGTACATCACCCACGACGACCCGCAGCCCGTACGGGGTCGGCCTGACGCAGTAGAGGTCACCGCCGATGAGTGCGGCCTCGTCCGCAGCGCGGTAGATGCCGGCGAGACGCATGGGGCCCAGCCTCGGAGGCAGTGGCCTGAGCAGGGCCAGCTGTGTGGCCTCGGCGACCGCCTGCACCTGGACGAGCTGGTTGGTCGTGTGTTCGAGGATGAGCGCCAGCAGGGTCGAGAACCCGGTGACCAGGATCAGGGTGATGACCGGGCCGGTGACGTTGTCGGGATAGACGTCCGTCAGGGCCAGGTGCATGCCGATCAGCAGGCCGATGGACATCCCGCCGATGATGCAGGTGACGAACGGCCGGGAGAGCAGAGCGGCCAGTACGACCGCTGCGGTGAGGAACGAGGCGAAGGAGTAGCGGGTCGGTGTGGTCAGCTCCAGGACGAGCGCCAGGACCACGAGGACCGGTGGCAGCCAACGGATCCAGGGCGGCAGCCAGCCCATCCGCCCGGGGCCCGTTCCCCGGCTTCTCCCGCGTTCGACGTACCGCTCGACGCGCTCGGCGATCACTCTGCCCGTGCCCACTTTCGTGTTCCCTTCCACTGGGCTCCGGCCACCGCTCTCTCCTGCTCCGGCCCTGCTCTCAGTTTCCGCCACGGGCGCCGATCCGGCTCGGCGTCCCGCGCCACGCGGCGGGCGGTGCGCGGGGGCGTTCACAGGGGGTGTCGCATACGCGGGACGAGCGCGGGTCAGGCGCGGGGTCAGTGGAGCAGCCGGGCCTCCACCTGTCCGTCGACGTTCCGCGTCTCGAAGGCGGGCTGCGGAGCAGTGGCCGGCCCGCCGAGGTTCCAGCCGTCCTTGAGCCGGAAGAGACTCCCGTGCCAGGGGCAGCGCACGCAGCCGTCGATGACCTGCCCCTGCGAGAGCGGTCCGGCCATGTGGCTGCACCGGTCGGCCAGCACGCGCACGGCGCCGCCGCTCTCCCGTACGACCACGACCGGCACCTCGCCCACCGTCCGGCGGACGGTTTGACCGATCGGGAGCTCCGCGGCCGCACCGATGGGGTGCCAGCCGGGTTCCGTACGGACGGCGATGTCCTCGGCGTGGTTGACCGCGGCGGCCTGCCGGTAGGCGAGGTGGCCTCCGAGCGCACCGCCGGCGCTGACGGCGGCGAGCCCGGCGTAGCCGAGCGCCCGGCCGCGCAGGTGACGGCCGCGCAGCCGTGCGCCCAGGGACGCGGCGTAGAGGCCGATGGCCACCGAGTTCATCGCGGCGTGCACGAGGCCCACCCGCATCTGCGGGCTGCGCATCTCCGCCCAGTCCACCCACCCCGTGACGGCGGCGGGCACGGCGGCGACGAGCCCCGTGCCCACCAGCAGCGTGGCCGGGTACCGCTTGCCCGGCACCAGGTCCAGGACGGCGGCGGAGAGCCAGGTGCCGATCGGTACCTGAACCAGGACGGGGTGCACCGGATGGCCCAGCCACCGGCCGTGCAGGAAGTCGCGCGTCTCGTCGCCCAGCGGCACGGACTGGATGCCTCGGCGCAGACCGTCGAGGAGGGGATCGATGCGGTTGGTCCGCTCGAGCTTGTCGACGGTGGTGATCACCCGGCCCGGCTTCTCGGGATCGGGGAGGACGGAGCGGACCGCGGACGCACAGGCAAGGAGCTTCTGGGAATAGGACATACCGCCCGGTTCCCCTCTGAGGCGGGAGCAAACGGCACCGTAGGGCGGGCCGTGGGTGCTTCACCGGTCGTACGAGGTGGAGGTCGCGCTGCTCGAATGGACGCCCGGGGGGTCGGCGCGGAACCTTGGCGATGTCGAGCAGCGCGTCACGGCGGCGGCGCTTGCCAAGATCCCGGCAGGGGAGCGCGAGGTGCTCTTCGCGCGCTCAGCCGTGGGCATAGGTAGCCGCCGCCCCTGAAGGGCGGCTGCCGCTTTCCTCGATCGGGTGAAGCTTTCCTGCCCCTCGGTGCCCGAACTCGGCCACCGGCCGAACCACGCCGGGGAGTTCCCCCGGTTGCCGTCCAACATCCCTCCTGCGACGACGAGTTGCCCGAGTTCGCGCCCGGCTCGGCCCCGACCGACGCACGAGCCCACGCGAACGGTGACGGGAGGGACGACACAGCATCGATGGCGCCGCAGCGGGAGGAAGACCCCAACTGACGGTCTTTCACCGGTGTTTCACCCGTCACCCACAGCGACACCATCCATCGGCCGGGTGATGCCCTGACTGGATTGACCGTACTGTCCGGTACGCACCTGTCACGCGGCTACAAATCTCACCGGAACCGCTTGGAATCCGAGCCGGGCCTCTATTAACGTTCGATAACGCAGCGCGGTCGTCACTGCCGTCACGAGAGACGGCACCGTGCGCCGTCGCCGAATCCTGAAAGTGCACCACCCCGAGCCACAACTCGATACAAGTGCACCAAGGGAACCGGGGAACCACCCCCCACCGGATTCGTCCGGCGGGGATGGGGTGAATCGACACGTCCCACCCATGGGCGGGCTGTTCGTAGGAGACCTTCCTGCTCCGAACCCGTCAGCTAACCCGGTAGGCGAGAAGGAAGGAAAGGAGAACGCCCCCGTGGCGTCCAACAGGTATGCCCCCGAGGGCACGTACGACCCGTACCGCGGCGATGACGAGTCCGGCACATACGAGGTCTACGGCTCCTTCAACTCGTACCAGCACCACGAGAGTTACGCCGGGTACGAAGGCTTCGCAGCGCAGGACGGCTTTGCGGCGAACCACGCTCTCGCAGCGCAGGACGGCTTCGTCCAGTACGGCGCCGGCCAGTACGACGCGCACGGCGCTCTGTGGACCGAGACGTACGAGTTCGCCGCCGTCACCGATGAGCCCGTAGCGGTGATGCAGCACAGCATCGACGAGGCACCCGCCCCCACTCCGGCCCCCTCCTCCGAGGCCCTCGGCGAGTGGAACCCGACCAAGGAGTCGGTGCGTTCCGTCCGCGGGCGCCACAAGGTGGTCAAGCAGCGCGGCGGAAGCATGGCCCGCAGCGGCGCGGTTCTCGGCGTCGGCATGATCGCGGCAGTCGGCGCGGGCGGCATCGCCACCGCGCAGGAGAAGCCGGCAGCGATCTCCATGCCGGACGTCTCGGAGAAGGCCAAGGAACTGCCGGGCGTCGGCAGCCTGCTCGGCGGCGACGAGACGGTCGTCGCGGGTGGCCCGCTCACCCAGGGCGCCCTCACCGAGAGCGATGCGGCCGCCGGCCGTGACACCGGCGAGGCACTGCGCTCCCGCATCCTCCAGCAGGCCGCGGACCAGAAGTCCCAGGCCGCCACCTCCGCCCAGGAAGCAGCCCTCACGAAGGCGGCCGACGCGGCAGAGGCGAAGGCCAAGCAGGAACTCTCGCAGAACAAGAAGGCCGCCGCCGAAAAGGCCCGCAAGGCGGAAGCGGCCCGGCTGGCCAAGCTCGCCAAGAGCTTCTCGCTTCCCGTCGCGGGAGCCCAACTCACCTCTTACTTCGGCGAAGCCGGCAGCCTGTGGTCGAACGACCACACCGGTCAGGACTTCGCCGCTGCTTCCGGCACGCCCATCAAGGCCGTCGCCTCCGGCACGATCAAGGAAGCAGGCTGGGCGGGCTCGTTCGGCTACCGGACCATCCTGGAGCTCAAGGACGGCACCGAGCTGTGGTTCGCCCACCAGTCCTCGATGAACGTCTCGGCCGGTGAAAAGGTCGCCGCCGGCGACGTCATCGGGCGCGTGGGCGCCACCGGAAACGTCACCGGCGCACACCTGCACCTGGAGGTCCACCCCGGCGGTGGCTCCGCGATCGACCCGCTCGCGTGGATGCGCGGCAAGGGCCTGAAGGTCTGAGGAGCTCTTCGTGAGGGGGGCCGGCACACGCCCCGTCCCCCCTCTGCTCCCCCAGTACATGCAGCGGCAAGGCTTACGCGTCACAGCCTGACCGGCGTAGCCTTACCCACTCGGCTCTCCGGGCTGCATCCAAGTTCACACAGTTCTTCTTCATTCTCGCGAAGACCTTTCGCGCCGCCGCCGCCTCGCACCGCCGAGGTGTGCTGGACCACGCACACTCGCCCATGCCCCTCGGCGTACTCATGGAGGGGACGAGGCGGCGGCGGACGGGGGCCCTTCCCGGCCCCGCACATGCCCCGGCGGCCCTGGTGGACCACCCCCCGACATCAGGGCCGCCGGTCTGTCCCCACTTCACCGCCCGTTCGGTGTGCCGCGAGCGCTACGGTCGGGATCATGCCTGACAACGCGATCACGATGAACCAGCGCCGGTCCGTCGGCCGGCTGTCCGTCTCGCCTCTCTGCCTCGGCGGCAACGTCTTCGGCTGGACGGCCGACGAAGCGAACTCCCATGCCGTGCTGGACGCCTTCACCGAAGCCGGCGGCAACTTCATCGACACCGCCGACGTCTACTCCGGTACCCGGCACGGCGTGAGCGACGGCAACGACTCCGAGACCGTCATCGGCAACTGGACGGCCGCACGCGGCAATCGCGATGCGGTGGTCATCGCGACCAAGGTCGGCGCACACCCGGAACGCAAGGGCCTGTCCGCCGTCAACATCAAGGCGGCGGCTGAGGATTCGCTGCGCCGTCTGCGTACGGATCACATCGATCTGTACTACACGCACTTCGACGACGAGAGCGTCGAGGTCTCCGAAATCCTCACGGCGCTGGACGACCTCGTACGGGCGGGCAAGGTCCTCGAGATCGGCGCCTCCAACCTCTCGCCCCAACGCCTCGCGGCCTCCCTCGCCTTCAGCGCCGAGTCGGGCACCGCCCGCTACTCCGCACTGCAGCCGCACTACAACCTCGTCTCCCGCGACACCTACGAGGGCCCGCTCGCACAGCTCGCCGAGCAGCACGGTCTCGCGGTCATGCCGTACTTCGCGCTGGCTTCCGGATTCCTCACCGGCAAGTACCGGCCCGGGAGTTCACAGGAGGGCCCGCGCGCGGCAAGGGCCACGCAGCACCTGGAGACGGAACGCGGCCGACGCGTCCTTGCCGCCCTCGACCAGGTCTCTCAGGCCCACGGAGGTCTCGCCCCGGCAAGCATCGCCCTCGCCTGGCTGCTCACGCGCCCGACAGTGGCGTCCCCGATCGCCAGCGCCCGTACGACCGGCCAACTTGAGGCGCTGCTGGGCATGGGAGAGGTGGAGCTGACGCCGGACGAGGTGACGCTGCTGACGGAGGCGTCGGCCTGACGTACGCACGGCCGGCCCGACGCCGCTAGCCCCGCAGCTCCTGGAGCCGGGCCAAGTCGTCCCGGGCCGACTCCGCTTCCTCCTCGGTGAGTTGGACTGCCGCGGCCTTCTTCAGCAAGTCCGCGGCAGTCCCGTCATCGCCGAGGCGTCCGGCGACATCCGAGCGCAGCACGAGCAGACGCAGGAGCTGGACGCGCGTGGGCTCCTCGTCCTCCAGTTTCAGCACCCGGTCGATGATCTTCGCCGCGCCTTCCGGATCCTCGTGGGAGTCCGCGAAGAGGGTCGCGTTGTGCAGAGCGCGCGCGAACGTCTCCTTGGGTGCGGGACGGTGGCGTTGGTCCTCGCTCGTCTTCATGCCGATGCGGATGCAGTTGCCGCCCGGATCCGACATGAGGAACTGCCGCACGCCGTACGACATGTCCCGCAGCGGCCCGATGCGGGGCAGCCCACGCGTCGGGATCTTCCCGTACGCAGACTTGAGTCCGGCTCGGAACGTCTCGTAGAGCGGGTCCACGTCATCAGTGAGGACGTAGCAGGTGCTGAACGACTCCGTCGGCTCGAACTTCTTCATGCCGAAGAACTGGAGCTCGATCGCGCCGCGTTGCACGACCGCGAACGGGTTCGGGCTCTTCTGCTGGAAGGTCACCTCGAATCCGAGGGCGGTGTAGAAGTCGAGGACCGGCTGAAGGGTCCGGCACGGCAGGATCGGAATGACTCGTTCGCTCATCCCTCGACTCTAGTCAAAATTGATTAGAAGGCCAGAGGTTGAGCTGCCGCTTGGTCTCCTGACCCGGACGTGTGCGGTGGCGTCGGCAACCTGGCGCTCAGCGGCGGGGCTGACCGTAGGCGTGCTCGACGTTGATCCGTACGACCTGACGGCGCTCGGCGACCATCGCGGCGCGGTACTCGTCCCAGTCGGAATGCTCTCCGCCGATCGCGCGGAAGACGTCGATCAACTCCTCGACGGCGTCGTCGTGCGGATCGGTCGCGACCGCCGTCAGCTCGGCGTCCCCCTCGGCGACCGTCCAGGCCCAGCCGTCCTCGCTGGAGACGTGGAAGCTCGCGCGCGGGTCACGCACGAGGTTGCGCGTCTTGGCACGGTCGGCCGTGACGGAGATGCGGATGATGCGACGGGCGGAATCGTAGGCGTACATGACGTTCGACATCTGCGGGCGACCGTCCCGCTTCAACGTCGCCAGAACGCCGAGCTTGCGTTCGGCGAGCAGCGCGAGCAGTTCTTCGTCCACGGCTTCTCCGGTTCTCTCGTCTCAGAAGTGCCGTTGCTTGACGGCGCCCAGGAACGCTTCCCAGCCACGTGCCGGAAAGACGAGCACAGAGCCGTCCGCCCGCTTGCTGTCCCGTACGGGCACGACACCCGTCACAACGCCGCCGACCTCGACGCAGTTACCGCCACTCCCGTTGCTGTGGCTGCTCTTACGCCAAGTGGCACCGTCCAGATCAACCCGAGTGAGCATTTCCGCGCCTGGAAACGCGCACAGCCGCAGCGACCTCATCCGCGACGACCTTCGGATCCTCGTGCTCCCAGAAGCGCAACACCGTCCACCCCTCTGCCTTGAGGTGAGAGGTCGTCTCCGAGTCGCGGGCCATGTTCTTGTCCAGCTTCGTGCGCCACCACTCGGCGTTGGCCTTGGGGCTGGTCGCGTGCTCAGGGCATCCGTGCCAGAAGCAACCGTCGAGAAAGACGGCAACGCGCGGTCCAGGAAACGCGATGTCGATCGTGCGCCTCGACATGCCAGGAACTCGCCTCTGGAGCCGATACCGCAGCCCCGCCGCGAACAACAGCCGCCGCACTGTCACTTCGGGCGTCGTGTACCGCCGCCCCTGACGCCTCATGCGGGCGGAAACGCCCAGTGAGGACGGCTTCATCGATGGGCTGGTCATGGGAACAGATTGGCTCATCCGCCCCCTCGCCGTGCAAACGCGTGATCTACTCGATTGTCCTTTGACGATCAGCCCCACGCTCGCCAAGCCGCCACTCAGCGCCTGCGTACCCCCGCCGCATACGCGTCAACTGTCGCGCTGTCCGGCACGATTCCCGTCACCGGCGGCAGCACTCTCCCGGCCTCGCTGCCCGCGTCCAGCGCCACGCCGCAGGGCCGTCCCACCGCCGGTATGACCGAGCAGAGCAGCCGGCGGCCCATCACCCGCCGGTAGTTCCACCCCTGCGTGCCCTCGTCCGTGACGGTGGCGGGCTGCCGTACGTCCAGGTCGCCGCGGGATCCGGCGAAGCGCGACAGGGCCTTCTCGTCGGAGAAGGCGAGGATCCAGCGGATGTCGCTGAACTCGGCTGACCACAGGGCGCCTTGGTCGTCGAGCGGTACGAGTACGGGTGTGTGCCGGAATTCGTCGAGGAAGTCCAGGAACTCCTTCCGGGCGGCAGCTACGTCCTCACGCGTCTGCTGCTCGGCAGCCACCAAGTCAGCCAGTCGCACGCTTGCCCCAACCCTCGCCCACGCTCGTTCCGACCCGCGCATGCTGGCAGTGATGCTTCAGCCTGGCAACCGTCACGGGGCCGGCCCCTACCGCATCGTGAACTGCTGAGGCGTGTACGCGGCGGGCTCTCCGCGCCAAAGGCCCGGAGGGTGGGGCGGGTTGAGGGTGAGCGACGCGGACGAGGTCGCCGGGCCGGCGACGGCGTGGCGGTGCCAGAGGTGGTGGAGCAGTTCCTGTTCGCGCGAGTGGAAGTCCGGGGCGGGCCTGCCGTGGTTGGCGCGGGCCCGCAGCAGCGCGAGGGACGTGGCGAAGTGCTGGTATTCGGCGACCGTACGGGCGGCGAGGGGTCCGTGCGTGCGGCGGGCCAGCGAACGGGCCATCGCGCGGGCGCGCATCGAGGACAGCCCCCACGGTTCGGGTGCCTGGAGCCAGCCGGCCGAGGCGTATGCGGGGAGGGTGTCGCGGACGGTGTGCAGCTCCTGCCGTCGCGACCAGACGGCCAGCCAGGTCAGGGCGGCGAATACGGGGATCATGAAGAGTGCGTAGACCGCGAGGAACGTCAGGTCGGGCAGGGAGGCCGAACCGTTCCAGATGGCGTGCAGCAGCGCTGCCGTGACCAGCCCGAGGAAGGGGATCACCACGCGGAAGATGCGCCGCATCCCCGGGAGGGCGGCCACCATGCCGAAGCCGATGCCGGTGAAGGCGGTGAAGAGCGGGTGCGCGAAGGGGGCCAGGACGATGCGTATGAAGAAGGTCATGGCCGTGACCGACTCGTGCAGCGCGTCGGGGGCGAGGAGCTGGTCCTCGCCGTAGGCGGTGCCCAGATACAGGACGTTCTCGGTGAAGGCGAAGCCGGTGGCGGTGATGCCGGCCAGGGCGATGCCGGATATGACGCCGTCGAAGTCGCGCCTGCGGAAGACGAAGAGCAGCAGCACCGCGGTGCCCTTGGCGGTCTCCTCGACGATCGGGGCGATGACCGTGGCGCCGAGCATGTCGGCGTGCCCGGGGGAGTCGGCGACGGAGGCGGAGAGCCAGTCGGTGGCCAGACTGTTGGCGAGGAGCGCGACGAGAGTCGCCGCGCACGCGCCCCAGGCGAACGCGAAGAGGTGGTTGCGCCAGGGCGTCGGCTCCACACCGTCGATCCAGCGGAAGGCTGCGACCAGGAGCGGCACGGGGAGCACGGCCAGGCCCAGCCCGACGAGGAGCCCGACGGTGCCTGTCTGCTCGCGTACGAGGCCGAGCAGGACCAGCCCGCAGAGCGTGAGCAGCGTGATGAGGGTGAGGGCCCGGACCGTACGCCGGTGGCGGTGCCACCAGGACGGGGTTGCAGGCGGACGGTAGCGCCAGTCGGCCGGGGAGGCAGGCATCGCGGGGAACTGGGGCTGCTGGGCGTAGGCGGGCACCGGGTGGAACTGCGGGTGCGGATCCGGCTGCGCCGGCAGGCCCGCCTGAGGTTGCGGAGCGAATTGTGGCGCGGGTCGCGGATCCGGGTGCGCCTGGGGCGCCGCGCCCGTGGGGTCTCCCCCGCCCGCGCTTGCGGCGTCCTGCCGGGCCGCAGGGGGGCGGTCCGCGTATGTGGGCGCGTCAGGCGCGCCGGAAGCCTCGTCGTCCACCACTCGACAGTAACGACGTCCGCGCCGCCCCGATGGTGGGTGCCCGGGATCGCATGGGATGTCCGGCGGGATTGCCCCGTCGATCCGATGGGACGCCGCTGAGGAACCGTGCATCGACCTGGTGGATCTTGCTAATTCACTCGTTTGGCCTGATTTGGGGATGAATGTTCAGGAACGCAGGTGCGGGCCGCGCGAGACGGGGTTTGCCTGGAAGCGGAGGCAATACGCCATTGGGAGTAGGAGGCTCATTCATGATCTCCCAGGAACAGATCCCCGCCGTGGTCGACCACACGATCTACGACGCGGACGGCAAGCGAATAGGCGAAGCCCGTCACGTCTTCCTTGACGAGCGCACAGGCGAGCCGGAGTGGGCCACGGTCCGGACCGGTCTGTTCGGGACGCAGGAGACGTTCGTACCCATCCACGAGGGACGCGTCGTCGACGACTACCTCGAGGTGCCAGTCGCCAGGACCAAGGTCAAGGGCGCACCTCACATGGACGTCTCCAAGGGCCGCCTCACCGAGCAGCAGGAGCGCGAGCTGTACAACTTCTACGGCTTCGACTGGGACAGCTCGGACACCCAGGCCGGCCAGGGGACCGCAGCCGGGGCCGGGGCCGCCGCAGGTGCGGGCGCCGGCGTTGCCGGCAGCGGCACCATGAGCCCCGAGGAGGAGGACGCTGATATGGCCACGGGCGCCACGGCATCGGGTGCGATGCCGTACGGACGTGAGGGCGGTTCTCGAGCGATGACCGGGTCGGATGCCATGACCCTCTCCGAGGAACACATGCGTGTGGGCACGGAACGGGTCGAGAGCGGCCGGGCGCGGCTTCGCAAGTACGTGGTGACCGAAGAGGTCGAGCAGTCCGTTCCGCTGCGCCACGAAGAGGTCCGCATCGAGCGCGAGCCGATCACCGAGGCCAACAGGGAGGATGCGCTGAGCGGCCCGCAGATGAAGGAGGACGGCTACGAGGTGATCCTGCACGAGGAGCGCGCGGTCGTGGAGACCGAGGCCGTGCCCGTCGAGCGGATCCGCCTGGTCACGGAGGAGCACGTCGACCAGGAGACCGTGCGCGGTCAGGTCCGCAAGGAACGCATCGAGGCAGAGGGGATCGACGACACCTACGGATCCGCCTGATCCGTGGGGCAGGGTCCGGCCCCCGCACCCGGGACGAGAGTTCAGGGTGCGGGGGCCGGACACGTCTGCCGGTGCCGTGGTCTGACACGTGGGCGCGGACGAGGGCCGCGGAGGTTCAGCGGCGGCGGAAGAGCAGGTCGCGTACCTTGTGACCCTTCTGCAGGCCCTGGCCCTCGAAGCGGGTGCGGGGCCGGACGGCGGGGCGAGGTGAGAAGCCGCCGTCGAGTTGGGTGTTCTCGTACTCCGGGTGTCCGGAGAAGACGTCCAGCATCTGCTCCGCGTAGGGCTCCCAGTCCGTCGCGCAGTGCACGAGCGCGCCGGAGCGCAGCGCCACGGCGGCCAGGTCGAGGAACTCCGGCTGGATCAGACGGCGCTTGTGGTGGCGCTTCTTGGGCCACGGGTCCGGGAAGTAGACGCGGAGACCGGAGAGCGACTCCGGGACGAGCATCTCGCGGAGCAGGATGATCGCATCGCCGTTGCCCACGCGGATGTTGGACAAGCCGCGCTCGTCCGCCAGCCGCAGCAGATTGCCCTGGCCGGGGGTGTGCACGTCGACGGCGAGTATGCCGGTGTGAGGGTCGGCGGCGGCCATCTCGGCGGTCGCCTCTCCCATGCCGAAGCCGATCTCCAGGACGACGGGAAGCGTGGGGGATGCATGCGCATGAGGGATGCCGGAATCGGTCCCGGGGGCCCGCTCGGAACTGTCCGCGAACATCGCGTCGAGGTCGAGGTGGCGCATCCCGTCGATGTCGAACCCCCAGCGGGGCCACAGGCGCTGCAGCGCGGCGCGCTGCCCCGCGGTGACGCGGCTGCGGCGGGGCTGGAAGCTGCGGATGCGCCGCTCGTGATGCGAACCGGCCGGGTCGGCGGAGGGGCCGGTGCCGTCCGGGAACATGGCAGGTTTCTCAGACACAGTGATTCCACTCTAAGGGCGTGACGGGAGCCGTCGGCGCGAAGCCCCTTCAGGCCGTGGCCCATCAACTGCGCCCCGCGGCCTTCGGCCCTGCGATCTGGCCGTCCGCGTGCCCGTCAGCGTGCCGTCGCGCGGAGGGCTTCCAGCGCTCGCCCTGCCACTTCCCGGCCGATCGGGAGTGACGCCGTCGCCGCGGGTGAGGGTGCGTTGAGCACATGGACGGCGTGCTGCCCCTCGGTGATGAGGAAGTCGTCGACGAGCGTCCCGTCGTGCAGCACGGCCTGCGCGCGGACACCGGCGGGAGCCGGCACGAGGTCGTCCTCGGTGACCTCGGGCAGCAGCCGCTGGACCGCCTTGGTGAAGGCCCGCTTGGAGAGGGAACGGCGCAACTCGCCTGCCCCGTAACGCCAGTGGCGGCGGGCGACCCGCCACGTGCCCGGGTGGGCGAGCACGGCGGCGAGCTCGCGCGGGCGCACCGTGCGCCAGTCGTACCCCTCGAGGGCGAGGGCGGGGACGGCGTTCGGCCCGATGTGGACGCCGCCCTCGATGCCGCGGGTGAGGTGGACGCCGAGGAAGGGGAAGGCGGGGTCCGGCACGGGGTAGACGAGGCCGCGCACCAACTCCTCGCGGGCGGAGTCCAGTTCGAAGTACTCACCGCGGAAGGGGATGATGCGGGCCGGGGGGACGTCGCCGGTGAGCTGTGCGACCCGGTCGCAGTGCAGGCCGGCGCAGTTGACCATGGCGCGGGCCCGTACGACGGAGGTGCGGGCGGGAGTTCGGCCGGCTGCGGCCTGGGACGAGGCGCCTGCCTGCGGCGCGACGGCGACCTCGACGGCGACGCCCGCGCCGGGGCGGCGGTCCACGGCTGTGACCTCGGTGCCGTACCGCACGAGGGCGCCGCCGTCCTTCGCGAGCCGCGCGAGCTTCCCCGCGACCGCGCCGAAGTCGCAGACGCCCGTGGTGCCGACGTGGATGGCCGCCAGACCCCGCACGTGCGGCTCGTGCTCCGCGATCTGGGAGGGGCCCAACTCGCTGACGGGGATGCCGTGTTGCCTGCCGCGCTGGATGAGGGCGTGCAGCCGGGGCAGCTCCTCGCGCTCCGTGGCGACGATCAGCTTGCCGGTGACGTCGTGCGCGATCCCGTGCTCCGCGCAGAACTCGACCATCTCGGCGGCGCCCTGCACGGCGAAGCGTGCCTTGAGCGAACCGGGGCGGTAGTAGATCCCGCTGTGGATCACGCCGCTGTTCCGCCCGGTCTGGTGACGGGCCGGGCCGTGCTCCTTCTCCAGCACGAGCACGCGCGTGCCCGGTGCGGCGCGGGTGATCGCGTACGCGGTGGACAGCCCGACGATGCCGCCGCCGACGATCAGCACATCGCAGTCGTACCCCGCCGAGGATCCCGTGCGCCGGGTGCCGACCGGCGTCGTCCGCGCTGGCATGGCCCTCCCCGTCGTGGTGCTGGTCTTGTACTGGTCGGATGCGGAGGTCGTACTGGATGCGATGGCGTCACCGCAAGTGGAGGCAGGCACGTACCCCATCATGAACCGCACCACCGACAACGGGCTGCGACGCAGGTCACGAGATGCCGCTCAGGTGCACCCGGTGCCGGGCACCGCGAAGCCCTACCGCATCCTCCCTGATCACCCCCAGCGCGCGCCTACGTCACCTCTCGCGCATGGACTCCGGTGCACGCTTGGACGTGCGGGGCGCTTCCGAGGTCCTTCACGCCGGTGCCGCCAGCAGCGGACGGGCCTGTTCGCGCAGCTCCGCCACCCGCGGCTCGTCACCGTACGGTTCGAGGCGGTTGAGCAGATCCCGCACGTACTCGGTGGTGCGCGCCGATGAGATGCGCCCGGCGACCTCGACGGCGCGGGCACCGGCGGCGCATGCCGCGTCCAGGTTCCCCGACTCCAGCTCCGCCACGGCCGAGACGACGAGCCGCAGCCCGTGTGACCGCACGAACTCCTCCGTCGGCTTCGAGAGCGCCTTCTCGGTGAAGCGCCGCACCTGGCGTGGTGCCTTCAGGTCGGTGTAGCACTCGGCGGCGTCGGCGGCGAGACGGTCGTAGGAGTAGAAGTCCAGCCACGAGGGGTCCGAGTCGCCCTCACGGGCGCGTTCCAGCCAGCTCTCCGCGTCGGAAAGGGCTGCCCCGCACGCCTGCGAGTCGTTCGCCTTCGCATGTGCGCGGGCCTCGACGAGGCGGAAGAAGCTCATGGTGCGGGCCGTGGCGAGGCCGCGGTTGCGTTCGACGGCGGCCTGGGCCAGGTCGACGCCCTCGTCGGCGAAGCCGCGGTAGGTGGCCTGGAGCGACATCGAGGCCAGGACGTATCCGCCGAGCGGCACGTCGGCGGCGGCGCGGGCCAGCCGGAGCGCCTGGATGTAGTAGCGCTGCGCCGCCTCCTGCTGGCCGGTGTCGAAGGCCATCCACCCTGCGAGGCGGGTGAGTTCGGAGGTGGCGCCGAAGAGGGAACGGCCGACCTCGTCGGTGTACGCACCGAGCAGCAGAGGGGCCGCGTCCACGCGCAGGCACTCCGGCACCATCGACGAACGCCAGTCGCCGCCACCGTACTTGGAGTCCCAGCGGCGCGCCTCGTCCGCGGCCTCACGCAGCTTCGCCACGTCGGTGTGGCCCACGCGCAGCGGTGACGGGGTCTCGGTCTCGGCACCGCCCTGCCCGTTCGCGGCTCCGTCGGCTCCGTCCGCGTCGCCGTCCGTGCCGGTGCTGCTCGCGGCGGTCTCCGGGTCGCGTGCGACCGAGCTGTCGGCCGGGGTGATCAGCCAGCGGGAGGCGGGTGTCGCGTACGCGCTGACGGCGAAGGACCCGGCCAGCGACTGCCAGATGCCGCCACCGCCGCGCCGCCCGCCGTGCAGGTCGAGACGGTAGAGGTCGGTGGCCGCCTTCACAGCCGCGCCCACGTCCCGCGGGAAGGCCAGGCCTACTTCCGGGGCAGGGTCGGCGTCGGCGAGACCGATCTCGTGCAGGGGGACGGGCCGGCCGAGCTTGCTCCCGATCGCTGCCGCGATGAGATGTGGGGCGGCGCCCTGCGGGACCATGCCCTTGGAGACCCAGCGGGCGACAGACGTCTTGTCGTAGCGGAGCGTCAGACCCCGCTGCGCACCCAAGTCGTTGACCCTGCGGGCGAGTCCGGCGTTGCTGATTCCTGCGAGGGCGAGGACGGTGCCGAGTTTCTCGTTCGGCCCGCGTGGCTCCCTGGACATGCGCGCACACCCCTGACACACACCGACGGCCGCCTCCACACCCGGCGCCAACCGGGGCGAGACACCTCACTGCCCGCGCGAGAAGCGCGGGATGCCTCCCTACGCCGGCACGGCGCGGGAAGCACTGAGGACTTAGCGTAGTTCGCCGCATCCCTACCGTTAAGGGGCGCCGGACCGGATGGCGGGATTCGTGTCCGTGGGCAGGGCGCCGAGTAGCCGCCCCCGCACGGGTGCGGACGCCGCTGTCCGTGACTGTCCGCGTGTACGTGCGTCCGTCACGTGCCAACCCGTCGGACTTGCACGGCAGTCGGCTGAAATCGTGTGCGGAAAACATCGGATAACGGCACAGGTCCCCGTGCTCCGGGTGTGTGGTCGTGCGCCTCCGAATGCGCCTGTGCGGGTCTGCGGGGTGAATGTTCCATGGGTCGTGCGTGGGTCGGCCCGCTGTACTGGACCAGTGGGCTGGGGGAAACCGCCGCCCCGTTCCCCGCGGGCGACGGTACGGCCCGGGAGGTTGGAGAAGCCTCCCGGGCCGACATCTTCTTCGCTGTCTTCGCGCGTCCTCCGGGCCTTTCGTGTTCATGTTCTGTGGACGTTCCGTGTCCGAATCGGGTTCGGGGCGAGGGGTTCGTGTGGGGCGGCCGTGCCTCAGGTTCCTCGCGGGACACCGGTCGGTGAACACGGCGCGTAGGATTCCCGGTTGCGGGTGGTCGCGCTGTGATGGTCCGTCAACGCATCGTCGTCTTCTCATACTTGGCCGAATAACATCGGTCAGCCGTGCGGTGCCGGATGCCGACGCCACCGGTATATGCCTGTCCTGCGATACGACGCCGTGTCGCGGCCGCGCATCTGACCGGCGTCTCGCGACAGGCGCACGCTCCGCGCAACCCGCGTTCACCCGCGGCGCGTTGGGGCCAGATATGCGCCCCTTTCACGCCTCTCGTGCACCCGTCTCGTGGCAACATGGCCGCAGGGGCAAGCTGACGGCACGCTCACAACGGCATCATTCAGGCAGCGGAGGCGGGCGGCGATGCGATGGTTGGTGGGATGGAGCAGCGCCGCTCCCGGAGGCGGCCGGATCCCCCAGGGCTCCCTTCAGCCGGTCGGCGCGCAGCTCCTCTGGAGCGACCCCGACCCCCTCTGGGCCGTCGGTGACTGGCGCCCTGACGAAGTACGCGTCATTCATGCCGACGGCAACCGCCTTGCCGTCTTCGGCTGTTGCGGCGCGAGTGACGAGGAACTGCGACTGGGCCTGTCCGCCGCGCGCGGCGGCGCCTACCGGCATCTGACCGCCTGGCCCGGCAGTTACACGGCCGTCGCCTGTGTCGGGCGCCGCCTCACCGTCGCCGCAGACCTCGCCGGCGCCCGTCCCGTCTTCCACACCCCCTGGGACGGCGGCACCGCCTACGCCACGGCCGCCCTCCCCCTCGCCGACCTCATCGAGGCGCAGCTCGACATCGGCCACCTCGGCGCCCTGCTCGCCTGCCCGGACAACCACGCGCCCGCCGCTTCGATATGCGCTGGGCGCA
>NZ_JACBXA010000053.1 GCF_013870515.1 Streptomyces albidus (ex Kaewkla and Franco 2022) | reverse complement strand
CCGCCGTCCGCCCCCACTTCCTTCGAACGTGTTCCGCCCCAGGATCTCGAAGCCGAACAGTCCGTCCTCGGCGGCATGTTGCTCTCCAAGGACGCCATCGCCGACGTCGTCGAGGTCCTCAAGGGCCACGACTTCTACCGCCCCGCCCACGAGACCGTCTACCAGGCGATCCTCGACCTGTACGCCAAGGGCGAGCCCGCCGACCCCATCACGGTCACCGCCGAACTCACCCGGCGCGGCGAGATCGCCCGCGTCGGCGGCCCCGGATACGTCCACTCCCTCGTGCAGACGGTCCCCACCGCGGCCAACGCCGAGTACTACGCCGAGATCGTCCACGAGCGCGCCGTGCTGCGCCGTCTCGTGGAGGCGGGCACCCGCATCACGCAGATGGGATACGCGGCCGACGGCGACGTCGACGACATCGTCAACTCCGCCCAGTCGGAGATCTACGCCGTCACCGAGGCACGCACGTCGGAGGACTACCTTCCGCTGGGCGACATCATGGAGGGCGCTCTCGACGAGATCGAGGCGATCGGTTCCCGCAGCGGTCAGATGACGGGCGTCCCGACGGGCTTCACGGACCTGGACTCGCTGACGAACGGCCTCCACCCGGGCCAGATGATCGTCATCGCGGCCCGGCCCGCCATGGGTAAGTCGACTCTTGCGCTGGACTTCGCACGCGCCTGCTCGATCAGGCACAACATGCCCAGCGTGATCTTCTCGCTGGAGATGGGGCGGAACGAGATCGCGATGCGGCTGCTCTCGGCCGAGGCCCGGGTGGCGCTGCACCACATGCGGTCGGGGTCGATGACCGACGAGGACTGGACGCGGCTGGCCCGGCAGATGCCGGGTGTGACGGAGGCGCCCCTCTACATCGACGACTCGCCGAACCTGTCGATGATGGAGATCCGGGCCAAGTGCCGCCGCCTGAAGCAGCGGAACGATCTGAAGCTGGTCGTGATCGACTATCTCCAGCTGATGCAGACGGGCAGTTCGAGGCGCCCGGAGAGCCGTCAGCAGGAGGTCTCGGAGATGTCCCGAAACCTCAAGCTGCTCGCGAAGGAGCTGGAGGTCCCGGTGATCGCGCTGTCCCAGCTCAACCGTGGTCCCGAGCAGCGCACGGACAAGAAGCCGATGGTTTCCGACCTCCGTGAGTCCGGTTCGATCGAGCAGGACGCGGACATGGTCGTGCTGTTGCACCGCGAGGACGCGTACGAGAAGGAGTCGCCGCGAGCGGGTGAGGCCGACTTGATCGTGGCCAAGCACCGTAACGGTCCGACTGCGACGATCACGGTCGCCTTCCAGGGGCACTATTCGCGCTTCGTGGACATGGCGCAGACGTGACCGGGCGGACGGCAGGGGCTCGGGCCTCGCTTCATTCCTTGCCGAGTCAGCGTGACGAGACCTGACTTGTGCCCGGCCGTGGTGCGCGCATTGATCCTGTTCGACCGCGGCACGTGCGGCTGTCGTGGAAGAGCTGGTGCATAGGATCGCCGGCATGGCACTGCGCCCTGTTCAGGTGAACATCAAGGCCGTTGACCACTCGGCGGTCGGCCGGTTCTGGGCGGAGGCGCTCGGCTGGGGTGTTTCCAGCGGGGAATCCGGCGTGACCACACTCGTCGCCCCGGTCGGCTTCGTCTGGCCGGACCCGGTCGTCGTCTGCGTCGACGTCGTCACCGTCCCCGAAGCCAAGACGACGGCAAAGAACCGAGTGCACCTCGATCTCGCCACCACCTCTGCGGCTCATCAGGCGGAGTTGGTCGCGCACCTGAAGGCTCTCGGCGCGACACCCGTCGACGTGGGCCAGGGCAACGTGCCGTGGACGGTCCTCGCCGACCCGGAGGGCAACGAGTTCTGCGTGCTGGAGCCTCGGGAGGTCTACCGGGACACCGGGCCGATCGCCGCTGTGGTGGTCGACTGCGCGGATCCGCGGGCCATGGCCCGGTTCTGGGACGGGGCGATGGACTGGACCCTGCACGAGGTGACCGACGATCAGGCGGTGTTGCGCTCCGCCGAGGGAGCCGGCCCGTATCTCGAGTTCCTCCGCACGCCGGGCGCGAAGACCGTGCAGGACCGCGTCCACCTCGACCTGCTGCCGTATCCCGGTGACGACAAGGCAGCGGAGGTGGCCCGGCTGCGGGCGCTCGGCGCCACCGACCTCGACCTCGGCCAGGGCGACGTCCCGTGGACGTGCCTGGCCGACCCGGAGGGCCACGAGTTCTGCGTCCTCGCCCTGCCCTGACGCGGGGCCCACCACCGCGCGTTCTGTGGGAGGGACGCCCCGGACAGCAAGGTGGCACGGTCACGCCCGTGTTGTGTGACTCCCCTGTGGGCTCAGAGGCTCTGTTCGAGCCGCTGCGTCATCACCGCCATCCCTGACGCCTCGTAGAAGGACCGGGCTGACTCGTTGAAGTGCCAGACGTCAGTCACCAACCGCCGGCAACCGGCTGCGCGTCCGATGCTGCGCGTTGCCTGACGAGGGCGGTGCCTACGCCGTTGCGCGAGGCTTCGGGGGACACGGCGAGTTGTTCCAGCCTGACGGACGGGTCCGCCTCGATCTGCGTGCTGCGCTCCCGCTTCACGATCCGGGCCAAGGCATATCCGACGGCCTTCCCCGCGGGCAGTTCAGCGATGAAGATGCTCACGGAGGGTTCATCGAGGGAGTCACGGAAGAGGGCTTCGAGTCGGCTCTTCTCCGGCTGCGCGACGAACTGGTCGGGCCTGTGATGCACATGGAGGTCGTGAACGACGGCGTTCAGGTCCGCAAGAAGCGTGCAGTCATCCTTCGAGGCAGTCCTGACACGGATCATCCGTCCAGCCTGATGGCGGGTCGCAGGTCATGCCAGGGGTTTTCGGCGTCACGAGCTGGACGCGCTCTCCGACGCGAAGGGTGAGACCTGCAGAACCGAACCAACCGCCCCGCGCGGGGAGTTGCTTCGTCGAGTTGCCCCGAACGCCGTTCAGCCCACGGCGATCCCGCTGTTCCGCACGGGCGCGGCCGGGGAGAGTGCACTCATGACGGTTGGATTCAGCGGTGACGTGGCCGAGTACTACGCGCGGTTCCGGCGGGGCTATCCGGAGCAGGTCCTCGATGCTCTGGCTGAGTACTTCGCGCTCGACCCGGACGACCTCGTCCTCGACCTCGGATGCGGCACCGGGCAGCTCGCCGTTCCGCTGGCCTCCCGCGTCCGGTCCGTCATCGGCATGGACCCGGAACCCGACATGCTGCGTCTCGCCCGCGAGGCGGCGCTCCGGCAAGGGGTCGGCAACGCCACCTGGGTTCTCGGCGCGGACTCCGACGTCCCTGCCCTCGGCGCCCTGTTGGGGCGCGCGCCGTCTCTCGCGATGACCGTCGTGGGACAGGCCCTCCACTGGATGCGGCACGAGGATCTCTTCAGGGAGCTGTTACCGCTCTTCCGCGCCGGCGGAGGTGTCGCCGTCGTCGCGAACGGCACACCGCTGTGGCTTCAGGACTCGGCTTGGTCCCGTGCTCTGCGGATGCGCCTGGAGCGGCATTTCGAAACCGAGCTGACCGCCTCGTGCGGCACCGCTGAGCAGGACCGGCTGCGCTACGCGCGGACTCTCGAAGCCGTCGGGTACGCCGACGTACGGACCACCACGGTCTCCTACGACGACGAGCTGACCTTCGAAGAACTCATCGGCAGCCTCTACTCGGCCATCCCGGCGAACCAGCTGCCCCCGCCGTCCCGCCGACCGGCGTTCGCGGACGGCATCCGCGAGGCGTTGCCGCAGGAGGAGAGGTTCACCGAGCACGTGGAGGTGTCCGTGCTCCTGGGCCGGGTCGGCTGAGGGGAGGCCGCGAGGTGCCCCGTGAGGCCCTCGTGCGGGTCCCGGACGGGGGAGACAGGCGCGCGTAGAGAGTCCGGGCACGGCGTGGCCGGAGCGCTCTCTGCCGCCCGGTGCAGCATCCGCTTCATCACCTTGCGGCCGGCGCGAGGGCGGAACGGACCACCGCCACCTCGGCCCATAACTCCCCAAGTGGGCAAATGCGTTGACAGCTGACGGCAGGTTGCCTGTAATGGTGCGCGTGTCGTGTGACGCCGGTCAGAGAGCTGTGGGCCGGCCGGTGTTCGTGCGGCACCTTTCACCTGGGGGCGATGCCGTGAGTTCTTACTCCGCACCCTGCGTCTGACGTGAGTGCCTGCGCGCGCTGTTCCTTTCCCCGCGCGGTGTTCACCGCTGCTGCCTGACGCGCAGCTCCACCGGCTCGACACGGACGTCTCCACGAAGGCGTCCGCGGTCGGTGTGGTCCATGACGCCCCGCCCTTCGGAGAGGTCCGCGTACGCGCGCCGCGTGCTGTGACGCAGCACCGTTCATCCACCATCACCGCGCCCGCCGCGGGCGCGTACGTCTTTGGAGATCCGACGCGTATGCCCACATCGTTCAATCAGTCCGTGATCGAGGAGTTCAGAGCCAAGGAGGGGAGGGTCGGCGGCCCCTTCGAGGGCGGTGATCTCCTCCTGCTGACGACCACCGGCGCGAGGTCGGGAGCGGAGCACACCGTCCCGCTCGGCTACGTCCGGGACGGGGAGCTGCTGCTGGTGGTCGGTTCCGCCGGTGGCGCACCCCGGCATCCCGCCTGGTACCACAACCTGCTGGCACATCCGATGGTGCGCGTGGAGATCGGCACCCAGGTGTACGGAGCGGTCGCCGTCCCTGCTGAAGGGGCCCGCCGCGACCGGCTGTTCGAGCGGGTCATCGACTCGGCGCCCGGATTCGCCGCGTACCAGGCGGAAACCAGCCGGACGCTCCCGGTCGTCGTCCTGGAGCGGTCCGAGCCGGACGCCCAGGCGGGCGCCGGGGAGGCGGCGAACCTCGGCGAGAAGCTCGTGGAGATCCACACATGGCTGCGGTCGCAGTTGCAGCACGTACGGGCCGAGGCCGACGCCCACTTCGCCGCGCGGGCCGCACACGAGGAGTCCGGCGGCAGCGGCGTCACGGCTCCCGTGCCGGGGCTCGGCCTTCAACTGCGGCAGCACTGCCTGGCGTTCTGCGAGTCGCTGGAGTTCCACCACGGCAGCGAGGACGCGCACGTCTTCCCCGCACTCGCACGCGAGTACCCCCATCTGGCATCCGCCCTCGACCGGCTGCGCGACGAACACCGTACGGTCGCCCGCATCCAGGGCGAGCTGCTGTCGCTCCTGGAGGGGATCGGCACAGCTGAACCTGGCGCGTTCCGCGCGGAGTTGGAGCGGATGTCGCACGAGCTGACGGCGCACCTCGACTTCGAGGAGAAGTCGCTCATCCCCGTCCTGTCGGGGATTCCCGCGCCTTCGGGGCCGCCGCCGGTTCCCGAGAGGGACGGCGACCCGGCCGGCGCGTGATGATTCCGACCTCCGGTTGGCTGGTCGAAGTCCTTGCTGCGTACGGGAATTGGAGCATCCTTTAGGCAGCGCTCCGGAGCAGGCGGATCGCGGGGGCCGAGGGGGAGCGGGATGCCGCAGGAGTGGGCTGGGGAGTCCGGGCGTGACAGGGCAGTGGAGGCCTACGTCCGTGAGCTGTTGGTGCGCGAACCGCGCTCCCGCCCCGACCTGCCGGCGACGCTGCTCCTCGGCCCGCGCGGCAGCGGGAAGACCACGGTGCTGCGGCACTTGGGGGACTGGGCGCGGCGGGCGCCGGTGGCCCGGCTCGACCTGGCGACGCTGGGGAGGGAGGGGCGCAAGCCGATCGACGTCCTGGCCGCGCTCGTCTTCCAGCTCAATGCGAAGAAGCGGGACTTCGCGCGTCTGCGCTTCCCCTCCTTCGGCCTGCTGGCGATCGCGGTCGCGGCGCGGATGGACGCGGCGGACCGGGACGAGGCCGTACGGCAGATGGAGCAGGCGCTCGTCGGTCCGCCCGGCAGCCGGACCGAAGTGATCAACCAGCTGGCGCAGTTCGCGGCCACGGTGCTCGGCGCGCCCACTGTCGTCACTGCCGCGCTCCCGCTGCTGCCGCACTGGCAGCGGCACTGGGTGCGGCTGCGGATGCGCTGGCGCCTCGCCCGCATCCGGCGGCGCACCGCGGACAGCAGCGCATCCGTGGACGGTTTCCTCATCGATCTCAATCAGCGCTACGGAGACCGTGAGCTGGCGGAGCGCCGGCGTGCCGAGTCGGTGCTGTTCGACGCGTTCCTGGACGACCTGCGACGGGCGTACGGCTCACAGGAGGGCGACCTGCGCCGTACGACGCAGTGCCTGGTGCTGCTGGACAACGTGGACAGTCCGCTGGGCAACGACTTCCTCCGGGCGCTGCTGGACGCACGGAGGAAGGCCGAAGTCCCCGATCCGCTGCTGGTGCTGGCCACCGCGGGCAGCTATCCGGCGGCGCTGGAGAGTTTCGCGTTCGGCGGTCCCCGGCCGCCCGGCGTGCTGCCGGGCCGCTGGCCCGAGGACCAGGAGAGGTTCCGTCCGGAGCAGGTCGTGAAGGGCCTCGTGGTGGGCCGCCTCCGTGACCTGGCGCGGCGCGAGGTGGAGCGGCAGGCGGAGGAGGTACTGCGGTCGGCGGCGGGCAGGCAGATCGCACCGCCCGCGGCGGACAACGGTGTGCAGTGGCTGGGTTGGGTGGTGCACGAGCTCACCCGCGGCCATCCGGCCGGTACGGCGCAGCTGTTGGCGGCTCTGCTGGAGCACGCGGGGGACATCGGCTGGGAGGACCGCATCCGGCGGAGTCTGGAGCCGGACGCTCCGCTGGTCGGCTCGCTGCTGGAGCGGCTGTTGCCGATCGATGCGAGCGGTGAGCTGACGGCGGCGTTGGCGCGGGGTGCGGCTGCGGTCGATCTGGCACAGGCGCAGTCGGGGGCCGTGCTGTGGGCCGAGGCCGATGCGCGCTGTCAGGACGAGTTCCACGACTTCTGCACCGACGTGCTGCGCACGATGCACCTCGATCGCGGGGATGAGAGCGTCGACGGACCGCCGGAGACCCCGCATCCGCTGCTGCGCTTCCTGCTGCTGCGGCGGCTCGCCTCGGTCCCCGCTCCGCGTTCCGGCGACGGGACTTCGGACGGTTCTCCGGGCGCCCGTGACCGGGCTGCCGTCCACGCGGCCCTGGGTGAGCGGGCCGCGGCCGCGGACGATGACGGGGGAGCGGCCTATCACGCCCTGGCGGCGGGTGACTTGGCGACGGCGGCGGGCCATCTGGACCGGGCGGTCGACCGGCTGACCCCCGAGGAGTGGTGCGCGGAGCTGTGCCGGCTGAGGCGGGCTCCGCTGCACGGTCTCGGCGGGCCTTCGGGGCAGCCGTTGTGGGAGCGGTACGAGCGGCTCGTCTCGCACCTCAACGAGGGGGCCGTCGACCAGCGGCTGCGGACCGTCACGCGGCTGCTCGCCGCGGTGTGGCTGGGGCCGGAGCCGCCCGACGACCCCGGCACGGACCGGGTCGGCGATCCCTACCGGGATCCGCTGGGGGATCCGCGTGCGGAGCTGTACGGGGAGATCCAGGCCCGTTTCCACACGCTTGCGGTGCACGCGGACAGCGTGCAGTGGACGTCCGTACTGCTGCGGAAGGCCAAGCAGTACGGGAAGGAGCCGTGGTTGTGAGCGAGCGCGTTTTCGTACCGCCGAGGCCGCCGAGGCGCTGGGGGCTGATGTCGCTCGCCGCGCTGCTCGTCCTGGCGGTCGCCGTGCCGGCGGGCAGGTACGCGGTGGAGGAGGCCGGGCAGTGCGGGGAAGGCGTGCGGGAGGTGTCCGGCGGTGAGTGCGTGGGCGTGACGGACGGCGCTTTCGCCTTCGGGAACACGCGGGCGCTGAGCAGGAAGATCCTCGCGGAGAACAGGAAGGTCGAGAAGTCGGGGGAGCCTTCGGTCGCGGTCGCGTACGTGGAGGCGATGTCGGGCGGCTCCGGGGACCGTGGTGCGGAGACCACGCTCCAGGCCCTGGGCGGGGCCTACCTCGCGCAGCGTTCGTTGAACGCCGAGGGCGCCACGTTGCCGAAGGTGCGGCTGCTGCTGGCCAACACCGGGAGCGGCGACCGGCACTGGGAGACCGTGGTGGAGCAGCTGACGGCGGAGAGGCGCCGCGAACGCCTCGTCGCGGTGGCGGGGCTGGGGCAGAGCAACGACCGTACGAAGGCCGCGGTACGGCGGCTCCGTGAGGCGGGGCTGCCGATGGTCGGCGCCACGGTCGCGGCGGACGGCCTCAGTTCGAGCAAGGCCGGCTTCTACCGGGTCTCCTTCCCCAACCGCGACCAGACGGGTGCCGCCGCGCGGTGGATGAAGGAGCAGCAGAAGAAGCATCCCGGTCATCGCGTGCAGATCGTCAGGGACGGCAACGAGGAGGACGCCTACAACACCTCGCTCTACCGGGACTTCAAGGCGGCGGCCCGTCGTGAGCGGCTGAAGGTCGACGACGAGGTCGTCCCTTACCGCTCCGGGGACGATGCGGGCGGCTCACCCACGGGCAACGCCCTCTCGCTGGCCGCGGACAGGGTCTGTGACGGCGATCCGCCTGACGTGGTCTTCTTCGCGGGCCGCGGACGGGAGTTGAGACGGTTCATCGAGGCGGCCGGTGAGGGCGGCCGCCGCTGCCGTACGACGGTGATCTCCGGCTCCAGCGCTCTGGGCGTCTACTTCGACACCAAGGGCAAGCGGCACCGCGCGGAACTCCAGCGGCTGCGCTCGCGCTGGCAGCACGGCGAACTGACCGTGTACTACACCGCCTACGCCCATCCGAAGGTCTCCGCGAAGGTGTACGGCGGTGAGGACGCCGGCCCCTTCGCCGACTTCGCACGCGATTACCGCCGCCACGTCGGCGGTCCGGTCTCCGCGCTGAACAGCGGCCAGGCGATGATGGGCCACGACGCGACGTACACCGTCGGCAAGGCCGCCCGTACGGCTGTGGACGTGTACGGAACACGCCGCGTCACCCCGCGCATGGTGCTGGCGATGCTGGAGCAGACGAACGGCAGGTCGCGGGTGCGCGGGGTGAGCGGTGAGATCGCCTTCGACCCGGACACGGGGGAGCCGGTCGGACGGCCTCTGGCCCTGGTGGAGTTGCTGCGTCCGCGGGCCTCGGGCAGCGGTGAGAAGTACCGCTTCGTGGAGGCCCTCACGCCGTGACGTCGTGCGGGCCGCAGACCGGACGGCGCGGGCCTCAGGCGGCGAGTGCGAGGGCCAGGGCTGCGGCGGCCGGGAGAGCCTGGATGTAGAGGATGCGGCGGGCGACGGTGAGGGAGCCGTAGATCCCGGCCACGACGACGCAGCACAGGAAGAAGACCCTCACTTGGGGGCCCGTCGGGTCCGAGGCGAGCAGCCCCCAGACGAGGCCCGCAGCCAGGAAGCCGTTGTAGAGGCCCTGGTTGGCCGCCAGCGACGCCGACTGGTCGGCGAACTCCTGGGTGGTGCCGAAGACCTCCCGGCCGCGCGGTCTGCGCCACAGGAACATCTCGAGTATGAGGAAGCCGACGTGAAGTACGGCGACCAGGGCGACGAGTGCGAGTGCTGCGGCGTGCATGAAGTCCTCCAGCGGATAAGTGAGTTGGGTTTCGCAACCCACGAGGGCAACCGGACCGTAGCACAACGGTTTGATTTTCCAACCATGGTCGGGTTGGATTGCCTCCATGGCGAGGAGAGAGGTGAATCCGCGGGAGTGCTCGCTGGCTTCGGCGCTGAACGTCATCGGTGAGAAGTGGTCGCTGCTGGCGCTGCGCGAGGTGTTCTACGGCGTGCACCGCTTCGACGGCATCGTCCGCAACACCGGCGCACCCCGGGACGTACTGGCCACGCGGCTGCGCACTCTCGTCGACGGCGGCGTGCTCCGGCGCGTGCGCTACTCCGAGCGTCCGCCGCGCGACGAGTACCACCTGACACAGGCCGGCCTGGAACTCGCCCCGGCCATGCTGGGCCTCATGCGCTGGGGCATGCGGTGGGTGGAGGACGCCCCCGTGAGCGCGACGGTCTTCACCCACAGCTGCGGCGGACAGCTGGACGCGGGAATCGTGTGCACCTCCTGCGGGGAGGACGTCGGCTCCGGAGAGGTCGAGCTCCCCGACACCGGTACGGCACAGGGAAGTTGAACAGGGAAGGTGGAGCGTGGGCGAGCTGCCCGTGTCACTTGCCCGATGGCTGACTTTCGACGCTCCCCCGGCCGCGACCGGCTCCCCCGGTGCGAGCCTTCAGGACGTCAGGCCGGGTTCTCCAGCCGCCCGAACACCTGGCGGAACTCCCCCGAGTCGAACAGGCCCATGATGACCTCGGCCATGGACCGTATCCCCGGCTTGTTGACGATCAGCCCGTCCGAGCACCAGAAGTACCGTCCGCCCAGGGCCTCCCCGGTACGCGACCAGTTGCTCATCAGCCGTTTGACCTCGGTGACCGTGAACAGGGTCGCGCTCCAGCGCGAACCGTCCGTCAGGTGGACCTCGACGTCGACGTTGCAGACCTCGTCCAGCGGCTCCTCGGGGCCGGGGAGGAAGTACATCTCCAGCTCCTGGGACCGGACGCGGTAATACGCGCCGTCCCATTCCGCGTCCTCGGCGTTCGTACTGATGTGCCTGCGTCGGTCGGTCACCCTGGGAGGGTGGCAATCCGGCCCAGGGCGCACAAGCGTCTTTTGCGTCCGCCATACGTGCTGCGTGCAAGGACTGAAGTCACCAGCGGGGGGCGGGACTTCGGTCACGGGCGGTGGACGGCGGGTCACGACGGGCAGGTCCTTCAGCACGTGCAGCTTCGCGCCGTTGTCCCAGGCGTCGAGCAGGGCGCGGTGGACGGCCGTCAAGAAAGGTGCGGGCGCACGAGGCCTGTGCTCACAGCTGCATCTTGAAGCCCAGATGCGAGGCCTCGAAGCCGAGGCGCTCGTAGAAGCGGTGCGCTTCGATGCGGGTGGCGTCGGAGGTGAGCTGGATCAGGACGCAGCCCTGGCGGCGGGCCTCGGCGATCGCCCACTCGATCAGCTGGCTGCCCAGGCCGCTGCCGCGGGATTCCGCGTGGACGCGGACGGCCTCGATGAGGGCCCGCGTCGCCCCCCGCCTGGAGAGGCCCGGGATCACGGTGAGCTGGAGGGTGCCGACCGTACGGCCGTCGCGCTCGGCGACCATGAGGTGCTGGTTGCTGTCCGCGTCGATGCGGTCGAATGCCGGGCGGTACGCCTCCGGGGCTTCCGGACTCTCCCGCCGGCTGCCGAGGTGGTCGTCCGCGAGCATCGATACGAGGGCCGGTACGTCGTCGGCCGTGGCGCGGCGCATCGTGACCGGTGCGGGTGCCGGCGACGAGGGTGACGGTGGGGGTGAGGGAGTCCCGGTACTCATGATCGCAGCTTACGCCCCGGTTTTGGCCAGAGGTTGGACTCGCTCTGAAAGTGCGCAAGCGTGTGGTTGTGCCGGGATGAAGACGGGTTTCAGCTGACCGGTTGCAGCGCGCGGACCGCCTTGACGAGGGGCGCCAGTTCGGGGCGGGCCTCCGCCGCGTCGAGTGCCTCACTCAGGGCCGCGTCGTTCGTCGGGCGGGCGGCGTCCAGCAAGGAGTGGCCCGCGTCGGTGACGTTGGTGTAGATGCCGCGGCGGTCGTCCTTGCAGAGGTACCGGGTGAGCAGCCCCCGCTCCTCAAGGCGGTTGACGAGCCGTGTGGTGGCGCTCTGGCTGAGCACTACGGCGTCCGCGAGCTGGTTCATGCGGAAGTGGCCGCCCTCGCCCTCGTGTTGTTCGCTGAGGACGTCGAGGACGGAGAACTCCCGGACGCTCAGCTCGTGTTCCGCCTGGAGGGCGCGTTCGATGTGGGCCTCGATGCGGCCGTGCAGCGCCGAGAGCGAGCACCAGCCCTGGGCCAGTCCGGGGTCCGGTCGTGACATGGCTCCTGTGCTCCCTCTCTCTGTCGTGGCCGGCGGGATGCGGTGAGTGCGCCGGGGCCGCCCGCCGGTGCCCGGCCGAGCCCAGGATAGTCCACCAGCGAAATAGCCCGCGTTTGCATCTATAGCGCGTCTGCAATTATTGTCTACGCCGGTTAATGACGTACGCATGCAAAAGTGAAGGGCTCACCATGCCGCTCGCACTACTGGCGCTGGCCGTCGGCGCCTTCGGGATCGGGACGACGGAGTTCGTGATCATGGGGTTGCTGCCCGAGGTCGCCGCCGACTTCGGGGTCTCCGTCCCCACAGCCGGGTACCTCACCACCGGCTACGCCCTGGGAGTCGTCGTCGGCGCTCCGCTGCTCGCGGTGCTGGGCACGCGCGTCCCCCGCAAGCGGATGCTGAGTCTGCTGATGGGCCTGTTCATCGCCGGGAACCTGGTGTCCGCGGCGGCTCCCGTCTTCGGCGTGATGCTCGCGGGCCGTGTCATCGCCTCGCTCAGCCACGGAGCCTTCTTCGGCATCGGATCGATCGTCGCGGCCGGCCTGGTGGCACCGCACCGGAAGGCGGCGGCCATCTCGATGATGTTCACAGGGCTGACGGTCGCCAACGTCGTGGGCGTACCGGCCGGCACCCTGCTCGGCCAGGAACTGGGATGGCGCGTCACCTTCGCCGCCGTCGCCGGGCTCGGCGTGCTCGGGCTCCTCGGCATCGCGGCGCTCGTACCGGGAGAACCGGCGGCGGAGTCCACCGTGAGGACGGGCCGTTCCCGCATCCGCGGCGAGCTGGCCGCCTTCCGCAACGTGCAGGTGCTGCTCGCGATGGCGATGACGGTTCTCGGCTTCGGCGGTGTCTTCGCCGCCATCACCTACATCGCGCCGATGATGACCGACGCCGCCGGGTATGCCGGCTCCTCGGTGACGTGGCTCCTCGTGCTGTTCGGGCTGGGCATGGTGGCGGGCAACCTCGTCGGCGGACGGTTCGCGGACCGGGCGCTGATGCCGCTGCTGTTCACCGCGCTGAGCGCTCTCGCCGTGGTGCTGGCGCTGTTCGTCTTCACGGCACAGGACAAGGTGGCCGCCGCGGTGACGCTGCCGCTGGTCGGGGCCTTCGGCTTCGCGACCGTTCCTCCGCTGCAGAAGCGTGTCCTCGATCAGACGGGCGACGCCCCCACACTCGCCTCCGCCGTCAACATCGGGGCCTTCAACCTGGGCAACGCGCTCGCCGCCTGGCTCGGCGGCCTCGTCCTGGACGCGGGCGGCGGCCCCACCTCACCGAACCTGGTGGGCGCCGGGCTCGCGGGCGCGGCGCTGATCCTGGCGGTGACCTCGGCACTGCTCGAAAGGCGCGACGGTACGGCGGCCATGTCCCGCCGTCTGCGCGGCGTCGTCGCGTCAGGAGGCGCGAAGCCGCACGTGCACCGCGTTCAGCCGAGCGCGACGGAGTAGGGAGCGAAGCGGCGGGCGGGCCGGCCGGGAAGGTCCGGGGCGGTGCGGACCATGAGCGTGCAGCCGAATTCGCCGTTGAGACCGTGCGCGCGCAGCCACGTCTCCAACTCCTCGTGGCGGGCGTCGACGTCGAAGCGGATCTCGCCCGGCGCGTGACGGCCGAGGTCGGCGATGAGGGCCTGGGCGGTGCGCAGGTCCTCGGCGACGACGGGCCCGACGACGGTGTTGCGGGTGTTGGGCCAGGAGGCGGCGAAGCCGGTCAGGGAGCCGTCCGAGGCTTCGGCCACGACGAAGCGGTCGGCGAAGGCCGGGAGCCGGGCGAGCAGTTCGGTGCGGTCCGCGCCGAACGCGGGGGCGTCGAAGGCCCGTACGGCCTGCATGTCGGAGGCGTTCGCTGCGCGCACGCGCGGGGTGTGCTCGACGGCCTCGGCGGCGCCCGTCGGGCTCGGCGGACCCTCAGGACCGGCGGCGGAGAAGTGCCCGGTGAGCATGGTGAGGCGGCCGACGGATGTGAAGCCGAGCTGCTCGTAGAGCGGACGCCCGTTCTCGGTGGCGGTGAGGAAGGGGACCGCGTCCCCCGATTCGGCGATGGCGTGCACCATCATCCGGCGCCCGAGGCCCTGCCGCGCGCACCGCTCCGCCACGAGCACCATGCTGATCGCGGTGTACCCCGCCGCGCTTCCGGATGCGCCCGGCCCGGGAAGCGAGGCGTACGAAGTGAGCACGAAGGCGCCGATGAGGGCGCCGGGACGGTCCGGGGCGTCGACGCCGTACCCCTGTCCGGCCGTGAGCAGCAGCCGCCATTTGTGTTCCTCGCGGCTCCAGCCCCGGCTCTCCGCGAGATCGGAACATGCCGCGAGGTCTTCGACGGTGAGGCGGCGGACGGGAAGGTCGAGAAGCTCGGAACTCGTGGAGCGGGAGCGGTCGGCAGCCCGGTGCGGTGAGGTCACGGAGCTCAGGCTGGCTGACGGGACCGGTCCGCGGCCACCGAATTACGGGCTTTGTCGCCGTTGTTCGTGAACCCGCCCCTGCTCGTTCCCCTGGCCTTGGCCGTACGGGCCGCGCGCAGCCGGCGCCCGCGGCGCGTCTGTCCCCAGGGCTTGAGGACCGAGATCGCGGTGAGGAAGGCGTAGAGGGCAAGGGAGACGGCCGGCGGGAAGAGGAGGTCGGTGCTCGGCACGGTCTCACCCGCCGCCACCATCGCCGCCGCCCGGGTGGCGCCCGGTTTGAAGGAGAAGACGGTGAGTCCCGTCGCGGCAAGCGTCAGCCAGAACTTGGCGTACACCCACCGGTACCGGGCCAGTCCCCACGCCGTACCCAGTGAGAGCACGAGCCCCGTACCGAGAGAGAGCAGCGCGACGGGAAGCAGCAGCCAGTCCGCGAAGAGCTTCATGGAGAGGTAGGCGGGCTCGGCGAAGGCGTCGGGATCGCGTGCTCCGGCGATGGCGAGTGCCAGCAGGCACAGGGAGATGCCGAGCCAGCCGACGGAGACGGTGACGTGGACGACGAGGACGGCTCTGCGGGCGGGGCGCGGAAGCTGCGGTAGCTGTGGCATGTTCCGTACGGTCGCTGTTCGGCACCCTCTGCCGCGTCTTACAGGGGGAGTATCCCCGTGTACTCGGACGCGAGTAGGACGCCCGGCGAAAGCTTCGGGCGGTGCCGGCGTCCTACGATCGAACGCATGGCTCCTTCCTCGCCGCTTCCGCCTGCCCCGCCTCCACCCCCTCCGTCCGGACGCCCCCGGCGGCTGCACTTGTTCGATCTCGACGGGACGTTGATCCACGGTTCGTCCGCGGCGGTGGAGATCTCCCGGCAGCTCGGTCTGGACGAGGAGATCCACGCACTCGAACTCGCCTTCGCCGCAGGTGGAATGACCCCTCCGGACTTCGCGAGCCGGGCGTGCGCGCTGTGGTCGGAGTTGACGGAGGAGCACGTCGACGCGGCGTTCGCCGGAGCGCCCTGGCTGACCGGCATCGGCGAGGTGTGGGAGGCGATCAGGGAGCGGGGCGACCACTGCGCCGTCATCTCGCTCTCCCCCGACTTCTTCGTCGGGAGGCTGCTCCTGGCGGCGCCCCCCTCACCGGGAGGCCGGAGCGGAAGGGGTGCCGACGCCACCCATGGTTCGCGATGGCCCGCAGTTCCGTTCCGTGAGCCGCTGGATCCGGACGGCATTCTCTCAGCGGCGGCAAAGGTGCGTATAGCGGACGAACTCTGCGCGAAATTCGGCGTATCGAGGAGTGATTGCGTCGCCTATGGGGACTCGATGTCGGATGCGGAGCTCTTCGGGGCCGTGCCGCTGTCCGTGGCAGTGAATGCGGACCGCCATCTGGAGGGCCTGGCCTCGCTCGACTACCGGGGGAGTGATCTTCGTGAAGCTTACGGACTTGTCGGCACGGGTCGGTAATTACGGCTCAGTGGCGCGCGTCACGTAATTCGCCCCTGCCTGTCGACGGGACTTGTGCGACGAAGTGAGGCCGGTATGGTCGGGTCCGCATCGTGCGGTACCGCAATTCAATCCGCAACCGGTGTCCGGGGGTCGAATCACCAGAACGTACCGAATGCGTGACTGCGCAGATTGTCCGTAAGAGTTCGAGGCGAGGCAGACCATGACGACCACATCGGCCGGCAACGGTCCGTCCGCGGGAGACGGCGGAAGAGGCGACGGCGGAAGAGACGGCGGGGACTGGGGCTGGTTCACGCCCCCCGCGCCGCAGTCCGACCAGGAAACCGACGAAGAGCAGGCATACCCGGGTGAAGAGGCCGGGGAGCACCGGCAGGCGCCGCGCCGCCAAGGCGGCGCGATACGTCCGGTCGGCAGCAGTGCGTCCCGCACCCGCCAGGCCGAGGCGCCCACGCAGGCGAATCGGCCCGAGCGGCCGCAGCAGCCCCGGCAGGGCGCCGGGACCGGCCACGAGGCCGCACGTGAACACCCCGCCCCGTCCCCGCACTTCGCCGGGCAACCGCAGGGCCAGGCACCCAACCAGGCACAGAACCAGGGCCGGTACCAAGGCCCGAGCCAGGCGGCGCAGAGCCAGTCTCATTACCCGTCACAGCACCAGTCGCAGAACCGGCAGCAGAACACGGCGCGGCCGGCGGCAGAGGCTCAACGCCCGCCGCACGGCCCCCTGTTCGATGAGTCCGTCGCCGCGGATGTGCCGTCGTCCACGGACGGCGAGTCCCGCGACGGGATGCTGATACGCCGCACGATGGAAGAGGTCGAGCCCTACGCGGACGCGGCCACCGCATACTTCTACGCGCTTCTGTTCGTGCAGCACCCGCAGTTGCGCGAGCTCTTCCCGGCATCCATGGACACCCAGCGCGACCGGCTCTTCAGGGCGCTGCTCACCGCTGTCCGGCTCGCCGACGACCCCGACGTGCTGACCCGCTACCTGTCCGGTCTGGGCCGCGGGCACCGCAAGTACGGCACCGCCCCCGAGCACTACCCCGCGGTCGGCGAGTGCCTGCTCGGCGCCCTCTCCCAGTACGCGCCCGAGTCGTGGAACGACGAGACCGAAGAGGCGTGGGTGCGCGCGTACACGCTGATCTCGCAGACCATGATCGATGCCGCCGCCGAGGACGAGCAGCACTCCCCGCCCTGGTGGAACGCCCAGATCGTCTCGCACGAGCTCCGGACGCCGCAGATCGCGGTGATCACGCTGCGTCCGGACCAGCCGTACCCGTTTCTGGCCGGCCAGTACACCAGCGTCGAGACGCCCTGGTGGCCGAGGGTGTGGCGGCACTACTCGTTCGCGTCCTCGCCGCGTTCCGACGGTCTGCTCACCTTCCACGTGAAGGCCGTCCCCACCGGCTGGGTCTCCAGTGCGCTCGTCAACCGCGCCCGTCCCGGGGACGTGGTCCGGCTCGGACCGCCCGCGGGCAGCATGACCGTCGACCACGCCACCGACAGCGGACTGCTCTGCGTGGGCGGCGGAACCGGCATCGCCCCCATCAAGGCACTGGTCGAGGACGTCGCCCAGCACGGGAGGAGACGGCCCATGGAGGTCTTCTACGGTGCGCGCAGCGACCACGACCTCTACGACCTGGAGACCATGCTGCGCCTCGAGCAGCAGCACGGCTGGCTCGCTGTGCGGCCGGTGGTCGCCGACGGGCCCGCCCCCGCTTCACCGAATGCGTTCGCCGGTCAACTCCCGGACGCCGTAAGACGGTACGGTCCTTGGTCTCGCTACGACGGCTACCTGTCGGGCCCGCCAGGCATGATCCGCAACGGTGTCGACGCCCTGGTGGACTCGGGGGTCCCCGCCCACCGCATACGGCACGACGCGGTGGCCGAGCTGATGGCGAGCGGCGACTAGAGGCCGGAGCAGCGCACACGCGAACGGCCGCAACGAGAAGTTCAAGCAGTAGGCACCACGAGCACGGCGAGCAGACGAAGCACACCGGCACGAGCAGCAGCACGATCAGCGACAACAGAACGACAGGCAGAAGAAGAGGAAGGGGAAGGGGTCAGCGGCGTGGCAGAGGCTGATGCGGCACATCCACGGGATGGCCAGAACGCTCGTGCGCAGCACGAGCACGACACGACGGCGACCCGGTGGCCGGACCGCCACGACCGTACGGCCCCCTCGGGCGACGCCGGGCAGGGCGGTCGCGCGGACGGCTCGGACAGGCCCGGCAGTGACGGGGAGCGGCGGCTGCAGCGCCGGCTGGGGACGGCCGAGCGCGCGGAGCGCTTCTACGACGAGCAGGTACTCGATCATCTCAACGAGCGCATGCGCGAGTTCGTGCAGCGCCAGGAGATGTTCTTTCTCGCGACTGCCGACGGCCGCGGCGAGTGCGACAGCAGTTTCCGGGCGGGGCCGCCCGGGTTCCTCCAGGTACTCGACGAACGCACCCTGACCTACCCCGAGTACCGGGGCAACGGCGTGCACGCCAGCCTCGGGAACATCGAGGAGAACCCGCACCTGGGGATCATGCTCATCGACTTCACGCGGGCGCGGATCGGGCTGCATGTCAACGGCCGCGCCACGATCGTGGAGGACGCGGAGATGCGGGAGAGCCACCCGCATCTGCCCCATGACCCCGTACCGGGCAGGCGGGCACTGGTGTGGGTGCAGGTGGAGGTCGAGGAGGCCTACATCCACTGCGCCAAGCACATACCGCAGTTGCAGAGGGCGCCCAAGCGGACCGCCCGCGACTGGGGCACCGACGACTACAAGCGCAAGGGCGGTGACTTCTTCGGCGCGGCCCGCGAGTCCCGTGAGCGCGAGACGGCCGAGGTGAGCGAGGGGCCCGCCCGCGAGCACGTGCCGTCCGCGCAGGCGGAGCCGGCCGTGGCCGAAGCGGCGAGTGCCGATTCATCCGTGTACGACGAACTGCCCGGCTACGCAAGGGAAGAGGCGCACGAGGAGCCGGCTCCGGCGTCCACCGGTGTGTCCTCCTTCTTCACTCCCGCCTCGGCCCGTACGGCGGACGAGGCCGGCAAGCCGGACGAGGGAACGGACCGGAACTCGGTCTGGCAGATCCCCGACATGCCCCCGCCTCCGCAGATGCCTTCCATCTCCCTCGGCCAGGGCGCTTCGAGCGGCCAGGGCGCCTCGAGCCCGCTGACCGACCCCGCGTACACGGCGGACCCGGTCTGGCCGGGACCCTCCAACTCGGGCGCGGCCGAAGGTGCTTCCGGTGCGCTGGCGGCCCGCAGCGCGTTCTCCTCGGCGCTGCCCGGGGGCGGTACCGACCCCGCGGAGTGGCGCCAGGAGGCCGAACGAGCGCTGGCGGAAGCGCAGCGCAGGGGCGCGATGAGCGAACGAGGCTCGTTCCAGGGCTGGTTCGGCTGAAATGACCTGACCTCCGGCCCGGGGAGCCCGGGCCGGAGGAATTCACCCGAGGTCGGGGGCGAGCAGTGCCTGCACGCCCTCGATGTTCGCGTCGAGGTAGGTGCGCAGCGCGGGGGGAACGACCTCGACCGAGGCGATGCCTTCCCGGGTGAAGGGCACCCGGACGAACTCGTACTCGCCGCAGGGCTCGTCCACTTCGGGGCCGTGCCTGCGGGAGAGGTCCATCGACGCGAGGCGGCAGACGAAGAAGTGCTGCACCTTCACGCCCGCTTCACCGCTGTCCGTTGTGTGGGGGACCGTATCGACGAAGGCGGGCACGACGTCGGTCACCTTCGCTCCCAGTTCCTCGTCGACCTCGCGATGGAGGGCGTCGACGACGGTGGAGTCCACATCGGGTTCGACGCCGCCTCCGGGAGTGATCCAGTAGGGCGCGCTGTCCGGTTTGGTGCGCTTGATGAGGATGAGGTGAGGGGGTTCCGCAGGGCGGCCTGCGGATCGTGCCGGATCGTAGGGGCCGTCGCCGTCGAGCAGGATGGCGCGGGCGGTGCGCTTGACCACGGGACGTTCATGGGCCATGGAGGAGGTTTGGCCCGCGGGGCGGTGGCTGAAACACCTCCGCTTCTTCACACGGCCGGGTCGGCACCTGCGCTCGCGCAATGGCGAATATCTCCACAGAGGTAAGTCGATATTGTCGTCACAGTCACTGGACATCGACGCAGGGTCAACTAACCTGGAGTAGGCGGTTCTTCGCGCGTTGAACCGTTGCCGGGCGGTTCGAGGCATGAGGGGGGAGCCTCGAACCGCTCTGGTGTGTCCGGGGCCCAACCCGGTGCATGGCTGCGGTCGTTCCGCCGCTCGTCGCCATCCTCCGGCGGTCTCGCCGACCCGCTTCGCCCCCGCCTCGCGTGCGTTCCCGGCGGTGCCCCGGCAGTTGCGGCCGAGGTGCCCGCGCGCTGCGCGCCACGGGTGCTCCCCGGATCGATCGTCCCGCTGCGAGACATTTCAAGCTCGTTCCAGTCCTTGACCCGTGAACCGGGAGACCCCAATACTGCGTTCGCAGTGCGCGCAAGTGTGCGTCAGTCGAACGAGCGGAGACGATGATGTCGCCGGGAGCGATCCTGAAAAGCGCCTTCACCAGCAAGCTCTACGTCACGGTGCTCGTGGCGATCGTGCTCGGCGCGTCCCTGGGCCTGGCCGCTCCCGACGCCGGTGCCTCCCTGGAACCGGTGGGCACCGGCTTCATCTCGCTGATCCAGATGCTG
The DNA here is from genome assembly GCF_013870515.1 of Streptomyces albidus (ex Kaewkla and Franco 2022). Classification (GTDB taxonomy): domain Bacteria; phylum Actinomycetota; class Actinomycetes; order Streptomycetales; family Streptomycetaceae; genus Streptomyces; species Streptomyces albidus. The sequence goes on along the minus strand of NZ_JACBXA010000053.1, from coordinate 8,983 downwards.
ATCGGCCCCGTGATCTTCTGCACCATCGTCACCGGTGTCGCGTCGGCGGGTGAACTCACCAGCGTCGGACGGATCGGTGTGAAGGCGCTCGTCTACTTCGAGGTCCTGACCACCGTCGCGCTGGTCATCGGGCTCGTCGTCATGAACGTGGCCGACCCGGGCGCCGGCGTGAACGCCGACCCGTCGAAGATCGAAGTGACCGGCGCCGCCCGCGAGTACGTCCATCAGGGCGAAGCCCAGCACTGGTACGACTTCCTGGTCCAGGTCATCCCCGACAGCATGGTCGGCGCGTTCGTCGAGGGGAACGTGCTCCAAGTACTTCTGATCTCCGTGCTGTTCGCCGTGGCCGTCAAGATGCTCAAAGAGCGCGGAGCCCCGCTGGTGCGCGGGATCGAGAGGGTCGGGGAGGTCGTCTTCGGCATCGTCCGGCTCGTGATGTACCTCGCGCCGCTGGGTGCGTTCGGCGCCATGGCCTACACCGTTGGGGAGTTCGGCACCGACACGCTGATCAGCCTGCTCGGCGTCGTGCTGCTCTTCCTCGGCACGGGCCTCTTCTTCTCCGTCGTCGTCCTGGGCGTCGTCGCCCGGCTGTGCGGCATCCGCGTCCTGCGGCTCTACCGCCACTTCAAGTCGGAGCTGCTCATCACCCTGGGCACCGCCAACTACGAGGCCGTGATGCCCCAGTTGATGACCAAGCTGGTCGACCTGGGTTGCCCCAAGCGCATCGTGGGGCTGACCGTGCCGTCCGGCTACGCCTTCAACGGTGACGGTGTCTGCCTCTACCTCGGCTTCGCCGCGCTCTACATCGCGCAGGCCTTCGACGTGCACATGTCCTTCTGGCAGCAACTCGGCCTGCTCGCCGTCTTCATGATCACCTCCAAGGGCAGTGCGGGAGTCGCCGGCGCGGGCTTCGTCATACTCGCCGCCACGCTCTCGACCACGGCGGCCGTACCGGTGGCCGGGATCATGCTCGTCCTCGGGATCGACCGCTTCATGTCCACCATCCGCGGACTGGTCAGCCTGACCGGCCAGATACTCGGCAGCATCGTCGTCAGCCGCTGGGAAGGCGTCTTCGACAGGGACCGAGCGCGCGCCGTGCTGGCACGAGAACCGGAAGCCGCCGCCGGTGCCCACGCCGAGCCCGGAACCGAGGCGCGCGTTCCCGCCGCGACGAGCACCGACGGCACGGCCGCATCGGAGACGGCGACCGGGACCACACCGGCGACCTGACCGCACCGGCCCGGGACACAGCCGCCCTTCAGACGTCCCTTCAACCGCACAGCACGAGAGGAATTCGATGGCCCGGCTCGACTACGTCCGCCACAGCAGCGAGGTCGCGGAGCGCATCCGCCTGCGCAGGGGCGGAGACCTGACGCCTCTGGACGGCATGCTGCTGCACAGCTCCCCCGTCGCGGACGGCTGGAACAGCCTGCTGGGTGCCATACGCGAACAGACCACGCTCCCGGCCGACATCAGGGAAGGGGTGATCCTCCGCGTCGCCGAACTCAACGGCGCGGCCTACGAATGGCTCGCCCACGAGCCCGTCGGCCGGTCCGCGGGACTCACCGACACGCAGCTCGCAGCGCTGCGAGAGGGCGGTGACGCCTCGTCGCTCAGCCCTGTTCAGCGGGCCGTCCTGGACTACACCGACGCGATGACCCGCCAGGTGACGGTGCCCGACTCGGTCTTCAAGGCGCTGCGCGCGCACTTCGACGACCGTCAGATCGTCGAGCTGACGGCGACAGTCGGCACGTACAACCTCGTGTCCCGCTTCCTCGTCGCGCTCGAAGTCGGCACCGAAGGGCACGGCGGTGCGCAGGAGGCCGACGCATGACGGCGGCAGAGTCGCCGGGCCCTGGAGCGGGTGCCCGTACGGGCCGCCTCGCCGGCAAGGTCGCGATCGTGACGGGCGCGGGGAGCGTCGGCCCCGGCTGGGGCAACGGGCGCGCGGCGGCAGTGCTGTTCGCGAGGGAGGGCGCCCACGTCCTCGCCGTGGACCTCGACGAGGAGGCTCTGGAGGCCACCGCCGCTCTCGTGCGCGAAGAAGGAGGCCGGGTGCACACGCAGCTGTGCGACGTCACCGATTCGGCATCCGTCTCCGCCATGGTCGAGGGCTGCCGCAGCGAGCTCGGCGGCCCCGACATCCTCGTCAACAACGTCGGCGGTTCACATCCCGGAGGCCCGGCCGAGCTCGACGAGACCGACTGGCGGGCGCAGCTCGACTACAACCTCACCAGCGTGTACCTCACCTGCCGCCACACCATCCCGGCCATGCGGGAGCGGGGCGGGGGATCAATCGTCAACACCGCCTCGACCTCCGGCCTGCGATGGACCGGGTCGGCACAGATCGGCTACGCCTCGGCGAAGGCGGGCGTCATCCAGTTCTCGCGCGTGGCCGCCGTGCAGCACGCCGCCGACCGCATCCGCGTGAACACCGTCGTACCGGGGCAGTTGCACACACCGATGGTCGAGGCGAGACTCGCGGGGCAGCGTGCGGGCGGCGACACCGCCGCCCTTCTCGCCCGGCGCGAAGCCCGCATCCCGCTCGGCTTCATGGGCGACGGCAGGGACACGGCGTACGCGGCGCTCTTCCTCGCCTCCGACGAGGCCCGTTTCGTCACCGGGACCGAGATCGTCGTGGACGGCGGCATGACGGCCCGCTGCGACTGAACGAACCGAACCCCTGCCGTCCGCCCACCACATGGAGGATTTCGTGACCGAACCCGCGAGCTGTCCCCCACCGGTTCCCCACCCCCGTACGCCCCGGACCACCCTCCCCCAGGGCGCCTGCGACGCGCACTGCCACATCTTCGGGCCCACCGCGTCCTTCCCGTACGCACCGGAGCGCACCTTCACCCCGCCGGAAGCGCCGAAGGAACGCCTTCAGGCCCTGCACCGGCAAATGGGCCTGCAGCGCGCGGTGATCGTCCAGTCCGCCTGCCACGGCACCGACCACTCCGCACTCCTCGACGCGCTCGCCGACGGACCGGACCGCTACAGGGGCGTCGCCATCGTCACCCCCGCCACCACGGCGGAGGAGGTCCGGCGCCTGCACGACGCCGGAGTGCGCGGTGCCCGGCTGCACTTCACCCCGCACCTGGGCAGCGCCCCGTCCGCCGAGGAGATCCGCGCCGTCGTCGAACTCGTCCGTCCCCACGGCTGGCACATCGCCCTGCACGTGCACGGCGAGGGCATCGCGGACCACGAGGACCTGGCCCGGTCCATCCCTCTGCCGGTCGTGATCGACCACATGGCGCGCGTGGACCTCGCACAGGGCCTGGACAGCCGTGCGGTGAGCGCGCTGCGGCGACTGCTTCAGACGGGCGACGTCTGGGTCAAGGTCAGCGGCGCGGACCGGCTCGCCACCTCACCGCCGAGCATGGACGACTCGGTGGCCCTCGCCCGTCTCCTCGTCTCCGACGCCCCGGAACGAGTGGTGTGGGGAACCGACTTCCCGCACCCCAACACCCACGGATTCATGCCGGACGACGGTGACCTGACCGACCTGCTGCCGGAGATCGCGCCCAGGGAGGAGGACCGCAGGCGGCTCCTCGTCGACAACCCTGCCCGCTGCTTCGGCTTCGCGGAGGCCGCGCCCTGATTCCGCCGGACGGCGACGGATCAGTGCAGGCCCGTGTAGCCGATGTCCGCCGTGATCGCGTCCGCCGTCTCCACCACGCGGGGAACGAAGACGCCGCGCAGTTCCTCCAACGGGACGCGTGCGGCGTTGGCGGAGACGTTGACCGCCGCCAGCACCCGGCCGCCCCGGCCCCGCACCGGCGCCGCCGCGGAACGCACGCCCTCCTCGCGCTCACCGTCCACCACGGCGAAGCCCTGCTGCTTCACGCGGGCGAGCTCCTCGCGCAGCAGGCCCGCGTCGGTGATCGTGTTCTGCGTCAGCGGCTCGAGCGGCAGGTCCGGAAGCAGGGCGTCCAGCTCCTGCGCGGGGAGAGCGGCCAGCAGCACCCGTCCCATGGACGTCGCGTACGCCGGCAGCCGCGAACCGATGCTCAACGTGATCGACATGCTGCGTGCGGCGGGGACCCGCGCCACGTACACGATCTCCGAGCCGTCCAGCGTCGCCATGGAACACGACTCGCGCAGTTCGTCCGCGAGGGCCCGCATCCGGGACTGCGCCGTCTCCCAGTACGGCAGCGCGGAGAGATAGCCGAATCCGAAGCGCAGGACTCGCGGTGTGAGCCCGAAGCTGCGACCGTCGGTCTCGGCGAAACCCAGCCGCTGGAACGTCAGCAGTATCCGGCGCGCTGTAGCACGAGAGAGCCCGGCCGTCTCGGCGGCTTCGGTCACCGACATGCGCGGACGGTCGGCCGAGAAGGACTCCAGTACACGGAAGGCCTTTTCGACCGAGTCGATGACGTCGGGATCGCTCCGTGACACTCGCCGTGCCTCCCCCTGCTGCTGCCCGTCGATCATCCCTGAACCGCCACGAACGCTACCCCAGCCCCAGGCACGAGAGAGGAATCCCCCATGACGGAGGGCCTGCTGTACGTACTGTCGGAGCCCGGTGCCGTGGAGGAGGCCGAGTTCCACGACTGGTACGACACGGAGCACGCACCGGCCCGCCTCACCGTCCCCGGCATCCACAACGGCTTCCGCCATCGCGCGGACGACGGGCTCACGCCCTCCTGGATGGCCTGCTACGACCTGACGCTGGACGCACTGTCGAGCCCCGAGTACGCCCGGCTGCGTGAGCGCAGCCCGCGCGAGCAGCGCGTGGTCGACTCTCTCGCGACCTTGGACCGGCGCCTCTACGAACTGCTCGACGCGCACGGCGACGCGCCGAAGGAGCCCGCGGTCACCTTGTGCGTGGGGATGAGCACCACCGACGAGGATTCCTTCCACGACTGGTATCTCGGTGAGCACATCGGCCTGCTGCACAGCCTGCCCGGCTGGTGGCGCACCCGTCGCTACCGCCGCCTCGAAGGGGCCGGTCCCGACTTCCTCGCCGTGCACGACATCATCGGCACGGACCTGTTCGGTTCGGTGATGTACCGGCGGGCGACACGCACCCCGCTGCGCGAGCAGATCATGCGCACCGTCACCGAGCGCGAGCGGCGCGTATTCCGCTTCCACAACAGGGTGTCCGGGGAGGCGGCCGGCCCGGCTTCGGACGGGTGATCCCCTCTGCCCCGCCGGGCGGACCGGCCGGGCTCTACCTGCGGACGTCGAAGAAGTAGACGCCTCGCTTGCCGGCCACCGCGAGAGCGTCACCCGCCGGTGACCAGGCGCAGCATCCGAGGTCGTCGTCCGACCGCATCATCGCCGCGCATTCTCCGCTGCCGGTGTCCCACAGACGCACCGTGTGATCCCAGCCGGCGGTCGCCAGAAGGGCGTTGTCGGGCGAGACGGCCAGGCCGGTGATCCGGTCGGTGTGCGCGTCGAGCACATGGATCTCCTGCCCGGTCCGTGCATCCCACAGCCGTGCGGTGCGGTCGGGGCTCGCGCTGGCCAGCCAGGTGCCGTCGGGTGCGACGGCGAGCCCGGTGACCCTGTCGGTGTGGCCGGTGAACGTGCGCAGGTGCCGTCCGCCTGCGACGTCCCAGAGCCGCACGGTCTGGTCCCGGCAGGCGGTGGCGAGCCAGGTGCCGTCGGGTGCGACGGCCAGATCGGTCACCGTACGGGGATGGCCGGTGAGGGTGCGCATGTGACTGCCCGTCTCGGTGTTCCACAGCTGAACCGTGCGGTCGACGCCGGCCGTTGCCAGCCATGTGCCGTCAGGGGCGAAGACCACACTGGTGACCCTGTTGGTGTGCCCGGTGAGGGTACGGACCTGCGCGCCGGTCTCCGTGTTCCACAGGCGCACGGTGCAGTCGGAGCCCGCGGTGGCGAGCCGGCTGCCGTCCGGTGCCACTGCCAGTGCGGTGACCCTGTCGGTGTGGCCGGTGAGGGTGCGGAGGTGACTTCCGGTCTCGGCGTTCCACAGCTGCGCGGTACGGTCCTCGCCGGCCGTTGCGAGCCAGGTGCCGTCCGGTGCGACGTCGACGCAGGTGACCCTGCGGTTGTACCTGGTGAGTGTCTGACTCCGGCGGCTCAGACCCACGTTCCACAGGCGGACGGTGCGGTCCGCGCTGGTGGTCGCGAGCCAGCCGCCCTCGGGTGCGACGGCCACGCCGGTCACGACGTCCGTGTGCCCGGTGAAGGTCCGCAGCTCCTGACCGGAGCGGACGTCCCACAGCCGCGCGGTGTGGTCCTCGCCGGTGGTGGCCAACTGCGTACCGGTGGGCGTGAACGCCAGAGCGGTGACCCGGTCCGTGTGGCCCGTCAGCGTGCGCTGGTAGCGCCCTGAAACGGCGTCCCAGATCTGCACGATGCGGTCCTCACCGGTCGTGGCGATCCAGTTGCCGTCCTGCGAGATGGCCACCCCCGTGACCCGGCCGCTGTGGCCCGTCAGCGTGCGCTGGTAGCGGCCGGAACCGGCGTTCCACAGGCGGACGGTGCGGTCCGCGCCGGTGGTGGCGATCCAGCTGCCGTCCGGTGAGACGGCCACCCCCGTGACGACGTCCGTGTGCCCGGTCAGAGTGCGGAAGTTGCGGCCCGTACGGACGTTCCACAGCCGCACCGCGTTGTCGTCGCCGGTGGTGGCGAGCCAGGTGCCGCCCGGCGCGATGGACACCCCGGTGACGATGTCGGTGTGGCCCGTGAGGGTCCGCATCTCCTCGCCCGTGGCGGTGTCCCACAGCCGCACGGTGTGGTCCCAGCTCGTGGTGGCGATCCAGCTGTCGTCGGGGGCGACGGCGATCCCCGTGACGATGTTGGTGTGCCCCGTCAAGGTGCGGGTCTGCTGTCCGGTGTGGGCGTCCCACAGCCGGACGGTGTTGTCCCAGCTCGTGCTCGCGAGCCAGGTGCCGTCACGAGCGACGGCCACGCACGTGACCCGGCCGGTGTGTCCGGTCAGGGTCCGCTTGAGGCCGTGGCCCAGCAGGTCCGGCAGTGGCCACCGGCTCGTCAGGAACGGCTGGGGCAGACTCGCCTGCCTCCGCGCGGCCTGTTCCTCCCAGCAGGGGTCGTGGCGGATGCGGCTGTGGAGGACGGGCCCGCGATGCGTTCGATCTGGCGGTCAGCTTCGGCGCGTTCGGCCACTTCTTGCCGCATGAGCGGCCCACGCTGTTCGCGCAGGTCCACGCCGCACTGCGCCCCGGCGGTCTCTTCGCCTTCCCCATCACCGCTCCACCCCGCGTCGGTTCGCTCCAGTACTGGACGCTGTGGGGGTTCGACACCGCGATGCGGGTTCGCAACGCGCTTTGGCACCCCCGTTTCGTCATGTACTACCGGAGGTTCGGCCTCGCCGAAGTGCGCCGCGACCTGGTCGGCGCGGGCTTCACGGTCACCACCGTCGCCCTGGACGACCTTCTCGGCCGCCTGCCGGACGGCAGCCCCCGCTGCCGCCTGGTCCTGGCCCGGCGCCGGGACTGAGCTGGATTCCGCCACGTGCACGCCGGCCGTCTGCGCGGTCATCTCCACCCTGACCAGCGGCTGTTGGCCGACCGTAGAATGCGCGGATGGCCGTTGACGTAGTGGAGTACGACCCGTCCTGGGGCAGACACGGCGCGCAGGCCGGCGCGGAGCTGACCGACGCGTTGCCCGGCCTCTTCCTGGACGTCGAACACATGGGCAGCACCTCTGTGCCGGGTCTGGCCGCCAAGCCGGTGATCGACCTGATGGCGTCGGTGGCCACGCTGGACGATGTCACCGCCGACAGGGTGACCGCGCTGGAACAGCTGGGCTACCGGCTGCAGGAGACCGGGATGCCCGAGCGGTTCTTCTACCACCGGAGCGACGCCGACGGGCGGCGCAGCCACCACCTGCACATCGTCACCGCCGACACCTGGGACACGCGTAACGAGCGGCTGTTCCGTGACCATCTGCGATCGCATCCGCAAGTGGCCGCGGAATACGGTGAGTTGAAGCGGCGGGCCGCCTCCGAGGAAGACGACGGACTCGCGTACACCAAGCGCAAGACGGAGCTGATCCAACGCGTCGTCGACCACGAGCGTGCTGCCCGAGGCCTGCCGCTCGTGCCGGTCTGGGAGGAGTGAGCTCCGGACTGTCGCGCCGACAGCCGGTCCGACTTCCAGTTGTGCCGACCGTCATCCGACCTGCCGGCCTTGCTGGCAGCCGCGTCACGCTCGGCATTCCCATCCCTCGCCGGGTGACGAAGAACGGGCGCAAGCAGGTTCATTCGCGGGACTGCCCGCGCAGCCCGGTCCGTCCAGTTGCGAAGCCCTGACCACGACGGCCGGCCGGTCCCGTCGTGCCGAACGGGCCGCGCAGTCCGGCCCGTTCGGCACGGGCCGTCTCAGACCTTGACGATGTGCCAGGCGGTGTTGAAGTGGCACTGGCCCGAACTCGGGTTCGTCTGGTCGATGACGTATCCGGTCAGCGCCTCGCCGTTCCAGCCGCAGATCCACTGACCGCTCTCGGGAGCGGCGACCAGGTGCCCCGGGTAGGTGCCGCCGCACCGGTACGGGTCGATCTGCAGGGACACGTACCCGGCCGGGATCCCGTTGCAGGACCAGGTGGCCAGCGTGCCGACGTCCTTCCCGGACGGTGCCGGTGCGGCCTGCGCCGTGCCGCTCAGTCCGACGGCGGCCAGTACGGCCGCCGCAGTCGTCGCCAGTGCCCGAATGCCGAATCGTGCCATTGCCCACTCCTCATGAAATCCGTGTGTATGCGCTTACAGAAAGGACGCTATAGAGACCCGGACCCGGCGTGGAGTGAGTGGCTGTCTCAGACCGCTCTCATCTGGTCGCAGCGAGGTGCTCGGTGAGCCGCCGGACCGCCTCGGCGAGTCGCCGGAAGTAGGTGGCCTTGCTCATCGCCAGCGAGCGCGCGGTCGCCGTCGACGTGGCGCCCGGCTCCAGGTACCGCTTCGACAGGATCGTTCTGAGCTGCTGCTCGCGCGGACCGGTGCCGAACGCCGCCGCGACGCCCGTCCGCAGCGCCGCCCGCACCGACTCGGCGC
>NZ_JACBXA010000052.1 GCF_013870515.1 Streptomyces albidus (ex Kaewkla and Franco 2022) | reverse complement strand
CCGCCTGCTCCGGCTGCTGGGACGCCGCGGCACTTCACGGTCCGGGAGGACCGCCCCGCCGCCCACCGTCGTCTTCACCCACGGCTACTGCCTCAACCAGGACGTCTGGCACTTCCAGCGCGCGGCCCTCCGCGGTGCGGTGCGCACCGTCTACTGGGACCAGCGCAGCCACGGCCGCTCCGGCCGGGCGCCCGTGGGCGAGCAGGTCACCATCGATCAGCTCGGCGACGACCTGAAGATGGTCCTGGACGCCGCTGTGCCCGAGGGCCCGATCGTGCTCGTCGGGCACTCGATGGGCGGCATGACGCTGATGGCCCTCGCCGACCGCCATCCGGAGTTCGTCGCGGAGCGCGTCATCGGGGTCGCCTTCGTCGGCACCAGTGCGGGCGGCCTCGGCGAGGTGACGTACGGGCTGCCGCTTCCGGCCCTGGGCGTGAAGGCCGTACGCCGAGCGGTCCCAGGGGTGCTCAAGGCCCTCGTGACACAGACAGCGCTGGTCGAACGGGGACGCCGGGCGGCGGCGGACCTCTTCGCCGGCCTGGTCAAGCGCTACTCCTTCGGCAGCGGGCACGACGTCGACCCCGGCGTCGCGCGCTTCGCGGAGCGCCTGATCGAGTCCGTTCCCATCGACGTGGTCGCCGAGTTCTACCCGGCTTTCGAGGCCCACGAGAAGACGGCCGCGCTCGCCGCCTTCGAGGAGTGCCCCTCGCTCGTACTGGCAGGCGAGAAGGACCTGCTCACGCCGTACGCGCACAGCGAGGCCATCGCCTCGGCACTGCCCTCGGCACGGCTGCGGATCCTGGAGGACACGGGGCATCTGCTGATGCTGGAACGTCCGCACACGGTCAACGAGGCGCTGGCTGCGCTGATCACCCGTGCGGTGAGCGCTTCCCGGCGGGGCCGCGCGGCACGCTGAGCAGACCGGGCGTGCCCACCGGGGGCGGCGCGGGGCTCTCACTCCCGCGCGTACCATCCGGACGCATGGAAGCACCACAGTCCTCGGCGGCACAGTCCTCCGCCGCCCGGCCCTCTGCACGGCAGTCCTCTGAGGGGCAGCCCTCCGCGGGAGACACCGCTCTCGCCGTCCGCCACACCACCGATGTGCCCACGCCCGACCGGATGCGCGAGACGGGACGTCGCATCGCCTCGCTGCTGCGCCCCGGCGATCTCGTCCTGCTCACGGGCGAGCTGGGCGCCGGGAAGACCACGCTGGCCCGCGGCCTCGGCGAGGGCCTCGGCGTACGCGGTTCCGTCACCTCGCCCACCTTCGTCATCGCGCGCGTGCATCCGTCGCTGGGCGACGGCCCCGCACTGGTCCACGTCGACGCCTACCGGCTCGGCGGGGGAGGCCTGGAGGGGATGGACGACCTCGACCTGGACGTGTCGCTGCCGGAGTCGGTCGTGGTCGTGGAGTGGGGCGAGGGAAGGGTCGAGGAGCTCTCCGAGGACCGCCTCCACGTCGTGATCGAGCGCGCCGTCGGCGCGGACTTCGACGTCACGGCTGACGAGGCCGACCCGGAGGCCGGGGAGGTGGACGACGTACGGACCGTGACGGTGACCGGAGTCGGGCAGAGGTGGCTCGAGGAGGACCTCTCCGTCCTTGCATGACCCGCCTCCCGGCGTCCCGACAACCTGTCGGCAAGATGTTGCGTCGGCGACGGCGGACGTGGTCAGATGGGGTGCGAGAGCGGGGTTAGGTCTGCCTCACTTGCCTCGCCCGCCCAAGGAGCCCTAGGAGGCACCCATGTCGGCCGAAGACCGAGAGCAGGAGCCCGGCGCGCAGTCGGCGGCAGGCGTGTCGATGCGCGCCCTGCTGGATTCCTGTGCCGCCGCCGACGCGATCTCGAAGCCGCCGTCCGGTGCCGGGGAAGGCGCGGGTGTGCGCGACGAGGAAGAGCCCTCCGCAGAGCCGAAGCGCGACGCCGCCTGATCTCCGAGCACTCCTGATCGCAGAAGCCCCTGGTCACCGATCCCGGTGCCCGACGTCCCTCCGCGGACGCCGGAGGAGCCTCAGCGGACGACCACGACCTTGGTGCCGATCGTCGCGAACAGCCACATGGCCTCGCCGTCCGCAGCGCGCTCCCGGATGCCGCCGGTCTTCCGCTGCTGTTCCGGCTCTGGAAGCGACCCGTCGAGCGCGGAGCTGAACCCTATGGTCGTGCCCTGACTCGTGGCGAAGCGGACCACGTTCTCGACGGGCACTCCGTCCGAGCCCGTGACGTGCGGCGCCCGTGACTCGACCTTGTACGTGCCCGGCTTCGGGTCGACCGTGCTCGGGTGTACGCGGAAGGTGCGCTTCACCTTCTGGTTCGGGCCCATCAGCCACACACGGTTGCGCCCCAGGTCGTAGACCACGCGCTCGCCGGTGCCGGAGAACGCCGGGAGCGTGACCTTCTGCTTCTTGCGTTCGGACTTGCCGGGAGAGGAGTCGGAGGAGCCGGGGGACTCGGATTTCACGCGGTCCTGAGCGGCGTTCGCCTGGTAGGCGAAGAACCCGACGACGGCGAGGGCCGCCGCTGTCAGACCGGCCACGACCGCTCCCGCGCTGCTGCCACGTGCCATCGTGCGCCGCCACCTCTCATGATGTCTGCCTGCGACGGGACCGACCGTAGCAGTCGGGTGTGCCGGACCTGGACGGAGCGGCCCGCTGCCGGCGGGCGCCGGAGGGCTCCGGTTCCGGATTGGAGTCGGCGGCGCGCATGTGTTCGCATGTGGCGATGACCCCCCACCGACCCCCGACAAGTTCCACAGGGTGGATACGGAAGGCACCGAATCCTTACGAGGAGCTGGCCTCTCCCGACGCGCCGCCGCCCTCCCGCGGCCTGCCCAGTCCGTACGACGCGCTCGGAGCGGGCGGCCGGGGGGACGCAACGGGGCGACCGGGTCCGGACGGTGAACCGCTGGCGGGGTCCGGCCTGTACGGGAGTCCGTACGACGGCTTCCGCGGCGACGTGAACAGCGAGGGCGAGGGGCCGCTCGGCTTCGCCCTCCGCTCCGACCACGACGACTCGTACCACGAGCGCATGCCGCACCTGCGGGCCGTGCGCAGACGGCGGCGTTCGCACATCCGCAGGACCATGAAGACCGCCGTCGCCGTCCTCGTCCTGCTCGCCTTCCTCTTCGTCGGCGACCGCTGGGCGGCCCTCTACGCCGAGAACCAGGCGGCCGGGAAGGTGAAGGACGCGCTGAAACTGCACGCGGAACCCGAGGTGCACATCGGCGGTTTCCCCTTCCTGACGCAGCTGGCCCGCGAACGCCTCGACCACGTCGACATCGCCGTCCCTGACATGCCGGCCGGCCGCGTCTCCGTCGCGCAGGTGAAGGGATCGGTGAAGGACGTACGGATCGTGGGCGGCGCTCCGTCCTCGATCAAGGGCGCCGTCCTCGGGCGGATGCGGGGCGAGGTGCTGCTCGACTTCGACGACCTCGACCGCGAACTGGGCACCTCCCAGGTCGACTTCAGCGCAGGCAAGGACGACTCGGTGCTCGCCCGCGGCGAGTTGCCCGTCGCCGGCCGCAAGGTCGAGGTGCAAGGACGCGCCCACCTGCGGCGCACCGGCGACCACGGAGTCGGGACGACGGTGGACTCGATGCGGCTCGACGTGCCCGGGCTCTTCTCCTACACCCCCGGCAAGGACGGCGGCCTGCGGCTGGCCCGTCCCCTCGCCGAGCGCATCAAGCGGGACGCCGCCGAGGCGAAGGCGCTCTTCCGGGTCGGCTCGGTCGCCGAACGGTTCGGGCTCACGCCGCAGCGGGCCGCGGAGGTGTGGCAGAGCGAGCAGGCGCTGAACCGCACGACGGGAACCCCGTTCTTCGTGGACAGGCTCATGAAGATCAACATGCTGGACGTACTCGTGGAGCACCCCGCGCTGCTGAAGCGCATCGGCATCGACCCGGCCCTCGTCGAGGGTGTGAAGAAGATCGAGGAGCCGAAGCTGGCCGAGAGGCTCTCGCTGTCCGTGCGGCTGCCGGAGATGCCGGGTGACGTGCGGCTGCGCGGGATCTCGGTCGCCGAGGACGGGATCAGGGCAGAGCTGACGGGCGTGGACGTCCCCTTCGGCGGCGGCGCGAAGAAGGAGGAGGCACGCGGGCCGGCGCAGGACCAGCGCCGCAAGGCGCCGTAGCCGCGCCGGGCCCCCAGCGAAGTCACCCGAAAGCGTCCCGTGCGGGACCCCGGGTCGAGCACTCCCTCATCCGCCGTAGGCTGGCTCCCGTGCTGTTGCTCGCTCTTGACACCGCCACCCCCGCCGTCACCGTCGCGCTGTACGACACCGACGGCGACCGCGTGCTCGCCGCCGCCGACCAGGTCGACGCCCGTCGCCACGGTGAGCTGCTGCTTCCCTCCGTCGACCGCGTGCTGCGTGAGGCCGGCCGGTCCCTGGACGAGGTCGGCCGCCTGATCGTGGGCGTCGGCCCCGGCCCGTACACCGGGCTGAGGGTCGGCCTCGCCACCGCGGAGGCCTTCGGCGCCGCGCTGGGCACCCCCGTGCTCGGGCTGTGCTCGCTCGACGGCATCGCCTACGCCTCCGGGCTGGAGAGCCCGTTCGTCGTGGCGACGGACGCCCGCCGCAAAGAGGTCTACTGGGCGCGGTACGCCGACGCCCGTACCCGCCTCGGCGATCCCGCCGTCGACCGTCCCGAGGACCTCCCCGAGGACGTCGTGAGCATGCCTGCGATCGGCGCCGGAGCCCGGCTGTACGAAGGCACCTTCACGGCGCCCTGCGCGGCGGACGGCGGGGAACGGCGCGCCGACCTGCCCGTCGACCAGTCGGCGGCGGCGCTGGCCTGCCTCGCGGCCCAGAAGCTCGCCAAGGGTGAGGACTTCCTCCCGCCCCGGCCGCTCTACCTCCGCCGCCCCGACGCCCGTGTGCCCACCAACTACAAGGTGGTCACGCCCAAGTGACCGGAGCGGAGTCCGCCGCGGTCCCGGACATCGCGCTGCGTGAGATGCGCTGGTGGGACATCGAGGCCGTGCTCGACCTCGAACGTGTGCTGTTCCCGGAGGACGCCTGGTCGGCGGGCCTGTTCTGGTCCGAACTCGCGCACGCGCGCGGGCCGTACGCCACCCGCCGCTACCTCGTCGCGGAGACGCATGGCCCCGGCGGGCCCGTCCTCGTCGCGTACGGCGGTCTCGCAGCGGTGGGCGGCACCGGCGACATCCAGACCATCGGCGTCCTGCCCGCCCACCGCGGCGTCGGCCTCGGCGCGCGACTTCTGAGCGAACTGCTCTCCACCGCCGCTCTGCTCGGCTGCGGGGAGGTGCTGCTTGAGGTCCGCGTCGACAACGCCCCGGCACAACGCCTCTACGAGCGCTTCGGGTTCACCTCCATCGGCGTACGGCGCGGCTACTACCAGCCCGGCGATGTCGACGCCCTGGTCATGCGCCTGGAGTTCCCCACCCACGCCTCGACGACCCCCTCCCAAGGAACCAGGACCCATGGCTGACGAACCCCTCGTCCTCGGCATCGAGACCTCCTGCGACGAGACCGGTGTCGGCATCGTCCGCGGCCACACGCTGCTCGCCGACGCGATCGCCTCCAGCGTCGACGAGCACGCCCGCTTCGGCGGCGTCGTGCCCGAGGTCGCGAGCCGCGCACATTTGGAGGCGATGGTCCCCACCATCGAGCGCGCCCTCAGCGAGGCCCGCATCTCGGCCCGCGACCTGGACGGCGTCGCGGTCACGGCCGGGCCCGGCCTGGCAGGAGCCCTGCTGGTGGGCGTCAGCGCCGCCAAGGCCTACGCGTACGCGCTCGGCAAGCCCCTCTACGGCGTCAACCACCTCGCCTCCCACATCTGCGTCGACCAGCTGGAACACGGCGCCCTGCCCGAGCCGACCATGGCGCTTCTCGTCTCCGGCGGGCACTCCTCCCTGCTCCTCGCACCGGACATCACCGCCGACGTACGCCCGCTCGGATCGACGATCGACGACGCCGCCGGTGAGGCCTTCGACAAGGTCGCCCGCGTACTGAACCTCGGCTTCCCCGGCGGCCCCGTGATCGACCGGTACGCGCGTGAGGGCGACCCGCAGGCCATCGCTTTCCCGCGCGGGCTGACGGGGCCGCGCGACGCCCCGTACGACTTCTCCTTCTCCGGCCTCAAG
The DNA here is from genome assembly GCF_013870515.1 of Streptomyces albidus (ex Kaewkla and Franco 2022). GTDB lineage: Bacteria > Actinomycetota > Actinomycetes > Streptomycetales > Streptomycetaceae > Streptomyces > Streptomyces albidus. The sequence continues at coordinate 23,324 of NZ_JACBXA010000052.1, read as the reverse complement.
ACCGCCGTCGCCCGCTGGATCGAAGCCAAGCGCAACGCCGGCGAAGAGGTCCCCGTGCGTGACGTGTCGGCCTCCTTCCAGGAGGCGGTCACCGATGTGCTGACCCGGAAGGCCATCCGCGCCTGCAAGGACGAGGGCGTGGACCATCTGATGATCGGCGGCGGCGTCGCCGCCAACTCCCGGCTGCGCTCCATGGCGGAGGAGCGATGCGCGGACGCGGGCATCACGTTGCGGGTGCCGCGGCCCAAGCTGTGCACGGACAACGGTGCGATGGTCGCCGCCCTGGGCGCCGAGATGGTCGCCCGTCGCCGCGCTCCGTCCGACTGGGACCTCCCGGCGGACTCCTCGCTGCCGGTCACGGAGCCGCACGTGCCCGGCAGCGGCGGGCCGGCAGGCGAGCACGTCCACGGCCACGCTCCCGGACACTCCCACGACCATGTGCACGAACTGAGCGGGAAGAACCTCTACTCATGACCGTCGCCTTGATGTGGGAGGCCAAGGCCGCCGACGGACGGGGCACGGACCTTCTCGACTGGGCCCGCGGCCAGGAACCGGAGACGCCCCCGCTGCGCCGCGAGACCTTCTCGGCTCCCGGCGGCCGCGTGCTGGTCATCACGTGGTGGTCCGCCGACTTCTCCGCGAGCCTCCCCGAACTCCCCGAACCTCCACCGGAGTTGATCGCCCGGCCCGTGCACCGCTGGCGCTTCGAGCAGGTCTGAGGGCAGGGCTGGAGCAGGCCCGGGGCAGGTCGCGACGGGCATGGCGGGTGCGATGGCCTGAGCACCGTGCCGCCGGGCCTACGGGCGCAACGGGTGACCCAGCAGCATCGTCGGGGCGCCCGCGACGCGGGTCAGGAAGACCGTGCAGGAGTTCGGCCCGTCCAGCTTGAGCTTCTTCCTCAGCTCAGCCGGCTCCACTGCGGATCCCCGCTTCTTGATCGTGGCCACGCCGACGCGGCGTTCGCGCAGCAGTGCCCGCAGCCTCTTGAGATTGAAGGGCAGCACGTCGGTGATCTCGTAGCCGGTGGCGTACGGGGTGGGGCGTGCCTCGTCGCAGGTCACGTAGGCGATGGTCGGGTCGATGAGCCGGCCGTCCAACTCCTCGGCCACCTCGGCGACCAGATGGGCGCGTACGACGGCACCGTCGGGCTCGAAGAGGTAGCCGCCGACGGGCCCGGCGGGCGGATCGGGCAGCCGACGGGAGAGGAGAGAGCGCGGTCCCGGCAGCAGCGTCGCTCGTACGAGTGAACTCTCCGGCGAACTCCCGTCCCCCGTACCGAACCAGAGCACCGCCTCCTTCACGTCGCCGCCGTCCGAGATCCACTCCGCCTCGGCTTCCTCCGGGACGGCCTCGTGCGGGATGCCGGGCGCCACCTTCAGCGCTGCGTGCGAGACGCGGCGGGCCACTTCGACGGCCCAGGAGAGCGGCGGGGAGTAGGCCTCGGGATCGAAGATCCGGCCCTTGCCGCCCCGGCGCGCGGGGTCGACGAAGAGCGCGTCGTAGCCGGAGACATCGGCGTCGCCGACGTCCTGGCACCGGACCTCGATGCGGTCGGCGAGCCCCAACGCCTCGGCGTTCGCCCGCACCACGTCGCAGGTCAGAGGGTCCCGGTCCACGGCCAGCACCTCGACTCCGGCCCGCGCCAGCGCGATCGCGTCCCCGCCGATCCCGCAGCACAGATCGGCCAGCCGCCGCACGCCCAGCCCGCGAGCCGGGTCGTGCTGCTCTCCGGACGCGCCCGAAGTGCCGGACGCATGGGACGAGTTGGAGGCGGTGGACGTGCCGGCGAAGCGCCCCGCCCGGTACGCGGCGACCCCCGCGCGGGTCGACTGCTCGAGCCCGTCGGGAGTGAAGTACATCCGCGCGGCGTCCTCAGCACCGAACTTCGCCACCGCCCGCTGCCGCAACCGCGCCTGGGCCAGGGCCGCCGAGACCAGCTGCGGCGGATGGTCACGGCGCAGCCGCGTGGCCACTGCCAGCTCACGGTCCGGCTCGTAGCCCTCCAACGACCCCAGCAGCGCCTGTCCTTCATCGCCCAGCAACGCGGCGAACGCCTCACGATCCACCCGGGCATTCTCTCTTCCCCCTGCCGGGGCAAGTGACTTCGGGGGCTCTCCGAGGCGCCGTCGCGGGCGTTCCGACTGCGACGCGGCTCCAGCGAACTGGCACTCTAGTTGACGGAGTGCTAACCGCGGCATAATGTCGGCCCTGGCACTCTCCCATGGCGAGTGCCAGACAAAGCGACGGGAAGATCCGGCACCCGCGACGACGGATCGACCAGGTCGCCACCCCAGACATAAGACCCCGTGATGAGATCTCCGAAGGGGGAGGTCGGATCGTGACGACCGCCAGCAAGGTTGCCATCAAGCCGCTCGAGGACCGCATTGTGGTCCAGCCGCTCGACGCTGAAGAGACCACGGCCTCAGGCCTGGTCATTCCGGACACAGCCAAGGAGAAGCCCCAGGAGGGCACCGTCCTGGCAGTGGGCCCGGGCCGATTCGAGAATGGCGACCGCCTGCCGCTCGACGTGAACGTCGGCGACATCGTGCTCTACAGCAAGTACGGCGGCACCGAAGTGAAGTACAGCGGCGAGGAGTACCTCGTCCTCTCGGCTCGCGACGTTCTCGCGATCGTCGAGAAGTAAGTCACCGAAGCCGGAAGACACTTCTGATCCGCGCCCCGGTCCCTCCCGCATCACATCCGCGATGCACCGGGGGCCGGGGTGCGGTTCGTTTGAGAGGACCCAACAGCTCCCATGGCGAAGATCCTGAAGTTCGACGAGGACGCCCGCCGCGCCCTTGAGCGTGGCGTCGACAAACTGGCCGACACCGTGAAGGTGACGATCGGCCCCAAGGGCCGCAACGTCGTCATCGACAAGAAGTTCGGCGCCCCGACCATCACCAACGACGGCGTCACCATCGCCCGTGAGGTCGAGGTCGAGGACCCGTACGAGAACCTCGGCGCGCAACTGGTGAAGGAGGTGGCGACCAAGACCAACGACATCGCGGGTGACGGCACCACCACCGCCACCGTGCTCGCCCAGGCGCTGGTCCGCGAGGGCCTGCGCAACGTGGCCGCCGGCGCCTCCCCCGCCGCCCTGAAGAAGGGCATCGACGCCGCGGTCAAGGCCATCTCCGACGACCTGATCGCCTCCGCGCGGCCGATCGACTCCAAGGAGGACATCGCCTCCGTCGCCGGCCTGTCCGCCCAGGACAAGCAGGTCGGCGAGCTCATCGCCGAGGCGATGGACAAGGTCGGCAAGGACGGCGTCATCACGGTCGAGGAGTCCCAGACCTTCGGCCTGGAGCTCGACTTCACCGAGGGCATGGCCTTCGACAAGGGCTACCTGTCGCCGTACATGGTCACCGACCAGGAGCGTATGGAGGCCGTCCTCGACGACCCGTACATCCTGATCCACCAGGGCAAGATCGCGTCCATCCAGGACCTGCTGCCGCTGCTGGAGAAGATCATGCAGGCCGGCGGCTCCCGTCCGCTGCTGATCATCGCCGAGGACGTCGAGGGCGAGGCCCTCTCCACCCTCGTGGTGAACAAGATCCGCGGCACCTTCAACGCCGTCTCCGTCAAGGCGCCCGGCTTCGGTGACCGCCGCAAGGCGATGCTCGGCGACATGGCGACGCTCACCGGCGCCACCGTCATCGCCGAGGAGGTCGGCCTCAAGCTCGACCAGGCCGGTCTGGACGTGCTGGGCAGCGCCCGCCGCGTCACCGTCACCAAGGACGACACGACGATCGTCGACGGTGCCGGCAAGAGCGAGGACGTCCAGGCGCGCGTCGGCCAGATCAAGGCCGAGATCGAGTCCACGGACTCCGACTGGGACCGCGAGAAGCTGCAGGAGCGTCTGGCCAAGCTGGCCGGCGGCGTCTGCGTCATCCGCGTGGGTGCCGCGACCGAGGTGGAGCTGAAGGAGAAGAAGCACCGCCTGGAGGACGCCATCTCCGCGACCCGCGCAGCGGTCGAGGAGGGCATCGTCTCCGGTGGCGGCTCCGCGCTCGTCCACTCCGCGAAGGTGCTGGAGGGCTCGCTCGGCAAGAAGGACGACGAGGCCACCGGCGTCGCCGTCGTGCGCCGTGCCGTGGTCGAGCCGCTCCGCTGGATCGCCGAGAACGCGGGCCTCGAGGGGTACGTCATCACCTCGAAGGTCGCCGAGCTGGACAAGCACCAGGGCTTCAACGCCGCTACCGGTGACTACGGCGACCTGATCAAGGCCGGCGTCATCGACCCGGTCAAGGTCACCCGCTCCGCGCTGGAGAACGCCGCGTCCATCGCGTCGCTGCTCCTGACGACCGAGACGCTGGTCGTGGAGAAGCCCGCCGAGGAGGAGGAGTCCGGAAGCCACGGCCACGGACACGGCCACTCGCACTGAGCCGCTCCACGCTGCCGCGACGGCAGGGACTGAACGAACTGAGGCCCGGCACCCCTTCTTCGGGGGTGCCGGGCCTCAGCCGTGCTCTTACGCGCGACCGGGAGCGACCGGGCGTCCGCGCACCGGCGTCAGCGCGGGCCGTACCGCCGGCCCGTCGTGGAGGAGGCGCGCGAGAGAAGGCTGCGGGGCAGCAGGTTCACCGCGCCCATGAGCGCCTTGTAGCGGGGGTCCGGAACCGACAGCGTCTTGCCGCGCGCCAGGTCCTTCATGGCTGCGTCGACCACGGCGTCCGCGTTCAGCCACATCCACCCGGGGACGTTGCCCGCGTCCATGCCCGCCCGCTCGTGGAACTCCGTCCGTACGAAGCCGGGGCACAGGGCCATCAGCCGCAGCCCGGACCCGGCCAGGTCCTTCGCCGCTCCCTGCGTGAACTGGACGACCCACGCCTTGCTCGCCCCGTACGTGCCGCGCGGCACGAACGCCGCCACCGACGCGACGTTGACGACACCGCCCCGGCCACGGGTGCGCATGCTCTTCGTGCCCGCCGCCGTCAGACGCAGCACCGCCTCGCAGTGGACCTTGAGCATGGTGAGTTCGTCGGCCATGGGGACGTCCAGGAACGTGCCCTTGTTGCCGAAACCGGCATTGTTGATCAGCAGATCCACGGGGTGGTCGCGGTCCTCGAGCCGGGACTCGACGGCTGAGATGCCCTCGTCGGTGGCGAGGTCGGCGCGCAGGACGGACGCCTCCACGCCGTGCTGGTCGTGGAGTTCCGTCGCCTGCTGCCACAGGCGTTCCTCGTCACGGGCGACCAGTACGACGTGGTGGCCGTCCCGTGCGAGCCGCCGGGCGAACGCCGCCCCTATTCCGGCCGTGGCTCCCGTAATCAACGCAGTCGTCATGGGGGCACGCTATCCGCGCGGGTCAACCGCCCGTGCGCCGGAGAGCCGTGCGGCGGGCCTCCGGATGCAGCGCGTCACCCGCGGCCAGTATGCGCGGGAGCAACTCGGGACTGAGGGTGAGCGCGCGGAAGAGGAAGCCCACCGTCACCTCGTGGTCCGGGCGGTGCTCGATGCGGATCTCGTCCCCGCCCCGCACCTCGCCGGGCTCGATCACCCGCAGGTACGCCCCGGGCTCGGCCTTCTCCGCGAAGCGCTTGACCCAGCCGCGTTCGTCGAGCCAGCCCGCGAACGTACGGCAGGGTATGCGTGCGGAGTTCACTTCCAGCACGACGTCGGGACCGATGCGCCAACGCTCCCCGACCAGCGCGCCGTTGACGTCCAGGCCACGCGTGGTGAGGTTCTCGCCGAAGGCACCGCCGGCGAGCTCACGCCCCAGCTCGCCGCCCCAGCCGTCCAGGTCCTCGCGTGCGAAGGCGTACACGGCCTGGTCGTCGCCGCCGTGGTGGCGCAGGTCGCCGATGGTGTCACCGGCGAGCCCGCTGGCTCCGACCCCCCTCGGGCCCGGCGCCGCCAGCGCCACGGGCCCCTCGACGGGACGCTTGTCGATGCCGGTGAGCTGTCCCGGAGCGTCGGTGAACGGGACACGGCGAGGGGTTGCGACATTGACCGAGAGCAGCTTCATGGCGGCAGGCTACGGGCGGGCGACATGGGTGGGCCAAGGGTTTCGGGGCGTGCGCATGCGAAGAGCACTCGGCTTCAAGGGGTCGTGGGGCTTGCAGCCGTGCCGGCGGCCGAACCGGGGATGCGGAGGGGAGGGCCGCTCTCACGGTGTGCGGGACGAAGGTCGAAGAAGGACCGGTGGGTGTGGGCCACATGGGGGACGAAGGCCCGGGATGGAACGTTTCTGCTCAGTTCGGGGAGTCGGGTACGGCCACGAGTCTGCTGCGGGCCCGGCCCATCAGCTCCTCACGCTCGTCCTCGGTCAGGCCGCCCCACACTCCGTACGGCTCACGCACCGCCAGCGCGTGAGCGGCGCACTCGGAGCGGACGGGGCATCGCATGCAGACCTCCTTGGCGGACGCCTCGCGCGCGCTGCGGGCCGCACCGCGCTCGCCCTCGGGATGGAAGAAGAGGGAGCTGTCCACTCCGCGGCAGGCGGCCAGCAGCTGCCAGTCCCACAGGTCCGCGTTGGGGCCCGGAAGGCGGGAGAAGTCTGCCATTGCGTGTCCTCTCGACGGCGTACTTGAGGCTCGCTCCATCCATTCATAGACAAATATGACTCATTGCGAACCTAGCCGAAAGAAAGCGAGAAGACCGATCAAGTCATGCTAAATAGGGCAAAAGGCAAAAGACGCCACTCGGGGAAACCCTCCAGCGCGATGCGGGTGAACTGTGTACGCGTGATCACGTAGAGTGCTGATGGCGGTGGCCGAAACCCGTAACTCTTTTGGGTGACCGTCGTTGAGTGTGCGGAGAGGCGGTTGGCGGAATGGGCTCGGGCACTGATGTCCGAGGCTGTCAACCGCACAGGTGACGATTCGTAACAGCCTGGAGGCTCAAGGTGACGCGCATCAGCTGCGGAGGGCGGTCATGACATCCGTCCTCGTCTGTGACGATTCCCCGCTTGCCCGAGAGGCGCTCCGCCGCGCGGTCGCGACCGTGCCCGGCGTCGAGCGCGTGACGACGGCAGCCAACGGCGAGGAAGTCCTCCGCCGCTGGGGTGCCGACCGGTCCGATCTCATCCTCATGGATGTGCGCATGCCCGGCCTGGGCGGCGTGGAGACAGTGCGGCGGCTGCTGTCCGCCGATCCCGGCGCCCGCATCATCATGCTGACGGTGGCCGAGGACCTGGACGGGGTGGCGCTCGCCGTCGCCGCCGGCGCCCGCGGTTACCTGCACAAGGACGCCTCGCGCGCCGAACTGCGGGCCACCGTCACGCAGGCGCTGGCGGACCCGACGTGGAGGCTCGCGCCGCGGCGGCTGCGCTCCGCCGAGATGGGTGCGGCGCCCACGCTCACCGCCCGTGAGATCCAGGTGCTGGAGGGCATGAGTCACGGCCGTTCCAATGCCGAGATCGGGCGCGAGCTGTTCCTCTCCGAGGACACGGTCAAGACGCACGCGCGGCGGCTGTTCAAGAAGCTGGGCGCCTCGGACCGCGCGCACGCGGTCGCGCTCGGCTTCCGCTGGGGACTCGTTCGATAACTCACGTTCGCCATATGCCCGCCCCTTCCCGCCTGGGAAGTTTCCGCGCCACCGTGACGTGAAGGTGGTCTCAGGGGGAGGGCGGGGCGACTTGTGCGGCTCAGGAATCTCGCGCGTGCCGCATGCTTGGAGTATGGAGTTCCTCGGGGACCGACCGGTCAGGCGTGAGGGGAGGGCGCGCGAGATGAGGGCCAGTGCCCCTGCTCATAACGCTTCAGTGCACAACTATGAGCGCGGTGCGCCGGATCGCGGGGCGTCGGTGCACCATGGAGCGATGCGCGACGACGGGCACGACGACACCGCGGTCGTGAGTGCACTGGTCCGCCGCGCCGCGGAGGGCGACGAGCAGGCGACACACGACCTTCTCGCACACGTGCATCCTCTGGCCCTCCGGTACTGCCGGAGGCGCCTGACCAGACTGCCGGGCGACGCACGGCACTTCGTGGACGACCTGGCACAGGAAGTCTGCATCGCCGTGCTCTGCGCGCTGCCGCGCTACCGGGACACGGGCAAGCCCTTCGAGGCGTTCGTCGTGGCCATCGCCCAGCACAAGGTGGCCGATCTGCAGCGGGCCGCCATGCGCGGGCCGGGCAGCACGGCGGTGCCCTCCGACGAGATGCCCGAGCAGCCGGACGACTCCCTCGGCCCGGAGGAGCGCGCGCTGCTCAGCAGCGACGCCGCGTGGGCCAAGAAGCTGCTTGCGAATCTTCCCCAGCACCAGCGCGAACTGGTGCTGCTGCGGGTGGCCGTCGGGCTCACCGCCGAGGAGACCGGGGAGATGCTCGGGATGTCGCCGGGCGCCGTCCGCGTCGCCCAGCACAGGGCCTTGAGCAGGCTGAGGGCACTGGCGGAGCAGTAGGTCCGTGCCGTTTAGCATGGACGTTCACGCCAGGGCAAGCATTGGAAAGGTGTCATGACTGCCAACGACGGAGTCGGATCCGAGGCCGGGGTGCCCGCCAAGTTCGCCATGCTCGGGCTGACATACGACGACGTGCTTCTGCTGCCCGGCGAATCGGACATGGCCCCGGGGGACATCGACACCGCGTCGTACATCTCCCGGAACGTCAAGGTGAACGTGCCGCTGCTCTCCGCCGCCATGGACAAGGTCACCGAGGCGCGGATGGCCATCGCCATGGCCCGTCAGGGCGGCGTCGGCGTGCTGCACCGGAACCTGTCGATCGAGGACCAGGCCGCGCAGGTCGACCGGGTCAAGCGTTCCGAGTCCGGCATGGTCACGGACCCGATCACGATCCTTCCGGACGCGACGCTGGAGGACGCCGACGCACTGTGCGGGCGGTTCCGGATCAGCGGCGTACCGGTCGCGGACCCCTCGGGGAAGCTGCTCGGCATCGTCACCAACCGCGACATGGCCTTCGAGGTCGACCGCGAGCGCCAGGTGCGCGAGGTCATGACGCCGATGCCGCTCGTCACCGGCAAGGTCGGCATCTCGCGCAACGACGCGATGGAGCTGCTGCGCCGCCACAAGATCGAGAAGCTTCCGCTGGTGGACGACGCGGGTGTGCTCAAGGGGCTCATCACCGTCAAGGACTTCGTGAAGGCCGAGCAGTATCCCAACGCGGCCAAGGACGGCGAGGGCCGGCTGGTCGTCGGCGCCGCGGTCGGCGTCGCGGGTGACGCGTACGAGCGTGCGCAGGCGCTCATCGAGGCGGGGGTCGACTTCGTCGTGGTCGACACGGCGCACGGACACTCGCGGCTCGTCGGTGACATGGTCGCCAAGATCAAGTCGAACTCGGCGGTCGACGTCGTCGGCGGCAACGTCGCCACCCGCGAGGGCGCGCAGACGATGATCGACGCGGGCGTCGACGGCATCAAGGTCGGTGTCGGGCCGGGCTCCATCTGTACGACGCGTGTGGTCGCCGGCATCGGCGTACCGCAGGTCACGGCCATCTACGAGGCGTCCCTCGCGGCGAAGAAGGCCGGGATCCCGGTCATCGGCGACGGCGGCCTCCAGTACAGCGGCGACATCGCCAAGGCCCTGGTCGCGGGCGCCGACACGGTCATGCTCGGCAGCCTGCTGGCCGGCTGCGAGGAGTCGCCGGGCGAGCTGCTCTTCATCAACGGCAAGCAGTTCAAGTCGTACCGGGGCATGGGGTCGTTGGGCGCGATGCAGTCGCGCGGCGAGAACAAGTCCTACTCCAAGGACCGTTACTTCCAGGAGCAGGTCAGCGGCGACGACAAGCTCATCCCCGAAGGCGTCGAGGGCCAGGTGCCCTACCGGGGCCCCGTGGGTGCCGTGGTGCATCAACTCGTCGGCGGGCTGCGGCAGTCGATGTTCTACGTCGGCGGGCGCAGCGTGCCGGAGATGAAGGCGCGCGGCCGGTTCGTGCGCATCACGTCGGCGGGGCTGAAGGAAAGCCACCCGCACGACGTGCAGATGACGACCGAGGCGCCGAACTATTCGCGCCGGTGAGCCCGCGTACCCACCCTGCTGCCGGCCATGGCCGGTCGGCGATACTGGAGCGGCAGACCGGAGTGCAGTGCGAGAAGGGCTTCACAGGTGACTGAGATCGAAATCGGGCGCGGCAAGCGCGGACGCCGGGCGTACGCGTTCGACGACATCGCAGTGGTGCCCAGCCGCCGCACGCGTGACCCCAAGGAGGTCTCGATTGCCTGGCAGATCGACGCCTACCGCTTCGAACTGCCCTTCATGGCCGCCCCGATGGACTCGGTCGTCTCACCGAGCACCGCGATCCGCATCGGAGAGCTGGGTGGCATCGGTGTCCTCAACCTCGAGGGCCTCTGGACGCGTTACGAGGACCCGGAGCCGCTGCTCGCGGAGATCGCCGAGCTGGACGAGCGCACGGCCAACCGCCGCATGCAGGAGATCTACGCGGAGCCGATCAAGGAGGAGCTGATCGGTGAGCGGATCAGGGAGGTGCGCTCCGCGGGTGTGGTGACGGCCGCGGCGCTCTCCCCGCAGCGCACGGTGCAGTTCTCCAAGGCCGTCGTCGACGCCGGTGTGGACCTGTTCGTCATCCGCGGTACGACCGTCTCCGCGGAGCACGTGTCCGGAGCGGCTGAGCCGCTCAACCTGAAGCAGTTCATCTACGAGCTGGACGTGCCCGTGATCGTGGGCGGCTGCGCCACCTACACCGCGGCGCTGCACCTGATGCGCACCGGTGCCGCCGGTGTGCTGGTGGGCTTCGGCGGCGGTGCCGCGCACACCACGCGCAACGTCCTCGGCATCCAGGTGCCGATGGCGACCGCCGTGGCGGACGTGGCGGCAGCACGCCGCGACTACCTGGACGAGTCCGGCGGCCGCTACGTGCACGTCATCGCGGACGGCGGCGTCGGCTGGTCCGGCGACCTGCCCAAGGCCGTCGCCTGCGGCGCGGACGCCGTGATGATGGGCTCACCGCTGGCGCGGGCGACCGATGCCCCCGGGCGCGGGCACCACTGGGGCATGGAGGCCATCCACGAGGACGTGCCGCGCGGGAAGCGGATGGACCTGGGCGCCGTCGGTACGACGGAGGAGATCCTGCTCGGCCCGTCGCACACCCCTGATGGTTCGATGAACTTCTTCGGCGCGCTGCGTCGCGCGATGGCGACGACGGGCTACTCGGACCTCAAGGAGTTCCAGCGCGTCGAGGTCACGGTGGCGCGCTCCAGCTGACACGTGGTGGCCCGGGCGGGCGCGCGTAGGTTCACAGCCTGTGCGCGGCGCCCGCCGGGCTGGCTCCGCGGGTGTCGAAGAGCAACTGCGCCTTCGCTGCCAGCCCTTGCAGGTCGTACGTGCTGTGGTGCTGCAGCAGCACCGTGAGATCCGCCTCCGCCGCCGTCTCGAAGAGCGAATCGGCTCGTGCCACCGGCTGGTCCGCGACCTGCCACTGCATGGCGTACGGGTCGTGGAAGCTGAGCCGCGCGCCCAACTGCTTGAGCAGGAGGGCGACTTCGCGGGCGGGCGCGCCCTCCTGGTCGGGCAGGTCCGGCTTGTAGGTGACGCCCAGCAGCAGTACGTGCGCGCCGCGGGCGGACTTGCCGTGTTCGTTGAGAAGCGCGGCCGCCCGCTGCGAGACGTAGCGCGGCATGCGGCCGTTCACCTCCTGGGCGAGCTCGACCATACGCAGCGGATAGCCGAGTGAACGGCTGCGGTACGCCATGTAGTTGGGGTCGATGGAGACGCTGTGGCCGCCGACGCCCGGGCCGGGCCGGAAGGCCTGGAATCCGAACGGCTTGGTCTCCGCGCAGCGGATGACGTCCCACAGATCGACGCCGACGTCGTGGCAGAAGACCGCCATCTCGTTCACCAACGCGATGTTGACCTGGCGGAAGTTGGTCTCCAGAAGCTGCGCCGCCTCCGCCTCGCGCGGGCCGCGCGCACGCACGACCTTGTCGGCGAGGCGCCCGTAGAAGGCGGCGGCCGCCTCCGTGCAGGCGGGGGTGAGGCCGCCGATGACCTTGGGGGTGTTCGCGAATCCGTAGTCGCGGCTGCCGGGGTCGTTGCGGGCGGGGGAGTAGGCGAGATGGAAATCACGACCGGCCTTCAGGCCTGAGCCCTCTTCCAGCAGCGGCCGGAGGGTTTCCTCAGTGCTTCCCGGGTACACCGCGGACTCGAGTACCACCGTCGTGCGGGGACGCAGCTGGGAGGCGAGCGTGTGAGCAGCAGTGCGCACCGCCGTCAGATTCAGCGCCCGGTCGGGCCCCAGCGAGGTCGGCGTGCAGATCAGGGCCGTACGGACGCGGCTGAGGACTGCCGGATCGGTGGAGGCGCGGAACCCGCGGGCGATCATGCGGCGAAGCTCAGCCGCGCTGAGCGTGCCGTCGGCGGGCGCCCGGCCCGCGTTGAGGTCGGCGACCGTCTGCTCGTCCGGGTCGTAGCCGATGGTGCTGATGCCGGCGGCGACGGCAGCCTGTGCCACAGGAAGACCCGAATGGCCCAGTCCCAGGACGGCGAGATCTGCGGGCATTGCGACAGACATCCTTCCCCTCGTTCTCCTCGCTCGCTCGGGGAGGCCCGTGTGTGACGTCCGGGAGAGCGGTCCCGGACGATCGCTGTGAGCGGCGCTGACGAGAGCTGCGCAGCGCTATAGCAAGTTAATCGGCAATATGACGGATATCTGGGATTACCCGCTGAGCGGCGCCTTCGACGCAGCCGAAGTCATGGAATTGGAGGACCATCGGCGGGGGAACACTGATGAAGTTCTGGCATCACCACGGACGCACGACGCACGACCACACGGGAGGCAGCGGTGAGGACGGCGACACTGGGACCGGAGCAGCGTGCGCAGGCGCTGGCGCAGATGTCCGAACGCGAACTGGACGTTCTGGTCGTCGGCGGCGGGATCGTCGGTGCGGGAACGGCCCTTGACGCTGCCACCCGCGGGTTGTCCACCGGCATCGTCGAGGCCAACGACTGGGCCTCGGGGACGTCCAGCCGGTCGAGCAAGCTGATCCACGGCGGGCTCCGCTACCTGGAGATGCTGGACTTCGCCCTCGTACGTGAGGCGCTCAAGGAACGCGGACTGCTGCTCCAGCGGATCGCGCCGCACCTGGTCAAGCCCGTACCGTTCCTCTACCCGTTGCAGCACAAGGGCTGGGAGCGGCTGTACGCGGGATCGGGTGTGGCGATGTACGACGCCATGTCCCTCTCCTCCGGGCACGGTCGCGGACTTCCGCGGCACCGTCACCTCTCACGGCGAAACGCGCTGCGCGTGGCCCCCGCGTTGAAGAAGGACGCGCTCGTCGGAGCCTTGCAGTACTACGACGCGCAGATGGACGACGCCCGCTACGTGGCGACCGTGGTGCGCACCGCCGCCGCGTACGGCGCGCACACCGCCAACCGGGCCCGCGTCGTGGGCTTCCTGCGCGAGGGCGAGCGCGTGGTGGGCGCCCGCGTGCGGGACCTGGAGCAGGGCGGTGAGTACGAGGTGCGCGCGCGGCAGGTCGTCAACGCGAGCGGCGTGTGGACCGACGACACCCAGAAGCTGATCGCGGAGCGGGGGCAGTTCCACGTACGCGCGTCCAAGGGCATCCACCTCGTCGTCCCCAAGGACCGCATCCACTCCTCGAGCGGGCTGATCCTGCGTACCGAGAAGAGCGTGCTGTTCGTCATCCCGTGGGGACGGCACTGGATCATCGGCACCACCGACACCGGCTGGGACCTGGACAAGCGGCACCCGGCCGCCTCCAGCGCGGACATCGACTACCTCCTGGACCACGTCAACTCGGTGCTGGCGGTGCCGCTCACGCGCAACGACGTGGAAGGCGTGTACGCCGGGCTGCGGCCGCTGCTGGCCGGGGAGTCGGAGGCGACGAGCAAGCTCTCGCGGGAACACACCGTCGCCCACCCCGTGCCCGGCATGGTCGTCGTCGCGGGCGGCAAGTACACGACGTACCGCGTGATGGCGAAGGACGCCGTGGACGAGGCGGTTCACGGGCTGGACGTCCGGGTCGCCGAGTGTGTCACCGAGGAGGTGCCGCTGGTCGGGGCCGAGGGCTACCACGCGCTGTGGAACGGACGCGCCCGCCTCGCTGCCAGGACCGGTCTGCACGTGGCGCGGGTCGAGCATCTGCTCAACCGCTACGGGACGTTGACCGAGGAGCTGCTCGAACTCATCGCCGAAGACCCCAAGTTGGGCGAGCCGCTGCCGGCGGCCGACGACTATCTGAAGGCGGAGGTCGTCTACGCCTGCACGCACGAGGGCGCACGTCACATCGACGACGTGCTCACGCGGCGTACGCGCATCTCCATCGAGACCTTCGACCGCGGTACGCGCAGCGCGCGCGAGTGCGCCGAGTTGATGGCGAAGGTGCTGGGCTGGGGTGCCGACCAGATCGACCGGGAGGTCGAGCACTACGAGAAGCGCGTGGAGGCCGAACGCGAGTCGCAGCGTCAGCCCGACGATCTGACGGCGGACGCGGCGCGGCTGGGTGCTCCGGACATCGCCCCCGTGTAGGCCCGTAGTGCGTGGGAAGGCGTGCCACAGCTCTCCAGCCCCCGTATCCGGAGTGTCAGGGCGATAGTTCACAATGGGAGTTGGGCTGGGGTGGGCCCATCGCAGAGGGGACACAAGGGGATTCATGAGCGAGGACACGGGTCGGCTGGTAGGAGGGCGCTATCGGCTCGGGGAGGTCCTCGGGCGTGGCGGCATGGGGACCGTGTGGCGCGGCGAGGACGAGATCCTCGGCCGCTCGGTCGCTGTGAAGGAGCTCCGATTCCCCTCCAGCGTCGAGGAGGACGAGAAGCAGCGCCTCATCACCCGTACGTTGCGCGAGGCGAAGGCCATCGCCCGCATCCGCAGCGGCAGCGCGGTGACGGTCTTCGACGTGGTCGACGAGGACGACCGGCCGTGGATCGTCATGGAGTTGGTCGAGGGCGGTTCGCTGGCCGACCACATCCGCAAGGAGGGGCCGCTGACGCCTCAGCGCGCGGCGGAGGTCGGGCTGGCCGTGCTCGACGTGCTGCGAGCGGCGCACCGTGAGGGCGTGCTGCACCGCGATGTGAAGCCGTCCAACGTCCTGTTGGAGGACGTGACCAACCGCGTCGTGCTCACCGACTTCGGCATCGCCAAGGTCGAGGGCGACCCGTCCGTGACGTCGACGGGCATGCTGGTGGGTGCCCCGTCCTACATCTCGCCCGAGCGTGCGCGGGGCAAGCCGCCGGGCCCGCCCGCCGACCTGTGGTCGCTGGGCGCGCTGCTCTACGCGGCGGTCGAGGGCCACCCTCCCTACGACAAGGGCTCGGCCATATCGACTCTGACGGCCGTGATGACGGAGCCCGTGCCGTCGCCGAAGCAGGCCGGCGAGCTGAGCGAAGTCATCTTCGGGCTGCTCGTGAAGGACCCGGACAAGCGACTCGACGTGGACGGCGCGCGGGCGCTGCTGAAGCCCGTCGCTTCGGGCTCGGACAGCGCGGCCTCCGCTCCCGCTTCGGCGCGGGGCGATTCGACCGCGGTGCTCCCGGTGAAGCCCGACGGCGACAGCGGTGCGGACGCGGACGAGCAGGCCGCGCCGGCCACGGGGCCGGACTCCGACTCCGGTGCGGACCCGGCTTCGGGTTCGGATGACGCGAAGACGAAGAGCGAAGCGGGTGGCGCGGCCCCGGCTGCCGAGCCCCGCTCACGGCGCGGCAGGAAGCAGACCGCCAAGTCCCCTGCCGCACCGGCTGCTTCCAAGAAGCCGGCCGTCGCAGCGGGGGCAGCTCTCGCTGCCGGCGCTGCAGGCGAGAAGTCGCCGGAGAAGGCGTCCGCCACATCACCCGCCGAGTCGGGGGCCGGCGACAGGACGGGCTCGGTCACCCCGGGCGGCGGCGGGTCGGGCGCGTCGACGACCTTCTCGGTGCTCGTCGGGCGGTTCTCCCGCCGGTCGCTGGCCATCGCGGCGGCACTCGTCGCCGTACTGGCGCTGCTCGCGGTCTACCTCGTCAACACGGCGGGGAACGAAGGCGGCAACGGCGGGAAGAGCAGCGCGACTTCGGGCGCCGGCGCCGGTGAAGGCAGCAAGGAGAAGGACGCCCCGGCCGGCAAGAAGGACGATGAGAAGGACGGCGACGACGAGAAGCCGGGGGCTTCGGCGGAGCCCAGCGAGCCTGAGGACGAAGGCGACGGCGGAAAGGACGAGGAAGGCGCGTCGCTGCCCGACGGCTACACCCAAGTCACCGACGACGGCTTCCACTTCAGCATGGCGATGCCCGAGGGCTTCAAGCGCACGGGTACCGCCGGACGGAACTCGGGCGCCAAGTACTCGGGAGGCGGCCTCCCCAAGCTCCAGGTGGACTACAGCGCCGACCCGCTGGCGAACGCGGCGGCCGGATGGCGGAAGCTGGAACCCGTCGTACGGGGCAGCAGCAACGGCTACCACCTGATCGGGATAAAGAAGGTGAGCTGGCGGGGCTACCCGACTGTCGCCGACTGGCAGTTCGAGCGCGAGGAGGACGGCCGTAAGGTCCGCGTGCTCAACCGCGGCTTCAAGGTGGACGGTTCACGCGGCTACGCGATCATGATCACGTGCGCGGCCGACGCCTGGGACGACAAGGAGTGCAAGACCTTGCGCCAGACCGCCTTCAAGACCTTCAAGCCGCTCGACTGACAGCGGTTCCACGCCCGCGTTACGGGGGACGTTGGGGAAGAGGCGGCATCGGCCCGGTGGCCCGTGAAGCCCTTTCGGCTTCGCCGCGCGGGGCAGCCCCCGGCGGAGCCGGAGGGAGTTCCCGGTCCGGCGGCGCCGGACAGCTCTGGCACGTATCGTGAATGCCGCAGACCGGTATGCGTCCGCAAAGATGCGGATGCGGTGTGGAATTGGCGGTCTCGCACGCTGTGGGGAGGCGTCGTGGACGACTACGCGGGAGTGGCGGGACGGCTGCTCGCCGATCGCTACCGCCTGCCCCAACCTCCCGCCGAGTCGTACTACTTGACGGAGTCCGTCGCCTACGACACGGCCAGCGGGCAGGAAGTGCTCGTACGGCAGGTGCCGTTGCCGGAGGTCGTCGAGGCCGAGGTCCTCGACGACGGAGATCCCGGAGGCGCGGCCCGTGGCGGACGCTTCAGGGGGTCGGTCGGACGGGCCACGCGCAGGCCTGCGGACCCGGCTGTGCGGCGTGCCGTCGAAGCGGCGGTCGCCGCGGCGAGCATCCCGGACCATCCGCGACTCGACCAGGTCTTCGACGTCTTCGTCGAGGGTGACGGGCTGTGGGTGGTCAGCGAGTTGCTGCCCGCGACACCGCTCGCGACGCTCCTCGCCGACCAGACGCTGACAGCCCACAGGGCCGCCGAGATCGCCGCGGACCTGCTGACCGCGCTGCGCGCGGTGCACGCTCACGGCTGGACGCACCGGAACGTCACTTCCCACACGGTCCTCGTCTGCGACGACGGACGCGCTCTGCTGACGGGGCTGGCGGTGGGCGCGGCCCAGGAGGCGCTGTGCGGGTACAGCCCGCTTCCCGACGCCGGTCCGGTGCCGCTGCCGCCCAGCGGCGGCATCCCGGGCGAACCGCGGCCGGGAGGCGGCGGTGAAGCAGCGCGGCCCGGTGAAGGCGAAGCGGCGCGACGTCCGCACGGGAGTACTCCGGCGACATGGACGGGCAGCGCGTTGCCGGCGGGCTTCGACGCCCGGTACGACGACGAGCCGGCCGGGGCGCCCGAGCCGTACGGCAGCGATCCGTCCGGCCCCACGGGCGCGCAGGCCGACACGACAGGCGTACCGGGACGGCGTGACGGCGGCGACAGACCGCGCGGCATCTTCGGCCTCCAGGGGCTGAGTCCCGACAACGGGCCCGCCGAGACTCCGAGTTCACCCGTGCGGCACGGCTACGAGACGGGCGCTCGCGGTCCGCGCAGCGGAGCGGTCGCGGCCTATCAGGCGGGTGCCCGGCGTGCGACGGCCCGAATGAGGGCGGATCAGCAGGACGGTTCCGCGGGCGGCGAGCGCGGCGGAGCGGCGCCCTCCCAGGGCGGCGGGCAGCGTTCCCAGGGCGACTGGTGGACGACCGCTCCCGGTCAGGCGTCCCCAGGCGGCGAGTTCTCCGCCCCCGACGACTCCGTGCGCTGGCTGCCGTCCGGGGAGGACGAGGTCAGCCCGACCGACCTGCCAGGGTCGCGGCCGCCCAACAGCCTTCCCGTCAAGGCGTCTTGGCGCACCTCCGAGCCCGACGTCCGGCCCGAGGAGGAGGGCGTCTTCGAAGACGACGCGGACGGGCCGGACGACTTCGATCCGTATGTCGAGGAGGACGCCTCCGCCCAGGACCCGGACGACATGCCCTGGGGCGGTGAAGCCTCGGCGGATCCCGGCGGCCCGGAGCACTTCCGCGGTCCCACCACCGCGCTGGAAGCCGAACGGGCCCGGCAGGCGCGGATGACCGTCGTCGGCGCGGTGAGCGAGCGATGGGCACCCGAGCAGGCCGGTCCCGTGTACGAGAACTGGCGGCTGGCACCGCCCGTCGGACCTTCCGCCGACCTGTGGGCGCTGGGCGCGCTCCTCTTCCGCGCCGTACAGGGCCACGCCCCGTACCCCGAGGAGGACGTGGCCGAGCTGGTGCAGATGGTGTGCGCCGAGCCGCCCGCCTTCGCGGAGGACTGCGGCCCGCTGCGCCCTGTCGTCGAGTCGCTGATGCGCCAGGACCCCACGGAGCGCCCCGACTTCGAGGAGCTGCGTGGCTGGCTGCGGTCGCTGGTCCGGTCGGCTCCGGAGCCGGACGTGGGGTGGCACACGGTCTTCGCTCCCTCCCTGGAGTCGGGCGGCCCCTCGGACCCGCGACGGTTGCCGATACTGCGCAGGCGGGGAGAGCTCGTCCGCAGACGGCGGGCGCAGCGGCGTGCGGCGGCGGCCGAGCGGCGCACCGCCTCCGCCGGAGGCCAGCGGCACAAGCGGCAGAGACCGAAGGAGCCGCCGAGGGCGGAGCACCCCAGGGGGGAGAGGCCCGAGCGCCAGCACACGCCGAAGCCTCCCAAGCCTCCCAAGTCTCCGAAGGCTCCAAGGGCGGGTAAGCAGCGGCAGGGCAGCCCGCGGAGTCTGGGCCGGCTGCTCATAGGGCTGGTGTTACTGGGCCTGACAGCCGCGGTGCTGTACGCGATGTGGTTCATGCCCCGGGGCGATACGGACGGCTCCTCGAACCAGCAGCGGGGTTCCGTCGGCGGCGAGAACAGGCCGCCCCAGCCCGGTGACGACGGCAAGGACCAGGGCAAGACCGGCGGCAAGGGCGAGGGCGGCAACGAGAAGCCGAAGGACCCGGCGCCCGGAGGCAAGGTCTCCGAGGGGTACAAGCTCAGCCACGATCCCGCCGGGTTCCAGGTCGCCGTGCCCGAGGCGTGGGACCGCCGCTCGACGACGGGCCGGGGCCAAGTGCGCTACAACGGCGGCGAGGTCGAGATGGTCGTCGTCAACGGCCGTGACAGTACGAAGAAGTACGGCCAGGACCCCATGGCCTATCAGAGCGACGACGAGCCGGAGCTTGCGGCGTACCGCGCATCCGACTGGGCCTCCACCTCCGGGCTGCGCCGCATCGATGTGGGTGAGACGGCCATGGCCGAAGGCACCTTCAGCTGGCGTGACGGCGGACGCGACGTGTACGTGCGGAACCGAGCGATGATCCTCGACGGGCGTTACCACGTGCTGATGGTGATGGGTTCGAAGGCCAACAAGGCGCAGATCGACCGGCACTTCGAGGCCGTCGCCGACACCTACCGGGCGACCAGGAGCTGACCCGGCCGAGGGGCGGGCGCCCCTCGTTCTGGAGCGACTTCCTCCGCTTCATGTCTGGTCTCGGACGGTTTCCGTGGGTGCACGCACCGTCGCGCCAGCATTCACTGGCAGATTCGGTGAAAGTGGTTACCGCCGGGTATGCAGCGCGTTTCCACAGTCGTAGTCTCAGCCGCATGACGGACACGCAGGACGTGCAGGACACGCGAGACACACAGGGCGCAGCCGCGGAGGGCACGGGCAACCCCGTCGCCTCCGCTCCCGCGGGGGTGCGCACCGCAGCCGACGTGGTCACAGCTGAACTCGTCGCGCACCTCACCGAAGGGGTGATCGGCAGCGGCCGTACGTCGAGTCACACGCCCTTCACGGGCGAGAAGCTCGCGGATCTGCCCGAGGCCACACCCGAGGACGTCTCCACCGCCTTCGACCGCGCCCGCGAGGCCCAGCGGTCATGGGCCGCGAA
The DNA here is from genome assembly GCF_013870515.1 of Streptomyces albidus (ex Kaewkla and Franco 2022). Lineage (GTDB taxonomy): Bacteria > Actinomycetota > Actinomycetes > Streptomycetales > Streptomycetaceae > Streptomyces > Streptomyces albidus. The sequence continues at coordinate 3,220 of NZ_JACBXA010000052.1, read as the reverse complement.
GCCCGTACGGGAACGGGCCGCCGTCCTGCTCCGCTTCCACGACCTGGTGCTCAAGCGGCAGAACGAGGTCCTTGACCTCATCCAGCTCGAGACCGGCAAGACCCGGCTGCATGCGCACGAGGAGGTGCAGGCGGTCTCCGTCGCCGCCCGCCACTACGGCCGCCGGGCCGCCGCCTACCTGCGTCCCAAGCGCCACACCGGCGCGATCCCCGTCCTGACCAAGGTCACCGAACTGCGCCACCCCCGCGGTGTCATCGGGCAGATCGCGCCCTGGAACTACCCCCTCGAACTCTCCGTCGGCGACGCCCTCCCCGCGTTCGTCGCGGGCAACGCCGTCGTGATGAAGCCGGACACCGAGACCGCGCTGTCGGCGTTGTGGGCCCGGCGGCTGCTCATCGAGGCCGGCCTCCCGCAGGACGTGTGGCAGATCGTCATCGGTGACGGCCCCGTCGTCGGCCCCGCCGTCGTCGAGCGTGGTGACTACGTCTCCTTCACCGGCTCCACCAGGACAGGACGCGGCGTCGCACAGCAGGCGGCCGCCCGGCTGGTCGGCTGCTCGCTGGAGCTGGGCGGCAAGAACGCCATGATCGTGCTGCCGGACGCCGACCTGGACAAGGCCGCCGCCGGAGCCGTCCGCGGCTGCTTCTCCTCCGCCGGCCAGCTGTGCATCTCGATCGAGCGCCTCTACGTGCACGAGTCGGTCGCCGACGCCTTCACCGAGCGCTTCGTCGCCCGTACGAAGGAGATGAAGCTCGGAGCCGGGCTGGCCTTCGGTGCGGACATGGGCTCGCTGGTCTCGGACCAGCAGCTCGAGACCGTCACCCGGCACGTCTCGGAGGCCGTCGCCAAGGGCGCGAAGGTGCTCGCCGGCGGACGGGCACGGCCGGACATCGGCCCGCTCTTCCACGAACCGACGATCCTCGACGGAGTCGAGGCGCCCATGGCCGTGTGCTCGGAGGAGACCTTCGGACCCGTCGTCTCCGTCTACCGCTTCAAGGACGACGACGAGGCGGTCGAGCTCGCCAACTCCACTTCCTACGGCCTGAATTCAAGCGTCTGGGGCGGCAACGGACGCCGTGCACGCGAACTTGCGGCACGGCTGCGCACCGGAACCGTGAACGTCAACGAGGGCTATGCCGCCGCGTACGGCAGCGTGCAGTCCCCGATGGGCGGCATGGGCGAATCCGGGCTCGGAAGGCGCCACGGCAGCGAGGGCATCCTCAAGTACACCGAGCCGCAGACCGTCGCACACCAGCGGGTGATGCCGATGGCGCCCTCGTTCGGCATGAACGACGAGAAGTACGCCGCCTTCATGAGCGTCTCGCTCAAGGCGCTGAAGGCTCTGCGCTTCCGCTGACGCGGAGCGGCCCGCCCGTCCATCCACCGTCCGAGAACACCGTCGCCGCACCGCACCCAACGACCCGAGCCGCAACACTCGCACCGGAGGCCCACCGTGTCCGAGGAGAACTCCGCCCAGCACGAGGGCGATTCGTACGACTACGACGTGATCGTCATCGGTTCCGGCTTCGGCGGCTCCGTCACCGCGCTGCGGCTGACCGAGAAGGGCTACCGCGTCGGAGTGATGGAAGCGGGCCGCCGCTTCACAAGGGAGTCCCTGCCGAAGAACTCCTGGGACACCAAGAACTACATATGGGCACCCTCGCTGGGCCTGTACGGAATCCAGCGGATCCATCTGCTCAGCAACGTCATGATCCTGGCCGGCGCCGGGGTCGGCGGTGGTTCGCTGAACTACGCCAACACCCTCTACGTGCCGCCGCCTGCCTTCTTCCAGGACCGCCAGTGGGGCCACATCACCGACTGGCAGCAGGAGTTGAAGCCCTTCTACGACCAGGCGCAGCGGATGCTCGGTGTGCGGCTCAACCCGACGATGACACCGTCCGACGAGCATCTGAAGACGACCGCCGAGCGGATGGGCGTGGGCGACACCTTCCACATGGCGCCCGTCGGGGTCTTCTTCGGCGACGGGCAGGACGCCGACGGAAAGGCCACCGCCAAGCCGGGAGGCGAGGTGGCCGACCCCTACTTCGGCGGTGCGGGGCCGTCGCGCAAGGCCTGCGCCGAGTGCGGCGAGTGCATGACCGGATGCCGTCACGGCGCGAAGAACACGCTGAACGAGAACTACCTCTACCTCGCGGAGAAGGCCGGCGCGGTCGTGCACCCGATGACGTCCGTGCGTGAGGTCGCGGAACTGCCCGACGGCGAGGGCTTCACCGTCACCTGTGTGGCCACGAACAAGAAGAAGGGCCCCGCCAAGGTGATGCGGGCCCGCAAGGTCGTCGTCGCGGCCGGTACGTACGGCACGCAGACACTCCTTCACCGGATGCGCGACACCGGCACACTGCCGCGCCTGTCCGACCGGCTCGGTGAGCTGACCCGTACCAACTCCGAGGCGCTGGTGGGCGCTCAGACCATCGAGCGGCGCTACCGCAAGAAGTGGAAGGACGGCAGGAAGCTCGACTTCACCCGCGGCGTGGCCATCACCTCCTCCATCCACCCGGACGAGCACACGCACATCGAGCCGGTGCGCTACGGCCGCGGCTCGAACGCGATGAGCGCCCTGACCACGATCCAGGTGAACCACGACACCAAGCTGCCGAAGGCCCTCGGCCACGTGCTCACCTGCCTGCGGCACCCGAACCTCTTCCTGCGGTCGTTGTCGGGGCGCAAGTGGTCCGAGCGGATCATCATCGGCCTGGTGATGCAGACGCACGACAACTCCCTGACCACGTACCGGAAATCGAAGGGTCTCGGGAAGGGGCTGCTCACTGCGCGACAGGGGCACGGTGCGCCCAACCCCGCCTACATCCCCGAGGGTGCGGAGGCCGCGCAGCACCTCGCGGACGAGATCAACGGCTTCGCGGGCGCCAACATCGGTGAGGTGATGGGCACTCCGCTCACCGCGCACTTCCTCGGCGGGTGCCCCATCGGCGCCGACGCGGACAGCGGCGTCATCGACCCCTATCACCGGCTGTACGGGCACCCGGGCATCTCGGTGGTGGACGGTTCCGCCGTCTCGGCCAACCTCGGCGTCAACCCGGCGCTCACCATCACGGCACAGGCCGAACGGGCGATGTCGCTGTGGCCGAACAAGGGCGAGGAGGACGCGCGTCCGGAGCAGGGATCCGAGTACGTGCGCCTGAAGCCTGTGGCGCCGCGCGAACCGGCCGTTCCGGAGAGCGCGTTCGGGGCGCTGCGCGTG
>NZ_JACBXA010000051.1 GCF_013870515.1 Streptomyces albidus (ex Kaewkla and Franco 2022) | reverse complement strand
AGGGCTCAACTCGCGGAGGACATCATGGGTCCCACCGTCGTCACCGAACCCGAGGAGCCCTCCGATGAGTACGAAGCCCGCGCGCGTCCCTCTGGTCTCGCTCAGCTGGACGGACCATGTGACGGGCCACCAGGGCTACTTGGTCATCGACCGCCTCGTGCGCGGCGTCTCCAGCGGAGGGCTGCGCATGCGCAAGGGCTGCACCCTGGACGAAGTGGCCGGCCTCGCCCGCGGCATGACGATGAAGGAAGCTCTGCACTACGACCCGCAAGGCCGCTACATCCCCCTCGGCGGAGCCAAGGGCGGCATCGACTGCGACCCGCAGGACCCCGAGGCCTACGGCGTCCTGGTGCGGTATCTGCGCGTCATGCGGCCGTACATCGAGAACTGCTGGACCACCGGCGAAGACCTCGGCCTCACCCAGGCGACCGTCGAAGCGGCAGCGGCCGAGGCCGGTTTGAGCACCACCATCCAGGCCGTCTACCCGCTGCTCGACGACGAGCGGACCGCACGGCGACGGCTCGCGGACGCCTTCGCCATCAAGGTGGACGGCATCGGGCTCGACGAGCTCGTCGGCGGCTGCGGCGTCGCCGAAGCGGTGCTCGCCGGCCTCGACAGGGCGGGAGCCGCGTACGAGGAGACCCGGGTCGCGCTCCAGGGCTTCGGCACCATGGGCGGATCCGCCGCGCGTTTCCTCTCCCTGGCCGGGTTGAAGATCGTCGCGGTGGCCGACGCCAAGGGGACCGTCGCCAATCCGGCCGGGCTGGACGTGGAGAACCTCCTCGCGGCCCGTGACGAGTACGGGGCCGTGGACCGCTCGGCGTTGGCGCCCTCCGACACCGAACTGCCGGGCAGCGCATGGCTGTCCACGGACGCCGAAGTCCTGGTGCCCGCCGCGGTGTCCTACGCGGTCGACACCGTCAACCAGGCCCAGATCACGGCCCGTTGGGTGGTCGAGGCGGCCAACATGCCGGTGCTGCCCGAGGCCGAGGAACGCCTTGCCGCGCGGGGGATCACCGTCATGCCGGACGTCGTGGTCAACTCCTGCACCAACGCCTGGTGGTGGTGGACGCTCTTCGGCGACATCGGCGCGGACGCGGACGAGGCGTTCGCACACGTCCGCCGCTCGATGCGGGCCTTGATCGAGCGGATGCTGGCACGCGCCGAGACCGACGGCATCAGCCCCCGCGCGGCGGCCCACGCCATCGTGGACGACCGGCTGCCCGCCATCGCGGAGCGGTTCGGGTGGTACGGGGTGTGACCGGTGAGCCGGTCAGCGGCGGGCCGGCCGGGGGTGCGGAAGACGCGCCTTCAACCGTGAACAAGGCCTCGACCGCGCTTCGTTGACGACAGCGGGGTGGTTGCACAGAGGGCCGTGCCCGCCGAACGGCGGTCGGGGGCACGTGAAGCACGTGCCCCCGACCCGCCGCCCGTCAGGGACTCAGGCGCTGCAGTACTCCTCCTCCTTGCCGATGGAGCGGTACATGCAGTCGGCGTTCTCGATCAGCTGGAGCACCGCGTCCCGGTTGCGGCTCGTCTCGCGCTCGATGACGTCGTCGGGCGGGTAGAAGCCGCCGCCTCCGAAGCCCGTCGGATACATCTCGAAGGTGTAGGCGAAGACCTTCTGGTCGCCCCACAGCCAGTCGTCGATCGACCCGTCCGTGATGTAGAGGTCGCTGGACTGCTCGGCGGTGTAGCCGTTGCTGGCGCCCATCTTCTCGCCGACGGCGGCGAAGGCGTCACGGTCGTCCTGCGTGAGGCCCTCGGCGGTGTCGTCGTAGGTCCATCCGAAGGGCCAGAGCACCAGTTCGCTGTAGGTGTGGAAGTCGATGGCCGCCTTGATCTGCTGCTTGCCTCCGACCACACGGGAGCGTGCGAAGTCGGCGACTACCTTCACCTCCGGAGCGGACTCGGCGGACGCGCCCCGGTAGGTCTCGGAGCCCGGGCTGCCGGAGGAGCCGCCGCAGCAGCCGAACTTGTAGTCCCAGTTGCGGTTCAGGTCCGTACCGACGGAGCTGGAGCCGGAGTTGGGCTGCCGGTTCTTACGCCAGCTGCGGTAGTCGCCGGAGGCGATGTCGTACTCGCCGCCGTCCGGATTGAGGTCGGGGACGATCCAGATCTCGCGGCCGTCCACGGCCTTCTTTATCCGGTCGTCCGAGTCGTAGTCCTCGCCGAACTCGCGCATCAGGTAGAGCGCCATCTCGACGGTGAGGTGCTCGCGTGCGTGCTGGTGGTGGGTGAAGAGGATTTCGGGCTCGTCCTCGTCGGTGCCGACGTTGTCGCTGATCTTGACGGCGATGAGGTCCCGGCCCTCGTGGGACTTGCCGATGACCTGCTTGCTCATGATCGAGGGATTCTGGGCGATGCGCTGGTCGATCTCGTCCATCGCTTCGGCGTAGTTGTGGTAGCCGGAGTCGTCGGGCGGGAAGTCGCCGGGCGTGCGGGCCTTTCCGCCGGTACGGGCGGGGGGACCGGCCAGCTTCTTGAGCGTGTGCCCGAGTTTGCGCAGCTTGCGGGCCTGAGCTGCGTCCGCGCTGACGACCACCGAGTGGTCGTGGACCTCGTCCATCGCGACGCCGGTGGCGGCGACCGCGGTGCGGTCGGCGACGCTGGAGGGCCCGTGGATCTCGTACTGCCTGATGTCCTCGTCGACGGTCGCGGTCGACGGCCGGTCCGGGGGAGAGGCGGTGGCGTTGGTGCTGGCGGTGAGCGGCGCCGCGAGTGCGAGCGCCAGCAGGGCGGCGATGGTGGTGGATCGTTTTCGGATGCTGGGAAGTCGCATGGCAACTCCTGGATCGGGAGTGGGGGGCGCGCCCGGAAGCGCGCGGATGGCGTCCGCGCGCTTCGGGTCTGGCGATGCGTGAGTCGTGCCCGGTCCCGGCTCGTTGGGCGCAGTCGTGGCTGCGTCCACCGAGCCGGGTGCCGTCCGCAGGGTGGGGAGCGGGGTGCTCCTCACCCTGCGGACGTCGGATCAGAACAGGCTGTGGAGGAGCAGGTTCGGGGAACCGGTCATCGGGTCCTGGACCTTGTCGCTCGTGGCGTTGGCCACGAGAGCGTCACGGACCTCGGTGGGGGAGGCGTCCGGGTGGTCGGCCAGGTAGAGGGCGGCGACGCCGGCCGTGTGCGGCGAGGCCATGGACGTGCCGCTGATGGTGTTGGTGGCGGAGTCGTCGGTGTTCCAGGAGGACGTGACGTCCACGCCGGGGGCGAACACGTCAACGCACGTCCCGTAGTTGGAGAAGGACGCGCGTGTGTCGGTGTTGTCGGTGGCGCCGACGGTGATCGCTTCGGTCACTCGTGCGGGGCTGACGGTGCAGGCGTCCACGGGACGGCCGATGAAGTCTCCGTTGCCGGCGGCGAGGGCGTAACTGACGCCGGAGGCGATGGAGTTCCGCACGGCGCCGTCGAGTGCGTCGCTGGCGCTGCCACCGAGACTCATGTTGGCGACGGCGGGCTTCACGGCGTTCGCGGTCACCCAGTCGACGCCCGCGACCACACCGGCGACGGTGCCGGAACCGTTGCAGTCGAGGACGCGGACGCCGACGACCGAGGCGCCCTTGGCCACGCCGTACGTTGCCCCCGAAGTGGTGCCCGCGACGTGAGTGCCGTGCCCGTTGCAGTCGTTGCCGTTCTGGCCGTCGCCCACGGTGTCGGTGCCGATGGACGCCCTGCCGCCGAACTCGCTGTGTGTGGTGCGCAGTCCGGTGTCGATGACGTAGACGTTCACGTTGGACGCCGTGGTGTTGTAGGTGTACGTCCCGCTCAGCGGCAGGTCCCGCTGGTCGATGCGGTCGATGCCCCAGGTGGCGTCGGGCTGGGTGTCGCTGGCCGTGACCTTCGAGTCCTGCTCCACGGAGGCGACCCGGGGGTCGGCGGCCAGCTTGTGCGCCTCGCCCTTCGTCATCTTCGCGGAGAAGCCGTTCATGACTTCTCTGTAGACGTGTGAGACCTGACCGCCGTTTCTCCGGGCGATGTCACCCGCGACGGAGCGGGACGACTCGGTGCCGTCCTTGAGGGTGACTATCCAGCTGCCGGGGACCGCTGTCGCGGAGGGGGCCAGCTGGACGTCGGCGGTGGGGGGTGTCGCGCTGTGGGCCGGGGAGCCCGCCATTTGCATGCCTGCCAACAGCAGAGCTGCTGGGACAAGAGTGCTCAGACGGCGCGTGACAGAACGCATGTAGTGCACCAGACCTTTCCTGAACCGGATCTCGGAGGTGTGCGGACCGGGCTGCTGCATGCCTCGCCCAGGGCAGGGCGCGGTGCGGCACGCAGATGTGCGTTGGGTCAGGTGGTACGTGGGGCAACTGGGACTGTTTCCCGCTGAGTTGATCCGGCCCGCCGTCGAACTGGGCGCCGCTGTTCCTCACGGGTGGGGTCGGGAACACCGGGGCTGGTGGGGGGCGCGCCGAAGCTGTCAACAGGTGTTATGGAAGCTGTTACCCAGCTGCTGAGAAGTGTGCTGGCCGCCGGAGACCGCGTCAAGAGCCTTGTGCGGTAAGGGATTTGACATGACTTGACGGACAGGGCGCATGGCCGCCCGCGCAAGGGGTGGCGGACGCGGTCTTTCTCTACACGCCTTCCAGGGCGGCCAGTCCGCGCCTGTAGATCGCCGCGGCCTCTTCCGTGCGCCCGGTCCGCAGCAGTTGGTCGCCCAGGAGACGGCAGGTCCCGATGGCTTCGAGCGTGGCGCCGACCAGCAGGTATCGATCGATGGCGGAGCGGAACAAGGCCTCCGCCGCAGCGGTGTCGCCCCGGTCGGCGGCGATCCGTGCCTCGATGCGGTCCAGTTCGGCTTCCTGCTCCGGGTCCTGGCGGCCCGAAGCCACGTCCCGGCACTCGGCGACGAGGTCGGCGGCCTCCGTGGACCGTCCCAACTTGCGTACGACTTCGGCCAGTTCGGCCGTCGTGTTGATCCGGCGCTGAACGGCGCCGGTCGCACTCAAGATGTCCCGGGCCTCACGCAACTGGTCCTCGGCCTCCGCGAGCCGGCCGCGGCGCGCGGTGAGGAAGCCGTGGGCGAACCGGCACATGCCCACTTCCGTGCGCAGCCGCAGATGTTCGTACAGGGCCGTGGCGCGCACGATCGTCTGCTCGGCCTCGTCGTACCTGCCCTGCGCCACGAGCACCCGGTTGATGTGGTAGTAGCCCAGGGCGAGTACGTCGGGGGCGTTCACTTGCGGGGCCTGCTTCAGTGCCGCGTCGGCGACCGCCCCGGCCCGGCGCAGGTCGCCCCGTTCCACATGCGGGAGGCCGCAGGCGGCGAGCAGTGCGAACTCCGCCGTCGGCTGTGACGTACGGACCGCCTCGCGCAGGTGGTCCTCGACGACGGTCAGAGCGTCGTCGATGGACCCGCCGGCGAACAGCGCCCAGACCCGGCCCATCAGCGTGGGAAGCCGCTCGACCAGGGGCCGGTCGTGCAGCAGCGAGTCGGCCTCCTCGAACAGCGCGGCGCCCGCGCCGGGGTCTCCCCCGTGGCGGGCCACGAGGCCCAGGCCGTACCGGCCGAGCGCCCGCATTGTCCGGTCCTTGTGCTGCTCCGCCTCCGCGCACAGTGCTTCGTAGAAGGCGGAGGCCCGCTCCGTATCGCCGTCGGACAGCGCGACGCGTGCCTCGGCGGCCTCTGCGAGCAAGGTGCGTCGTCGGCCGGGGGGATAGCCGAAGCAGAGGTCTTCGAGGTCCGTGCCGAGCTGGGTGGCGAAGTGCGTGGCCGCGGCAGCTGAGGGGGTGCGCTTGCCTCCCTCGATCGAGGACACATACGCCCTCGTGAACCGGTCACCCGCCAACTCCGTTTGCGTCAGGCCCTGTTGCACACGCAGTTGCAGCATCCGCGGACCGATCCCCGCCACATCGGCGTCGACGGGGAACGAGGGGTCGGACATGCGGGTCACTGTAGGCCACCGCTGACACGGCATCACTGCGTCCTGCCAACTCGGGATCATGACCGCGTGCGGACCGGCCCTCCGGGCCCTCGGGGGGCCCGGTCGACGTCACACAGCCGTAGGTGCCTCATCGAGGGGAATGACCCGCGCGGTGGCGGACGCCGTGGCGACGGCCCTGTCGTCGCCGTCGTACAGAGACGCTTCGAGGAACGCCAGGTCCTTCACCCTGTGCACCACGCGCCCCCTGCCGATGAAGCGGCCCGGAGCGACCGGCCGCAGGAAGCTCACCTTGAACTCCAGCGTCGACTGGAACTGATCGGGTTCGAGGGTGGCGAGCAGCGCGGGGCCCACGGTGTCGTAGAGCATCGCGGCGACGAAGGCCCCCAGGACGTTGCCGACCGGGTTGGTGAAGTCCTCCGTCGCCGTGAACGCCAGCTCGATCGTGCCCTCTTCGGCGTCGGCGGTCCTGAACTCCGCCCCCAGGGTGGCTGCCGCACGCGGAATCGGGGAGCGCCCCAGCGCCGCGTCCCAGAACGGTCCAGATCGCTCAGACATGGCGGGCCCTTCGAGTGCAATTGCAGAGTTTGTTACGTTTACGCCCATTCTGTACGAGAGTTCCCAAATGGGACGGCGGCGTCGACACGTCCGGATCCGGGCGGACGGAACGCGGCACGGCAGGACCGACAGCGGATCATGCGGCTGCTCCCGGGTTCACGAACGGAACAATCGCATGGCAGGGTGGCTGCCGGCCGACAGCACACTCCTGCTCAGCGGCAACGTCAGCCACCGGCAGACGGGCGTCGCGGCGGGCGGCCGCTGTCACCGCACCGCCCTAACGCACGACGCCACCTCGACAGAGCGAGTCGCACCCATGAGCATCCTCCGCAAGATGCCCGTCCAGCATGTTCTCGACCGGAGCCGGCAGAACACGCTGAAACGCAACTTGTCCGCGATCTCGCTCGCCGGGTTCGGCGTCGGAGTCATCATCGGCACCGGCATCTTCACGCTGGTGGGCGTCGAGGCGAAGGAGCACGCCGGTCCGGCGGTCGTCGTCTCCTTCCTGGTCGCCGGTGTCGTCGCGGCGCTCGCGGCGCTGTGCTACGCGGAGTTGGCGTCCGCCGTCCCGACCGCGGGAAGCGCCTACACCTACGCCTTCGCCACTCTGGGCGAGCTGTTCGCCTGGATCATCGGCTGGGACCTGCTGCTGGAATTCGCGCTGGGCGCCGCCGTCGTCTCACGCAGCTGGTCCGGCTATGTGGCCAACCTGCTCGGTCTGCCGCCGGAGTGGTTCGGTGAGCAGGCGACGGTCAACATCGGCGCGGTGATCATCATCGCGGTGCTCACGGTCGTGGCGGTCGCGGGCATCCGCGAGTCCTCGCGCCTCACCAACCTCCTGGTGATCGTCAAGGTCTCGGTGTGCGTGTTGATCATCGTCGCCGGGCTCTTCTTCGTACGCGGAGCCAACCTCCACCCCTTCGTCCCCCCGGCGCAGCCTTCCGATGCCAGCGCGAGCATCGTCGACCAGCCGCTGATCCAGGCCGTGGCGGGCCTGGAACAGTCGGTCTACGGCTTCGGAGGCGTGCTCACAGCCGCCGCGGTCGTCTTCTTCGCCTATACGGGATTCGAGGCCCTGGCCAACCTGGGCGAGGAGACCAAGAACCCGAAGCGCGACCTTCCGCGCGGCTTGCTCGGCAGCCTCGCGGTCTGCACGGTTCTCTACGTGGCGGTGGCGCTGGTTCTGACGGCCATCGTCGACTACCGCAAGATCGACGCGGGCGCGCCGATCGCTGCGGCGTTCGAGTCGGCGGGAGCCCCCTGGGTCGGGGCCCTGGTGGGACTGGGTGCCGTCACGGGCCTGACGTCCGTGATGATGGTCGAGCTCGTCACTCTCGGACGGATCGGCTTCGCGATGAGCCGCGACGGCCTGCTGCCGCCCAAGCTCTCCGAAGTCCATCCGCGCTGGCGCACGCCGCACCGGATGACCATCGCGATCGCCGTACTCATCATGCTCCTGGCCGGGTTCATCCCGATCGCCGAACTGGCCGACATGGTCAGCATCGGCGCCCTGTCCGGATTCCTCATCGTGGCCCTGGCGGTCCCGGTCCTGCGCCGGCGCAATCCCGACCTCGAAAGGCCGTTCCGCGTACCGTTCTCGCCCGTCCTGCCCGTCATCACCGCCCTCGCCTGCCTGTACCTGATGACGAACCTGGACGTCTTCACCTGGCTGCGGTTCGGGGCCTGGCTGGTCCTGGGTCTGGTGATCTACTTCTGCTACGGACGGCGGCACTCCGTCCTGGCGAGGCGAACGGAAGACGCCGACGCGGGCAAGTGAGCGGCGACGGCCGGGCCTACGCGGTCCTGCCGCCGGGCTGAGGTTCCAACCGGCCGCACATGCCGTGCCGTTGGCGCTCCGTCCGCCGAAGAGCCGTTGCGAGCACGGCAGATGGCGACGTGAGCCCGGAACGTCGCCGCGAACCTCGCCGTCCTGGGCCTGTGCGTGTTCGTCGCGGTCGGCCGCCCGGTCTTACGGATCAGGCCGTTCGCTCTCCCTGGCGACGCGGAGGAACTCCCGCGCTCCAGGTAGCCGCGTGCGCAGGAGGCTCTGTGTGGCGCGGCTGTCGAGGCGGACGTCGAGTGCTCCGGGCAGCAGCGAGTCCGCCCGGCGCCCGGCGGGCAGCCGGGCTGCGTCGAGTCCGGCGCGTCGGGCGATGAGGACGCCGAGGTCGTGACGGCTGAGGGCGTCCGCCCCGGCGAGGTGGAACATTCCGGCCCGCTCGGACGTGGCGAGTTCGCACAGAGCGGCGGCCAGGTCCTCGACGTGCACCGGGCAACGCACGTCGTCGGTGAACAGCGCCCCGTCGCTCGCGTCCGAGGCCAGGGCGTGGACCATGCGCTCGTGCACGGACCGGCCGTGTCCGATGATCAACGACGTGCGCGCGACGGCAGCCGCAGGTGCCAGGAGCCGCACAGCGGTTTCGGCAGCGGCCTTCGCGGCGCCGTACGGGGTGACCGGGTCCGGCAGGCAGGCCTCGTCGTAGTGGACCCGGGCACCGGAGAACACGGCGTCGCTGGAGACGTGGACCAGGCGGCAACCGTGTTTCACGGCGGCCATCGTCACGCGGATCGAACCGTCAGCGGTGACGGCCCAGTCGCTGTGCCCGCTGGATGCGTTGACGACGGCAAGAGGGGCGGCTGCGGCCAGTACCTCGTCGATGCGCTCGGGGACGCGAAGGTCGAGACGGTGCCACGAGACTCCCGGAACGTCGCCGGTGCGGGAGTTGTACGTCGCTGCCGTCTCCCATCCGGCGGCCACCGCCTGACGCACCAGTTCCGCTCCCAGGAACCCGCTGCCGCCGATGATCAGGATCCTCATGGACCCATACGGTAGGGGAGTCCGGCCCAGGCCTCTCCGGGCATCCCTCCGCCGCTGCGGCCTCCACGGCGACGGCATTCGCATCGCCATGGCCGGTCGCGCGCCTGCGCAACCCCGCTCTTGCCGGGAGGGGAGTGCGCTCCTGTGCAGTACGTTCGGTCGCCATGCGGATCACGAAGTACACCCACGCGTGCGTCCGGCTGGAACACGACGGCCGTGTGCTGGTCATCGATCCCGGGACGTGGAGCGAGCCGGCAGCCTTGGCCGGTGCGGACGCAGTGCTGGTGACTCACGAACACACCGATCACATCGACGTCCTCCGCCTCGCAGGGCTCGACGTGCCGGTCTACGCACCGTCCGGAGCACACATCCCGCGCCTGGAGACCGTCGGAGTGTCCGCCGGCGCGGAACTCACCGTCGCCGACTTCCACGTGCGGGCGGTCGGCGGGCGCCATGCGCCCGTCTACGGCGGCCTGCCGGACTGCGCGAACCTCGGCTACATCATCGATGACGCGGTCTACCACCCCGGTGACTCGCTGCACGTGCCCGACGAGCCGGTCGAGACGCTCATGGTCCCGGTCCAGGGGTCGTGGCTGAAGACCGCCGAGGCGATCGATTTCGTCAAGGCGGTCGCACCACGACGGGCGTTCGCGATCCACGACGCCCAGATCAACGAGCGTGGCCTCAGCAGCGTCAACGGCTGGCTCGCAGAGGAGGCCGAGGTCGGTTACCGGTATCTGAGGCCCGGCGAATCGGTCTGAGCGCGTGAGGGCAGCTGTTGGGGGAGCCCCGCAGCGGCGAAGGGCGACGTGGATCGGCAGATGAGGTGCGGGCTTCGGTCGTTCAGCCGGTGAGGGCTCCGGCGCGTTCCGTCCCGTCCGTGGCCGATCGGCGCTCCAGAGCGTCGAGTTGGCGGTCGTGCAGCTTGCTGAGGAGCAGGAGCGACGTCGTCGCGCCGACGAGGGCGAGGAACATGTCCCACTGGCTGTCCCATACGTCGCCCTGGGTGGCGAGGAAGTCGTCCGCGCCGGAACCCCCGATCAGCGCCGCCCACCATTCGATCAGCTCGAAGAAGGCACTGAAGGCGAGGCAGCCGCAGACGACGAGCGGGGCGAGCCAGCGGCTGCCGCGCAGGGGTGAGCGCCTGACGAGGATCTCCCTCCACAGGACCGCGGGCACGAACCCCTGCACGAAGTGGCCGATCCGGTCGTAGGGATTGCGCGCCAGCCCGAGCCACTCCTGCAGCCACTCACCGACGGGCGTGCGCGCGTACGTGTAGTGGCCGCCCAGGATGAGGACCAGGGCGTGCAGCGCCAGCAGGCAGCACAGCAGTCCGGTCAGGGGGAAGCGCCGCCAGGTGAGGATCGCCAGCGGAATGCCCAGGACGACCCAGAAGGTCTCCATCAGCCAGGTGACGCGATCGGTGGGCGCCAGGCCCGAGATGATCAGTGCGGCGGTCACCACGGCGACCAGTGCGGTCGGCAGGGAGAGGCGGCCGCGCGGCATCGCACGCGAGGTGGAGGAGGACATCTGCACCGTTCCGAGAACTGCTGTGGGGGGCACCCCGCGGCGCTGCGCACCGACGGGGCCCTTGGGCCCACACCATTCCGAAGCGTCGCCGGACCGGGCAAGAGTAGTGCCTACTCAACTTCGCCCCGGGCTCGTGGCCCGCAGCCCTTCCGCGACGGCCCGAGGGTGGGCGGCACGCTCGCGGAGGGGGCGTCGGCGCAGTGGGTGTGAGACGTCTCGCTCAAGCCGTACCCGGTTCCTTGGAACCGCATCCGGCGCACGCTCAAATCGAGCTCAATAGGATCCTCAATTCGCCCTCAAATCCTCTGGAGTTTCCTTAAACCGACCTCAAATCGGGGTAACGATCCGGGCAACCAGCGACGAGAAAAATGGGCGAGCGTGCCGACTATGGGTGGTTCTCCCTGTGATCCCGGCCACAATCCCCGGTGGAACTCGCCGCGACGGCCGTGGTAGATCTTCACGATCTCCTGCACGGCGGTATTCCTGACGTGCAGAAGAGCTGTGCCGGCCGATGGCCGAGGCACTCCATCTAATCGCGGGGAACCGGATCCGGCCCGATCGGAAAAGCGAGGGCCGGACGTGGAGAAGGGCACGGACTCAATGGTCTCGGTGGAGAACAGGCAGCCTGAGGGTGTCGGAGAGGCCGCGAGCGGTCAATCCGAAGAGGGATACGAGCGCGGTCTCGGCTCACGTCAGGTTCAGATGATCGCGATCGGCGGCGCCATCGGCGTCGGGCTTTTCATGGGAGCCGGAGCGAATATCGCGAAGGCCGGCCCCAGCATCATTCTCATGTACGCGCTCGCGGGTGTGGTCATCTTCCTCATCATGCGCGCGCTCGGTGAACTTCTCCTCTACCGGCCGATATCCGGTAGCTTCGCGGAATACGCCCGCGAATTCATCGGGCCCTTCTTCGGGTTCGCCACGGGCTGGACGTACTGGCTCCTCTGGGTCGTCACGGGCATGGCCGAACTCACCGCCGCGGCGATCTACATCCATTTCTGGTTCCCGGTGATTCCGCAATGGGTCAGCGCGCTGGTGTTCCTGGTGGTGCTCTTCGGGGTCAACCTGATCTCGGTCAAGATCTTCGGCGAGGTCGAGTTCTGGTTCTCGATGATCAAGGTCACGGCGATCGTCGGCATGATCGTGATCGGGCTCGGTGTGCTCACCCTCGGCTTCTCCGAGGTCGGTGACACCGCCTCGGCCACCAACCTCTACGCGCACGACGGCGTCTTCCCCAACGGCATCGGATCCAGCCTGATGACGCTCCAGGGCGTCATGTTCGCCTACCTCGCCGTCGAACTCGTCGGCGTCACCGCGGGTGAGTCGGAGAACCCCGAGAAGACCCTCCCCAAGGCGATCAACACGCTGCCCTTGCGGATCGTCTTCTTCTACGTCGGCTCGCTGGCGATCATCCTGGCGGTCGTGAAGTGGACCGAATTCTCGGAGGGCGAGAGCCCGTTCGTGCACGCCTTCTCCGAGATGGGCATCCCGCTCGCTGCCGGGATCGTCAACTTCGTCGTGCTGACGGCGGCGCTGTCGTCGTGCAACTCCGGCATGTACTCCACGGGCCGCATGCTGCGGGACCTCGCGTCCAACAAGCAGGCGCCGAAGATCTTCGGCCGGCTCAACTCGCGCAAGTCGCCCGCCTTCGGCATCACCGCGTCCGTCGCGCTGATGGGCATCGGAGTCGTACTCAACTACCTGGTGCCGGAGAAGGCCTTCGGCTACGTCACCTCGGTGGCCACCGCGGCCGGCATCTGGACCTGGATGATGATCCTCATCAGTCACATCCGCTACCGCCGTGCCCTGGCAGCGGGCGAGCTGCGCCGCTCGCCGTTCCCGGCGCCCGGCGGAGCGGTGGCGAGCACGATCGCGCTGCTCTTCCTGGTCATGGTCGCGGGCTTCATCGCCTACGACCCGGAGGCCCGGGTCTCCCTCTACGTCGGCGCGAGCTGGGCCGTGCTCCTCGTGGGCGGCTGGCTCAAGCTGAGGGGCGGCGAGCAGCAGACGGACGCGCAGGGCCAGGCGGTGGAGTCGGAGGCACGCGCCGCGGACCGCTCATCCGTGTCCAAGTAGGGGCATCGACACCTGAGTTCGGCTCCTCCGGGCCGTGACGCACTTCCATCGCGCGTCACGGCCCGGAGCCGGTCCGGCCGTTTTCCCGCCGCCGCCTCACAGCTCGATCAGGTCGGCGGCGCCGTGCGTCAGCACACGCGTACCGGTCTCCTCCACGAGGAACGTCTGGCTCAGGCCCACGCACCTGACTCCGAACGACCTGAACGAGGCCGGTACGTGGAAGGCCATCCCCGCACGCAGCGGTTCGGGGTTGTCCTTCGTGATGTAGAAGGAGCCGGTGTCCATCCAGTGCGGCGGATGTGCGAGGCCGACGGGGTAGCCGAGCATGTGATGGAAGACCTCCTCGTCCCCCAACGGGCCGATCTCCTTGAGGCATTGCTCGGCGACCTGCGAACAGGGCACGCCCGGCTTGGCGTTCTCGAGCACGGCGGCGAGCGTCGTCTTCGCGAGTCCGGCCAGCCGCAGGACCGCCCGCGAGGGCCGGCCCTGCACGAGGGTTCTCATCACCGGCGCGTGGTAGCGGTGGCAGGCGCCTGCGAACTCCAGGAACGTCGTCTCGTCGCTGAGCCGATCGCCCTTCCACGACGAGTGCGGAATGCCGCTGCGTGGCTCGGTGACGACGAGCGGCCCCCAGGCGGAGGCCGCGTTGGCCCCTGAAAGCAGGGCCTGCGAGATCCGCCCGGCGACCGACGCGTCGGTGGCGTCCGGTTCGGCGGCGGCCAGGACGGCCGCGTCCACGCCGCGGCGGGTGGCCTCCGCCGCCTGCTCCATGCAGCGGATCTCGGCGGGTGAGAGCACCAGCTTGAGGTTCTCGACGAGGAACTGGCCGTCCACCAGGTCGAGTTGGCTCTCGCCGAGCAGGCCGATCATCTGCGGCGGCGTCGAGGTGTTCCCGAACTCGATGGCGAGCCGGGCCCGTTGAGGCAGGGTGCTGACCACGTGCTCCGCGATCAGTTGCGACTTGTTGCGGGTGTTCGCGTAGCTGCAGTACAGGACGTTTTGGACGTCGGAGCTGGCGAGCGCGCGTCCGACCTCGAGGTCGAGGACGTAGAGGTAGGTGTCCTCCGGCGTCACGAGAAGCGGCTGCGGTGCGGTCTCCGCCGTGTGATAGCCGCACAGGTACTCCACGGCCGACGGCCGGAAGACGAGGATCGCGTCCGCGTCGAGGGCGGACAGCCGTTCGCGCACTCGCGCCATGCGGTCCGCGTACTCGCCGGAGGGGAAGGGCAGCGGCTCGGCGGCTCCCACCGTGCGGATGTTCTCGGGCGTGAGCCAGGGCGGCGTCGCGGCGTCCCCGAGACCCATCAGATTCTTTTCCGACGCGGATCCGGCCTCGAACGCCATCGGCCCACGGTCCTTTCTCCACCTGCTTGTCGGTCCCGGGCAGAACCTCGTGCAAAGGGACCACGGCGCAATCGGAGAGGTCAACCGTTGAATTAGCCGGAGGCGGCTGTTACCGTCCCGCCGGTAAGTCCGGCACCGATGTGAACTCCCGTAGCCCCACACGGTACTTTCCATCCACCTCGTTCGTTCCGCGCGTCGCGAGCAGTTCAACTGCCCCTGGCTGCACGGGACTTGGCCCGGAGCCGGGGGCCGGGGCGTTCATGGCGGGCCGATTTGCAGGCAGGCGCTGAGGTGAATCAAGCGTCGCGCTCGTGTTACTGCCGAGTTTCAGCGCACCGATGTCCGTGTCCACCGCCGGAATGTGAATACGAGGTTTCGGAATTGATCGAACTCAGCGAAATCCAAGGCCGTATCGGCATGGAGAGATCGGCGGCCCGTCTGCAGGCTTTCCGCACACGGAATCCGCGGCCGCCCGAAGCCGGGGCAGCCCCCTGGCGGGCGACGTGAGCGCCCGTCCTGACGCCGTCGTCATCGGTGGCGGTGTCATCGGTCTCACGACGGCGATCATCCTGCAGGAATCGGGTCTGACGGTTCAGATCTGGACCGGTGCCCCGCCGGAGTCGACGACGTCCGCGGTCGCCGGAGCGACCTGGTTCCCCTACCGTGCCCACCCGGTCGACCGCGTCCTCGCGTGGAGCGTGCGGAGCAAGGCGTACTTCGACTCCATGACGGACGATCCGCAGACCGGCGTACGCATACGGGAGTCCCTTCAGCTGTGGCGCGAGGAACTCGGAACCGACCCCTGGTGGGCGAGCGCGGTGCCGGACCTCGACCGTTGCGCCGAGGAGGACCTGCCTGACGGATATCTCGGCGCCTACCGCTTCACGCAGCCGGTGGTGACGATGCCCGTCCATCTCCCGTACCTCACGCGCCGGTTCCGCGACGGCGGCGGCACTCTCGTCCCGAGAAGCGTCGAGTCACTCGGCGAAGCCGCCAAGGCAGCGGACGTGTCGGTCAACTGCACCGGCATGGCCGCCCGGGACCTCAGCAGGGACACCGGCCTCATACCGGTGCGCGGCCAGTGGGTCCGCGTCACGAACCCGGGAATCACCAAGGTCGTCGCCGACTTCGGGCACCCGGACGGCGAGGCCTACATCATCCCGCACGAGGACAGCTGCATCCTGGGGGGCACCGCTGATGAGGGAGCGTGGGAGACCACGCCCAGCATGGACACCGCGGCGGCGATCATCGCGCGCTGCGCCGAGTTGGACCCACGCCTGGCGGACGCGCGGGTGCTGGAACACCGCGCCGCGCTCCGCCCCGTACGACCCTCCGGCGTTCGGCTCGAACTCGACGACAAGCACGACTCCGGCGGCGTCCTCGTCCACAACTACGGCCACGGGGGCTCGGGCGTCACCCTGTCCTGGGGATGCGCCGAGGAAGTGAAGAACCTTGTGCTGTCCCGGATTTGACGTCGCCCGGACGTGAGACGGCCGGCGCCCGCACCGAACCGGACGACGGCCGGTCCCGACGCAGGCGCCGCCCTTGCGGCTGCCGCGCGAGGGAGGCTGTCAGACCGCTCAGAGCCGTACGGGGCCCTTGCCAGGCGTCAGTTGGGCACCTCGCCGGGCACCGGTTCGCTGCGAGCGGTGCCGCTCGCAGCGGATCCCCGGTTCCTGACCCGCACCAGCGCCAGGAGGAGCAGCAGACCGAACACCCCCGCGATCAGGGGGAGTCCGAGCTGCTCCAGGCCTCCCGCCATCCACCTCTGCACGGTGCCGGCGGTTTCGATCACGGGGTCGGCGGTCCCGCCGCCTCGCAGCACGCGGATCTCGTACCAGCCGTAGTACGCGGTGTACCCGCCCACCAGCACCAGGAGCCCGCCGCCCACGCGGGAGGCGACAGCCCCGAACCGCCGCAGCCGGCCCACCTTCGTGCTGCGCGTCAGCGCCACCGCCAGAGCGGCGGCACCGACGACCGCTCCCATCCCGGCCGCGTACGCCGCGAACAGGAGCAGGCCCTCGCCGGTCGAGCCGCTGCGGAAGGAGGAGATCACGATCGCGAGGAACGGGGCGATAGTGCAGCCGAGCGAGGCGACGGCGTACGCGCCGCCGAACAGCGCCATGGACGGCATCGAGCGGGTGACGCCGGGTGCGCGGCGGACCTTGGGCAGCAGCGTGGGCAGGTCGCGCCCTGCCAGCAGCCAGCCGCCCGCCCCAATGAGGAGCAGGCCGAACGCCACGGTGAACCAGGGCAGATGCTGCTGCACCTGGCTCGCCACGGGTGCGACGGCCAGCCCGAAGAGCCCGAAGACCGCCGCGAATCCCAGCGTCATGGCGGCAGTTGCGGCCAGGGCGCGGCCCACGGCGGCCGTACGGGTGGGGGAGTCGTCCCCGAGCACCAGCAGGGACAGATAGGCGGGCAGGAGCGCGAACCCGCACGGGTTCACCGCCGCGAGCATGCCCGCGGTCAGCGCGAGTGCGAGGGGCAGGTCGGCCATGGGCGATTCGTCGGCTCCCGTTGAGACCTGTGAAGGCCGTTCGTCAGCCCGCGAGTCCGGAGACGAGCTTGTTCAACTCGTCGGGGCTGGAGGGCGTTCCGGTGTGGACCGTCTTCCCGTCCTTGTCCAGCATCACGTAGGAGCTCTGCTGGGTGATCCCGAACTTCTCCCAGACGCTGCCCTTCTGGTCGTTCAGGTGCGGGAAGTTGCCGACCTTCTGCGTCTTGACGAAGCCGTGCATCGGCTGGGTCTTGTCCAGACCGGCGACGCCGACGAAGTTCACCTTGCCCTTGTACTTGTCGGCGAGTTGAGCCGTCTGAGCCGCCTGGCCCCTGCACGTGCCGCACCAGGGCGCCCAGAACCACAGCACGGCGGGCTTGTCGGCGAGCTTCCTGCCCTGGAACGCCTTGCCGTCGAGCGTCGTGCTGCTGAACTTCAGCGACGCGGGGGCGGCCTTGCTGCCGGCGTCCGCGTCCTTGCCGGCTTCCTTCCCGGCGTCCTTCTGCGCGTCCTTTCCGGAGCCGTCCGGCTTCGCCTCCGCCGCCTTCTCGGGCTTCTCGGCCGCGGCAGAGCCGCTGCCTTCCGCGCCGCACCCGGTCACGGCGAGCGCGCTCGCTGCGAGAAGGGCGGTGAGGGCTGCACGAGTTCGACCGGCACGCATCATCTGGTCCTTCGGGGTGAGTCGGGGCCCCTCACGCTAGGGTCTCGCCGCCGGAGGCAGTCGGTCTTTGTCCGCGGTTGACTAACCTCGAAGGCCGTGCGGCGGTTGCACGGTGGCTGACCTGGCAGGATGCCGGTCCGCTCCGTGCGGGCCCCGTCCGCCCGCAGTTCAGGAGCGCGGCGGTTCGGAGACCGGCCGCAGCCTCTCGTAGTACGACGTCTCGAGGTGGGTCCGCATCGCCGCCTCGGCGGTCCGGGGATCGCCGTCGAGGATCGCGTCCGTGATCGCGCGGTGCTCCTCCAGCGTCTGCCGGCCGATTCCGCGGTCGTAGTAGAGCCGGAAGATGTGCAGATGGCAGTGCGTGCGCTCGAACGCGAGCCGCACCTGATCGCTGCCTGCCAGCTGCGCGATCAGCACGTGGAAGCGTGTGTCGTGTGCCGTGAGTGCCTTGTAGGCGTCATAGGACTCGTCGCTCGGGGTGGCGCACGACTCGATCTCGGTGCGCAGACGCGTATGCCCTTCGGTGTCCGCGAGTTCGGCCGCGCGGGCGGCCGCCCAGGGCTCGATGAGCAGCCTGAACTGGTAGAGGTCTTCGAGCTGTTCGCTGTCGAGCAGTGCGGTGGCCCGGTAGCCGCGGTGGGGTTCCTTCACCACCAGTTCCGCCGTCTCGAGCCTGGCCAGCGCCTCCCGTACAGGCGTGGGGGAGACGCCCAGTTGACGGGCTAGACCGTCGATGGAGACGCGCGCCCCGGGCTCGATGACGCGGTCCATGATGAGCGCCTTGATCGCTTCATGGACGTCGTCGGCGAGCATCTGCCGCCGGGGCAGCGGCCTCACTGGCCTGATCGCGTCACCCGTGCCTGCCGACAGCCGGTTCATGGAGCCCCCTGTCTCACCTCGTGGCCGAAACGAGAGGTGTCCGTCCCCTTGACGACGAGCTGACCCGCTCGAATACTCGTACGACCTACCGGAAGTATCCTATAGGATATACACGTCTGGATTCCCATGAGTACAGAAGGAACCGGTCGTATCGCGGACTCCGCGTTGCGGCTCCCAGATCCCCCGACGGAACTGCGGCGGCGGCGAGTCAGCATCGTCACCGTCCTCAAGTTCTTCGGTCCCGGCGCGATCATCGCCTCGCTCACCATCGGCAGCGGCGAATCGATCCTCGCCTCACGTGAGGGAGCCGTCTTCGGCTACACCGTCCTGTGGGCGGTGATCGTGGGGTCGATCGCCAAGGGTGCGCTCGTCTACGCCTCCAACCGGCACATCACACTCACCGGCGAGCACCCCATGATGCGCTTCGCCAGGGTGCTGCCCGGTCCGCGCGGCTGGTTCCCCGTGCTGCTGGCGCTGATCTGCCTCGCGTCCTTCCCGGGCTGGGCCAGCGGGGTCGCGGTCGCGCTCGGTGACTTCCTCGAGTCCCTCGGAGCGGGCAGCGCCACCGCCTACGCGGTCGGATTCCTCCTCTTCGCGGCGCTGCTGTCCTGGGTGGGCGGCTACACCATGCTGGAGAAGGTGCAGGTGTCGATCGCCGGTCTGATGGTGGTCCTCGTCCTGGTCGCCGTGTTCGTCGCGCAGCCCGACTGGCTGGGCGTGCTGAAGGGCCTGGTCCCCAGCAGCTTCGAGTACGCGCCCTTCGTGGCGGAGGAGTACCCGGACATCGTGACCACGTCGGTCTGGGTGGAACTCGCGGTCTTCATGGGCGGCCTCGGCGGCGGCATGTACGACTACATCGGCTACACGGGCATGCTCCGCGAGAAGAAGTGGGGGATGCTCGGGCACAGCGAGGTCGACGCGATCGGCAGGCAACTCTCCTCCATGGAGGCCCGTTCCCGCATCCCGCTGTCCACGGAGCCCGAGGACGTGGCGAACGCGCACGCGTGGAGCCGCGCACCGCTCTTCGACATGATGTCGGCCTTCCTCGCGCTCGGCGTCATCGCTGCGGCATTCATGATCAACGGTGCGGCGATCCTCGGTGAGAAGCAGCAGGTGCCCGAGGGCAACGACGTGCTGACGCACCAGTCGGCGTTCCTCGCGTCGGTGGCGCCGGTGTTCGAGTACTTCTACATCGTCGCCATCGTCATGGTGCTGTTCGGAACCATCTACGCGGTGTGGGAGGCCTACTCCTGGACGACGTACGAGAGCCTCTCCGCCGTCTCCGAGAAGATCCGCGCCCGCGGGCAGCGCGGCATCAGGCCCTTCGTCTACGCGTGGACGGGCATCGGTGCGCTGCTGATGGTCGCCTCCGGGGCGAGCTTCGTGGAGCTGATCACGCCGGCGTCCATCGTCGGCGGCGTCTTCGCGTGCGGCATCTACGGTGCAGGACTCCTGTACGTCGACAAGGTCAACATGCCGCAGGAATACCGGATGAGCGCGCTGCTGCGCACGCTGGTCGCGATCGGCTCGGTGTTCCTGACCGTCTGCGGAGTCATCGCGATGCTCTCGTACGCGGAGGTCATCTCGTGAGCCGGCGAGTGCAGTGGCGCTACATGGTGGTCGGCCTCGGGTTCGTGGGACTCGCAGGTGTCAGGGGGGCGCAGGGTGCGCCGGTATGGGCAGCCGTCTTCCTGCTCGCGTCCGCGGTGAACGTCTGGCTGGCCTTCCACGAGGGTCCGTCGGCCACCGCGGCGGAGGCCTCGTCCGAGGCCGCGCGTGTGGACAGGTCCGAGGTCGACCTCTCGCTGGAGGGCTACCGCACCTCGGTACGGCAGTGGCAGGTACTGGGAGTCGTGTGCCTGCTCGTCGGCGGCGGACTGCTCCTGCTCCAGCCACTCGTCGCCGTCTTCGCGGGCGCCGCCGCGCTCTTCGCACTGCACCGCGCTCGGCGCGCGGGCCGGGCCGTCGCGACGCTCCAGCGGGCGCAACTGGTCTGCGACTGAAGGCTGTTGGCAGGAGTTCCGGGCGGCGGCCTCAGGCAGGGTCATCGACGCGAGAGCGCGGGGCCGGCTCGTCCGCGTGACTCGGGACGACGAGCCGGGTAGGGCCGTGACGTCTGCGTCGCGGCCCTACTGCCGTGGTACGGCTCGGAGTCGGGCTGCGCATGTCCGCGCGTAGCGCGTTCGGGCAGTCGCGCGCAGGCGTCCACTCCATCGCGTGACACCCCGTGGCCGAGGGCGGGTCCCCGCCCCGGCGACGGCTCCGGCGGAGCACGATGCGCACACCGCGTCCGGTCGGTCACCGCGAGGGCGCGGGAGCTCCGTCCGGTAGGCCATGCCCTGCAGTCCGGTGCCGGGAGCCGGGCGCAGCGGAAGGGCGACGGGGATGGAAGCCCACTGGCACGCCTTCGGCTACACCGGTCATGCGAGACCCAGGGACAGCGAGGCCCGCGATCCCCAGGCCGCCGCTCCGCCCAACGTGGTCGACATGTGGTTCCGCAAACCGAGGTCGATGATGGAGGGCACGTTCACTCAGCCGGACGTCGCGGCGGACTGGCTCGAGCGGCAGCTGGCGGAGTCGCCGCCACCGGCGAACGCCGTCTCCGTCGAGCGGCACATGAAGTCGGCGCGGGACGCGTTGGCCCGCGGGGCCGACGCCTACGTGGGCTACTACACGGAGCGTGGGCGCTTCCTCGTACGCGCCGTCCTCATCTGTCCTCGTCGCGGGGAGCGTTGCCCGTCACCTCCGGCGTAGGACGCGACCGCCGTGGAGGTGGCCGGCGACGGAGCGGCGCCTCCGGCCTCGCCCCCCCCGTGTGAGTGACCGCCCGCATCCGCATTCGGAGCCGTGCACTCGTCATCCGGCCAACTCCCTGAGAAACGCAGGGGATTCCCGCACTCCGGCGCGGGCGGGAGACCGTGCAGGCGAAGTGGAAGCACCGCACCGGCGCGGTCGGCGATGCGACAGCGGGATGGTCGGGGACTGTTCGGAATGCCAGGAGCGGGCCGGGATTCCGTCCGGCACCGGTCCGGCTGCCGTATCGGCTCTCAAGGGGGCGTACGGCAGGCGGAACCGTCGCACGGAGCGGCCGGCGCGCGGTCACGTTGAGGGGACCTCGGGGTTCGCTTCGACGGAATGCGCAACTCCGGTGGAAGAGGTAATTCCATACAGTCTCGTTGCAAAACGCGAAAAGGTGACGAGAAACGGACTTTCATGCACGGGTCTCCGTGATCGAGGATTCTGGCGAATCACCGGACCGCAAGGATCAACCGGGGGAACCATGAAGATCGCAAAACCCGCCGCGACGCTGTTCGCGGTGACCGCCCTGCTCGCCGGGTCGACGGCTGTGGCGTCCGCCGCGACGCCGGCGTCCGACTTCCGTGCCGAGGCACTGTCGGACGGGCTCACCAGCGCTCAGGCGGACAGCCTGCAGAAGCGCGTCGACGCCGTGCTCGACGGGCAGCCGGGCGGACGCCAGGTCTCCGCCACGAAGGTCGAGTACGACGGGCTCACCGTCACCGTCGACCCGCGCTCCAAGTCGAGCACCGGCAAGACCACCAAGGCCAACCTGGCCTGCGGCTACGGGCATCTGTGCATCACCGTCCGGGGCGCCAACTTCGACTTCTACAAGTGCCAGAAGTGGAACGTGAGCAACTGGTACGGCGACGGCACGTTCGAGAACAACCAGACGCCGGGCACCGTCGCCAGGTTCTACAACCAGGACGGCAGCGAACGGTGGCACTCCGTCGCCTACCAGAAGGGCACGGCGACGTGGGACCCGATCTACTCCCTGCGTCCCTGCTGAGCTGACGCCCTGAGTGCGAGCCGCCCCCGTCCGGCGGGGGCGGCTCGTGCCGCGGCACATCCCGCGGCACACACGGCTCTACCACTCGGCGAAGGAGCCGTCCCCGTGCCGCCATACCGGGTTGTGCCAGGCCTCCGCCGAGCCGTCCGCAGCCCTGACGGCCTTCTCGTCGATCTCGACACCGAGCCCCGGGCCGCTCGGCCGCAGCAGGTGTCCCTCCTCGAAGCGGAAGACGGACCGGTCGGCGACGTAGTCGAGCAGTTCCGCACCCTTGTTGTAGTGGATGCCTATGGACTGCTCCTGGATGAGGAAGTTCGGCGTGCAGACCGCCAGTTGGAGAGACGCCGCGAGAGCGAGCGGCCCCAGCGGGCAGTGCGGTGCGATCGCCACGTCGAAGGTCTCGGCCAGCGTCGCGATGCGACGGCTCTCCGAGATGCCTCCCGCATGCGACAGGTCCGGTTGCAGCACCGCGATCCCCGCCTGGAGCGCGGGCAGCACGTCGGTGCGGGAGAAGAGCCGCTCACCCGTCGCGACGGGCAGCGCCGTGGACTCGGTGACGCGCCGCAGCAGATGCGTGTACTCGGGCAGTACGGGCTCCTCGACGAACATCGGAGCGTACGGCTCCAGCACCCCGACCGCCCGCACGGCCCCCGCAGTCGAGAAGCGTCCGTGGAAGTCGACGGCGAAGTCCCGCCCGGGCCCCAGGACTTCACGCGCGGCCTCCGCCCTCGTCGCGACCTCCTTCAGCTCCGTGAGGTCCGGCAGCCGGCCCATGCGCCCGGACGCGTTCATCTTGACCGCGGTGAATCCCGCCTCGACCTGGGCGGCGACCTGGTCCCTGACTTCGGCCGGCTCGTCCCCGCCGACCCAGCTGTATGCGCGTACCCGCTCGCGTACGGGCCCGCCGAGCAGCTGATGGACGGGCACGCCGAGCGCCTTGCCCGCGATGTCCCACAGGGCCTGGTCGACGCCCGCGACGGCGCTGGAGAGCACGGGCCCGCCGCGGTAGAAGGAGCCCTTCGTCATCAGCTGCCAGAGGTCTTCGATGCGCGTGGGGTCCGCGCCGACGAGGAACTGCCCGGCGAGCTCCTGGACGGCGGTGCGCACGGTGTCCGCCCGGCCCTCCACCACGGGCTCGCCCCATCCGACGAGCCCGTCGTCGGTCTCGATCCGGCAGAAGAGCCAGCGCGGCGGTACGGCGAAGGTCTCGACCCGGGTGATCTTCAAGTGGTGCTCCAGACGTTCAGGTTGGGCTCGAGCGGCCGCTGAGGGCCTGGACGACCGGGTGGCCGCCAGGCCCTCAGCGGTCACCCCTTGACGCTGCCCTCGGTCAGACCGGTCCTCCAGTAGCGCTGGAGGACGAGCATCGCGACGGCGAGTGGGATGACGGAGAGGAAGGCGCCTCCGATGGTGTACTGCACGAGTTCGGGCAGCCGGTCCTGGGCGGCCTGCCAGGTGGTCAGACCCAGGGTGATCGGGTACTTGCGGTCGTCGGAGAGCATGACCAGCGGCAGGAAGTAGTTGTTCCAGATGCCCACGAACTGGAAGAGGAAGACCGTCACCAGCGCGGGCGACATGATGCGCAGCACCAGCCCGAAGAAGATGCGGCCCTCGTGCGCCCCGTCCACCCGGGCGGCCTCCAACAGCGTGTCGTCGACGGCCGATTCGGCGAAAATGCGGCACAGGTAGACGCCGAACGGGCTGACCAGGCTGGGGATGAGGATCGCCCAGTAGGTGTTGGTCAGGCCCATCTTGTTGAACAGCAGGTAGAGCGGCAGAGCCAGCGCGGTGTGCGGGAGCAGCACGCCGGCGAGTACGGCCTTGAAAGCGGCTTCCCGGCCGCGGAAGCGGTACTTGGCGAGGGCGAAGCCGGCAGCCGCCGCCAGCAGGGTGGCCAGCAGCCCGCCGACTCCCGCGTAGAGCAGTGAGTTGAGCACCCAGTGCAGGTAGATGCCGTCGTCGTAGGTGAGGACCTGGCCGAGGTTGTGCAGCAACTGCGGGCTGTCGAACCAGAGTCCGCTGCTGCCGTAGACCTTGGCCGTGGTCTTGGTGGCCGCGATGATCAGCCAGTAGACCGGCAGGAGGAAGTAGCAAGCGGCGATCGCCAGTGAGGCGATGAGCAGGATGCGGCCCGGACGGGGTCCGCGCTGCGGCGTGGGGGCGGCGGCCCGCACGGGTGCCGGCGCCCGGGGTGTGAGGGACTCGCTCGTGGTCGTGGCGCTCACCGCCGGCTCCTTTCCTTGCGGGTGACGAGGCTGAGGAAGCCGAACGACAAGGCGCAGGCGACGACGGCGAGGATGACGGCCTTCGCGGCGGCCAGATAGACGTTGGCGTTGGCGAAGGCGTCGTTGTACGCGCTGAGGTTGGGCGTGAAGTTGCTGGTGATCGCGGGGGAGAGCACCCTGAGGACGAGCGGTTCCGCGAACAGCTGCATGGTGCCGATGATGGAGAAGACGCAGGTGAGCACCAGCGCCGGACGCACCAGCGGGATCTTGATCCGCAGCGCCGTCTGCCAGGGCCCGGCGCCGTCGATCCTCGCCGCCTCGTACAGCTCCTGCGGGATCGACTTCAGCTGGGCCACGATGATCAGCATGTTGTAGCCGGCGAACTCCCAGACGACGATGTTCGCGATGGACCACAACACGTTGTCGTAGCCGAGGAATTCGGGTGCGGCGCCGCCGAGCGCCCCGGTGATGGGGCTGATCCCCGGCACGTACAGGAAGCCCCAGAGGATCGTGGCGATGACGCCGGGGATGCCGTACGGCAGGAAGTAGGAGGCGCGCAGCAGCCCCGCCCAACGGTCGGAGACCTGATCCAGCAGCAGCGCGAGCGTGAGCGCCAGGACCAGCATCACCGGTACCTGGACGATGCCGAAGAGGAGCACGCGTCCGAAGCTGTCGACGAAGTCGGTCTGCTGGAGGGCGAGGGAGTAGTTCTCCAGGCCCGCGAAGCCGACGGTGGGCTCACCGAGGCCGAGCGGCCCGTGCCGTTCGACCTTCAGCATGCTCTGGTAGACGGCGTAGCCGATCGGCAGGACGAAGGCGAAGCCGAACAGTGCCAGGAACGGGCCGAGGAAGAACCAGGCGGCCTTGTCCGGGCGGGAGGAGCGGCGGCGCGGAGCCGGGGCACCGTCGGCAGCGGCCGGGGTGGCCCTGCCGGTCGAGGTGGTCGCTGTCGCCATCATGCGCTCCTCGCCTTGAGGCCCTTGGCAGCCAGATCGTCGAGGACCCGGCCCTGTACGTCGTTGAGCGCGTCCACGAGCGTCCCTCGGCCGGCGGCAGCGCGGCCGAAGGCGTCCTTGATGTGGTCGAAGGACTGCGTGTTGGTCGGCGCCCACTTCCAGGAGGTGTCGATCTGGCCGTCTGACTCCTCGAAGACCTCGTTGTAGCGCTGGTTCCCGAAGAAGGGGTCGCGCTTGCCGAGCGCGGACTTCTCCAGGTCGATGCGTGCGCCGGGCCAGCCGTAACCCGCGGCGACGAGCAGGTCGATGCTCTTCGAGTCGGTGTTGAGCCAGTGCGCGAACTCGAGTGCCTCCTCGGGGTGGCGGCTGCCCTGGAGGATCGCGGTGCACGAACCGCCCCAGTTGGCCGACGCGTTCTGCCCCTCCTCCCACTGGGGAAGCGGAGCCACCCGCCAATCGCCCTTGGTGTCAGGGGCGTTGCCTCGAAGCAGCGCGTCGCCCCACTGCGCCCCGAGCCAGCTCGCGAAGTGCCCGGTCTGCGCCGAGCGGTACCAGCCGCTCTGCAAGTCGGGCTGCACGGTGATCAGTTCGTCCTGCAGCAGCCCGTCCCAGAAGTCGGCGACCTCCAGGGACAGCTTGCTGTTGAAGTCGACGATCCAGGTGTCGCCCTCGGTCCGTATCCACCGCGCCCCGCGCTGCCAGGGGAAGGAGGCGTACCACATGGCGTTCGTGGGCGGGAACGCTGTGATGCGTGAACCGCCGCCGCGCTTCTTGATCTTGATGGCCGCCTTGCGGAACTCGTCCCAGGTGCGCGGGACTTCGACGTCCCAGCGCTCGAAGAGGTCCTTGCGGTAGAAGTTGGCCATGGGGCCCGACGCCTGCGGGATCGCGTGGAGGCGTCCGCCGAAGACGCACTGTTTCCACTGCCAGTCGACGTACTCGTCCTTGAGCTTGTCGGCCCCGTGCTCGCTCAGGTTCGTCAGGCCGTTGACCAGCATGAACTCGGGAAGCGTGTGGTATTCGATCTGAGCCAGGTCGGGGGGAGAGCCGGCCTTCAACGAAGCGTGCATCTTCTGGTAGCCGCCGTTGGTGGCACCCGGCACGATCTGCAGGTCGACGTGGATGTCGGGGTGGGTCCTGTTCCACAGGGCGACGGTCTTCTGCAGGGGGACCCAGGTCCAGAAGACCAGGTTGACCTTCTGGCCGCGTTTGCGTTTCGTCTGCCTGGTGAGCCGGGCTGCGCCCGCCGACTCACCGCAGGCTGTCAGGGCGGGGGCCGCGGCAGCGGCGGCACCCCACGCGAGGACGCTCCTTCGGTCGGGCATCTGACCTCCTTGTCAGACTTCTTCTCAAGCCGGCGTCACGGCTGAAGCACGGCGACGCCACGAGCCGGCAGGTTCACGGTGGAGACGGCCTCCGAGCCGGGGCGCAGGCGGTCGCGCATCGGCTCGGGAAGTTCGACGACGGCC
Source organism: Streptomyces albidus (ex Kaewkla and Franco 2022) (assembly GCF_013870515.1). Taxonomy (GTDB): domain Bacteria; phylum Actinomycetota; class Actinomycetes; order Streptomycetales; family Streptomycetaceae; genus Streptomyces; species Streptomyces albidus. The sequence goes on along the minus strand of NZ_JACBXA010000051.1, from coordinate 3,175 downwards.
TCGGCCGCGCCGTGGTTGAGCAGGAAGAGGAAGCGCTGCTCCTCGTCCTCGCGGACGGTGGCCTGCACGTGGTCGGGCAGGCCCGGCAGCACCGGGTGCACACTTGCGGCCTCGCGCACCCGGTCCATGAGGCGGCGCATGAGGGAGGGTTCCAGGCGGGTGGCGACGTACCAGGCGGTGCCGGAACCGTGGACGTGACGTGTGACAGCGGGGCGGCCCGCGAGCTCGCCCTCGGCGAAGGTGGCGACGGCCTCGGCGCCCTCCAGATCCACCGCCTCCGACCACAGGTCGGCTGCGCCGCTCAACTCGCCGTCTTCTCCTGCCACTTCGGCGACAGAGAGGGTCGCGCACTCCTCCAGCGGCCAGAACTCCTCGACGCGCAGCCCCAGCAGCCGCCGCAGACGCGCCGGATACCCGCCGAGCTGCACGCGGTCGCAGTCGTCGACGATGCCCGAGAAGAAGGAGACGAGCAGATGTCCGCCGCCCTCCACGTACGCGGCCAGACGCTCGGCGTTCTCCTCGCTCAGCAGATACAGGTTGGGGACGACGACCAGCTTGTAGCTCTCCAGCGGGCGGTCCGGCGGAAGGATGTCGCACGGCACACCGGCCTGGAGGAGGGCGGCGTGGTGGGCGCGGTTGATCAGCGTCTGGTCCAGTGCGGTGGACGGGTGGGAGTCGAGCTCCAGCGCCCACCAGCTGTTCCAGTCGGTCAGCAGCGCCGCGTCGGCGCGTGAGCGCGTCCCCGCGATGTCGGGTACGGACGCCAACTCCCGCCCCAGCTCGGAGACTTCCCGGAAGATCCGGGTGTCCGTACCGGCGTGCGGGACCATCGCGGAGTGGTACTTCTCGGCGCCTCCTCGCGACTGCCGCCACTGGAAGTACAGCACCGCGTCCGCACCCTGGGCCACCGCCTGCCAGCTCCACAACCGCATCGTGCCCGGCGGCTTGGGGCTGTTGCGCGCACGCCAGTTGACGGCGCTGGGCGCCTGCTCCAGCAGCATCCAGGGCTGCCCGTCGCGTGCCGAGCGCATCAGGTCGAAGTTCACCGCCGCACCCAGGTGGGTCTCGGGGTCGAACGGGTCCTGGTAGAAGTCCAGTGACATCACGTCCTGATGGCGCGCCCACTCGAAGGCGTCCACCGGCTTGTGATGCGGCATGAGGTTCGTCGTGACCGGCACGCCCGGTGTGACCCGGCGCAGCACGTCGAGTTCGGCGAGGTAGCACTGCCGCAGCGCGTCGTCGCTGAAGCGCCAGTAGTCCAGCTGCTGGGCGGGGTTGGCGAACGTCGGGGCCAGACGGGGCGGCAGCACCTCCTCGAAGGTGTCGTAGCGCTGGGACCAGAAGGCCGTGGACCAGGCGTCGTTGAGCGCCTCGACGGTGCCGTAGCGCTCGCGCAGCCAGCGCCGGAAGTCGGCGGCCGAGACGTCGCAGAAGCACTGGCGGGTGTGGCAGCCGAACTCGTTGCCCACATGCCAGAGTTGGAGCGCCGGATGCTCGGCGTAGCGGGCGGCGAGACGTTCGACGAGCCGCGTCGCGTATTCGCGGTAGCGCGGGCTGGAGGGGCAGTAGTGCTGACGCCCGCCGGGCCACTTGCGGCGGCCGTCCTCCGTCTCCGGCAGCACCTCGGGATGGAGCCGGCTGAGCCAGGGCGGCGGCGAGGCGGTCATGGTGGCGAGGCAGACGCGGACGCCCGCCTCACCGAGGTTGTCCATGACGCGGTCGAACCAGCCGAACTCGTAGTCCCCGGGCCTCGGTTCGACCCTGGCCCAGGAGAAGATCCCGGCGGTCACCATGGTGACGCCGGCCTGCTTCATCAACTGGGTGTCCTCGGCCCACACTTCCTCGGGCCATTGCTCGGGGTTGTAGTCGCCGCCGAAGTGGATACGCCTGTCTGCGCTCATGTTGCCGGGCACCTTCGCGTCGTCGGTTGCGTCGCACGCCAAGCCATGTTCAATCCATTAATTATGAATTAACGTAGGAGCAGGTCGAGTGGGGGTCAACCCCTCGGTCAGCGCCCGCACTCATCCGTTTCCCAGCGATCCAGCCGAGGGAGGGAGCACCGCCGATGTCAGCTCCGCCCACCGCCGTCGCCGGCAGGTTCGGCGGACGGACAGCCGTCGTGACCGGTGCCGCCGCGGGTATCGGTGCTGCCACCGCGCACCGTCTCGCCGACGAGGGCGCCGCGGTGGTGGTGGCCGACATCGACGAGCGGCACGGCGCCGCGGTCGCGAACGACATCTGCGCCAAGGGCGGCAGGGCCGCCTTCGTACCGGCCGACGTGGCGCAGGAAGAGGACTGGGGGCGCGTCGTCGCGGCCGCGCACGGCTTCGGGCCCGTCGCCGTCCTTGTCGGCAATGCCGTCAAGGTCGAGGTCGCCCCCGCTCACGAGACGTCCGCCGACTCCTGGAACCGGCAGATCTCCGTCGGCCTCACCGCCGCCTTTCTGGGCGTGCGCGCGTGTCTGGACGACCTGCGCGCGGAGCGGGGAGCGGTGGTGCTCGTCTCCTCGGTGCACGCCAACCGCGGCATTCCCGGTCACCCCGCATATGCTGCGGCCAAGGGGGGACTGCTGTCGCTCAGCGGCCAGTTGACCGTGGAGTACGGGCCTGAGGTGCGGTTCAACACGGTGCTGCCGGGGCCGATCCTGACCGGGCTGTGGGACCGCGTGTCCGAGGACGAGAGGGCCGCCAGTGTCGCGGAGACCGCTGCCCGCCGCTTCGGGACGCCGGAGGAGGTCGCCTCCGCCATCGCGTTCCTCGCCTCTCCGGAGGCGTCCTACGTCACGGGGGCGTCCCTGCTGGTCGACGGCGGGTGGAGCGTAATGAAGTCGTCGGCATGACAAGTCGGTTCGGGGCAGAGACGGCACAACAGAAGGGCAGACGGGGCATGTCCGGTTATGCGCGCCGGGGGGTCCACGGGCAGACCGTGGAGACGATGGCACACCGGGTGCTGAGCGGCCGGATCGCCGAGGGTGACACGCTCGACCTCGGCGCGCTCCAGGCCGAACTCGGCGTGAGCCTCACGGCGTTGCGCGAGTCCTTGAAGGTGCTCGCGGCCAAGGGCATGGTCGACGCCCGGCAGAAGCGCGGCACGTTCGTGCGTCCGCGCGCGGACTGGCATCTGCTCGACGCGGACGTCCTGCGCTGGCAGTTCGAGTCCGCCGAGGGCCCGTCGG
>NZ_JACBXA010000050.1 GCF_013870515.1 Streptomyces albidus (ex Kaewkla and Franco 2022) | reverse complement strand
TTCGCTTCGCAGCCGCGCCAGCGCCGGCGCCACAAGGGAGGCGCCCGCCGAGGCGAAGTACTGGATCGACAGCCGGCCCGTGCGGCCCTCCCGCAGATCGGCCAGCGCGCTCTCCGCCGCCGCGACGTGCTTGCCGATGACCGCTGCGTGTTCGGTGAGCAACTGCCCGGCGGCGGTGGGCCGTACGCCCCGGCCGACGCGTTCGAGCAGCGGCGTTCCCGCCTCCTTCTCCAGCGCCGCCACCTGCTGGCTGACGGCGGAGGGGGTGTACCCCAGATTCGCCGCTGCCGCCGTCACCGACCCGCTGGTGACCACCGCCCGGAGGACCTGCATGCGTCGCACATCAATCATGTAGGCAAGCTTAATGATTCATCCATATCTTTTCACTTGTCCTGACAGGTCGGGCTGAGGCAGCGTACGGAGCGGGATCTGAGGGGGAGGCTCGACGTGAACGTTTTCGGACGTGCGCAGGCATCGGTACGGATAGGCGTACTCGCGCTGCTGTGGGGATCGACGTTCCTGTGGATCAAGCTCGCGCTGGAGGGTCTGAGCCCGGCGCAGGTCACGCTCGGGCGCTGTGCGCTGGGGGCGCTCGTGCTGCTCGTCGCCTGCGCATGGGCACGTCGGCACCTTCCGCGCGACCGCCGCACCTGGGGTCACATCGTCGTGGCCGCCTTCTTCTGCAACGCCCTGCCCTTCGCGCTCTTCAGCATCGGCGAGCAGACCGTCGACTCCGGCGTGGCCGGAGTCCTGAACGCCACAACTCCGCTGTGGTCACTGCTCATCGGCGTCCTCATCGGCACGGAACGCACTCTGCGCGCCCTGCGCCTGTGCGGGCTCCTGCTCGGCTTCGCGGGGACGCTCCTGATCTTCGCTCCCTGGCAGCGGAACGGGCTCATGAGCTGGGGCGCTCTGGCCGTGATCGCAGCAGCGGCGAGCTACGCCGTGGCGTTCGCGTACATGGGACGCAAGCTCGTCGGCAAGGGGCACGCCACGCTCCCGCTCGCCGCCGCGCAACTCCTGGCGGCGACGGGACTGAGCATGCCGGCGCTGACCGCGGGCGGGCTGGAGCCGGTGAGGCCGGGCGCTGAAGTGCTCGTCGCCGTCGTCGCGTTGGGCGTCCTGTCCACCGGCGTCACGTTCTATCTCACCTACCGGGTCATCGCTGACGAGGGAGCGACCGACGCCGCGACCGTCGGGTATCTGCTGCCCGTCGTCTCGGTGGCCCTGGGCGCGATCGTCCTCGGTGAGGACGTCGGTCCGAGGGTGGTCGCGGGCATGGTGATCGTGCTCGCCGGTGTCGGCATGACGCGCAGGCACAAGGGAGCGCCGACGGCACCGGATGCACCTCCCGGTCACGTCACCGGTGCGGAGTCCGTCCCCCCGCTCTCCCCGCGCTGATCCCCCGGCCGGCCCAGGATGCGGGCCCGGGAGAGATCGCGGCGCCGGCCCTGGCCCCGGACCGGGAGCTGCCGTGCCGGGCGCCGGGGCCCTGCCTTCTCCCCTTCCGCTGCGCGGGCGGCACGTGCCAGCATGGGAGACATCCGGGGACGCCGACAGGGTGCCTCGAGACGACAAACAGGAGCGCAGCCATGTCTGATGCGCAGAAGCAGGACGGGCCCTCGAAGAAGCAGCCCGCCACTCTCTACGGCGGTGCACGCAACCGCCGCGTCACCGTCCGCGACCTGGGCGCCGCCAAGGAGCGCGGGGAACGCTGGCCGATGCTCACCGCGTACGACGCGATGACCGCCTCCGTCTTCGACGAGTCCGGGATCCCCGTCATGCTCGTCGGAGACTCGATGGGCAACTGCCATCTCGGCTACGAGAACACCGTCCCGGTCACCCTCGACGAGATGACCATGCTGACGGCCGCCGTCGTACGCGGCACCAAGCGTGCCCTCATCGTCGCCGACCTCCCGTTCGGCACGTACCAGGAGGGGCCCGTCCAGGCGCTGCGCAGCGCCACCCGGCTGGTCAAGGAGGCCGGAGCGGGAGCGGTGAAACTGGAGGGCGGCGAGCGCTCCGCGCACCAGATCGAGCTGATGGTGCAGTCCGGCATCCCGGTCATGGCGCACGTGGGTCTCACCCCGCAGTCCGTGCACGCGATGGGGTACCGGGTGCAGGGCCGCGGCGAGGAGGCCGCGCAGCAACTGCTGCGTGACGCCAAGGCCGTTCAGGACGCCGGAGCGTTCTCGGTGGTGCTCGAGGCGGTTCCGGCCGAGCTGGCCGCCGAGGTCACACGCTCGCTGCACGTGCCGACCATCGGCATCGGCGCGGGCCCCGAGACGGACGCGCAGGTTCTGGTGTGGACGGACATGGCGGGCCTGACGGCCGGCAGGGTCCCCAGCTTCGTCAAGCAGTACGCGCAGCTGCGCGAAACGCTCGGTGACGCCGCCAAGTCCTTCGCGCAGGACGTGATCTCGGGAGACTTCCCGGAGGCTCGGCACAGCTTCGAGTGATGCCGTACGGGCGCCACCGGCGGGCGCCGGCAGGGATCCCCCGCACGGGGATCGTCCCGTTGCAGGGCAGCTGTCGGTGATTTGTCGGTGGTGCCTGACATCTTTGACGCATGACGCGAGAGAACGCCACCGGCCGCGGCCTGAACGCCGTCGAAGTCCGCGGTCTGGTGAAGCACTTCGGGGAGACCAAAGCAGTCGACGGCATCGATCTTGACGTGCGCGAGGGCACCGTCATGGGGGTGCTCGGGCCGAACGGCGCGGGCAAGACCACGCTCGTTCGCATGCTCTCGACGCTCCTCGTGCCGGACGCCGGCACGGCCACCGTCGCCGGATACGACATCGTGCGCCAGCCCCGCCAGCTGCGCCGCACGATAGGCCTGACCGGGCAGTACGCCTCGGTCGACGAGAAGCTGTCCGGCCGGGAGAACCTCTACATGATCGGGCGGCTGCTCGATCTGCCGCGCGCCCGCGCCCGCCAGCGTGCCGACGAGTTGCTGGAGCGCTTCTCGCTGACGGAGACCGCCAAGCGCGCCGCAGGCAAGTACTCGGGCGGCATGCGCAGGCGGCTGGACCTGGCCGCGTCCATGATCGGACGTCCGAGCGTGCTGTTCCTGGACGAGCCGACCACGGGGCTGGATCCGCGCACCCGCAACGAGGTGTGGGCGGAGGTCCACAACATCGTCGCCGACGGCAACACCGTGCTGCTGACCACGCAGTACATGGAGGAGGCGGAGCAGCTCGCCCGCGAACTGACCGTCATCGACCGGGGGAAGATCGTCGCCGAGGGCCGGGTGCCGGAGCTGAAGGCCAAGGTCGGCGGCCGCACGCTGGAGATCCGTCCCGTCGAGCAGGGCGACCTGGCCCCCATGGCGGAGGCCCTCTCGGAGCGGGGCCTGGACGGCGTCGGCGGAGCCACGCCGGACGAGCGTACGGGCATCGTGACCGTGCCCATTCTCAGCGACGAGCAACTGACCGCCGTCGTCGGGCTGCTGGCGGCACGGGGATTCCCCATCGCCGACATCACGACCCATCTGCCCAGCCTGGACGAGGTGTTCCTGGCGATCACGGGCCAGAAGGCCACCCACCAGGACGAGTACAGCCACGAGGAGGCGGCGGCGTGACCACCACGACTGCTCCCGGGTCCATGGGCACGACGCCGTCCCCGGAGCCGGCGCCCGTCCGCAGGCGCGGCGACGAGGGCCGGATCGGGATCCGGGCCAACCTGCGTCACATCGGCGCCCTGTCCCGGCGCAACGCCCTGCAGATCAAGCAGGACCCGGAATCGATGATGGACGCGCTGCTGATGCCCATCATCTTCACGCTGCTGTTCGTCTACGTCTTCGGCGGTGCGATCGGCGGCGGCACCGACGGCGGCCGCGACGAGTACACGAACTACCTGCTGCCCGGCATGATGGCGATGATGGGCATGAACATCGCCATGGCCGTGGGCACCGGCATGAACGAGGACTTCCGCAAGGGCGTGATGGACCGCTTCCGTTCCATGCCCATCGCCCGCTCGTCGGTGCTGATCGCCAAGGTCGTCGTGGAGATCGGCCGGATGCTGATCACCATCATGGTGCTGCTCGCCGTGGGCTTCATCGTCGGCCTGGACATCGAGGGGCGCTGGCTGGGCCTGCTGGCCGCGATCGGGCTGACGACGGTGTTCGGCGCCTCCCTGGTGTGGATCTTCATGCTGCTGGGTCTGACCATGCGTACGGCGCAGGCCGTGCAGGGCATCTCCTTCGTGGTGCTCATGCCGCTGCAGTTCGGTTCGTCGATCTTCGTGCCGACGCAGACGATGCCGGGCTGGCTGGAAGCCTTCACGGACGTCAATCCGCTCACGCACGTCGCCAACGCCTCGCGGGGTCTGATGATGGGAGAGGGCGCTGTCGCAGTCCCGGCGTTGTGGACAGTGGTGTGGTCGGTGGGCCTCACGGCTGTCATGGCACCGGTGGCGATCGCCAAGTTCCGCAGGAAGACGTGAGGTTCGGGCCGCGTGGAGGTCCGTACGGCATCGCGCTGACCTCCCCCCGGCCCGTCCGCGCGAAAGCTTCGGTGAGCGGGGGGAGTTGGCCGGCCGGTTTCCGCTGCCGGTACGGTCGGACCTCATGACCAGCGCCTCGACCCACCCCGATCACCACCGCATCAGCCCCGTCTTCCTGGGGCTCGCCGCGATCATGGCCGTCTCCGGCTGGGCGGTCTGGTCGGGTCTGGCCGAGGTGACGGGCGTCGCGGTCTTCTTCTTCGTCGTCTCGGGCTGGATCGTCTCGCTGTGTCTGCACGAGTACGCCCACGCCCGTGCGGCGCTGCGCAGCGGGGACGAGTCGGTCGCCGCGAAGGGCTATCTCACCCTCAACCCGCTGAAGTACACGCACGCCATGCTGAGCATCGTGCTGCCGGTCATCTTCGTCGTCCTCGGCGGCATCGGGCTGCCGGGCGGCGCGGTCTACATCGAGCGCGGCCGCATCCGGGGGCGCTGGAAGCACAGCCTGATCTCAGCCGCGGGACCTCTCACGAACGCCCTGTTCGCGGCGATACTCACCGCGCCGTTCTGGCTGGGCGCGATGGCCGACGTGCCGTTCGCCTTCCGCTACGCCCTGGCGTTCCTCGCGATGCTGCAGGTGACGGCCGCGATCCTCAACCTGCTTCCGGTGCCCGGCCTCGACGGCTACGGCGTGCTGGAACCGTGGCTCTCCCCCGCGGCACGGCGTCAGGCGGAGCCCTTCGCCCCGTTCGGCCTGCTGGTCGTCTTCGGCTGCCTGTGGATCCCGGCGGTGAACGCGGTCTTCTGGGACTCCATCGGCAACGTGATGCAGGTGCTGGACGTCACGGACCTGGACATCGGTTACGGCTACGACTACTTCCGCTTCTGGCAGGGCGAGCCGGAGCTGTCGGTCACACCCCTGCCGTAAGCCGCTCAGGAGTCGCCGTTCGCGGGGGCGGGCGTCCGGCGTGCCCTGCGCCCGTAGTACCAGGCCATGTTGGAGGCCAGCCCCGCCAGCAGGACCCATACGACGCCGAACCAGCTGCCCTTGGCGAAGGAGACGACCGCCGCGATGACGGCGAGCGCACAGAGGACGGTGGCGTAGCGGGCGATCCCCCGGGCCGAGCGGGACGATGCGGCGGGGGCGGCGGGGGCGGACATGCGGGCGGCTCCAGTCGGACGGTCCGGTGCGAGGACCGGCGGCGGTACGGGACATGCGGGCGGTGCGTACAGCTGACGCACCGCCCCGGCATTCTCCCCCATCACCGGCCAAGCTCCTCAGGCGAGCCCGCATCCGCGGCGCTCACCGGCCGCGGCCCGCCCCGCGGATCACACGTCGGTGAGCCGGATGCCCGCGTGCACCTTGTAGCGACGGTTGACGGAGACCAGGTTGGCGACCAGCGACTCGACCTGGTGGGCGTTGCGCAGCCGGCCCGCGAAGATGCCGCGCATCCCCGGGATGCGCTCCGCCAGCGCCTGCACGACGGCGCAGTCCTCCCGCACCTCGCCGAGCACCATCACATCGGTGTCGATCTTCTCGACGGAGGCGTCGGAGAGCAGCACGGCGGAGAGGTGGTGGAAGGCCGCCGTGACGCGCGAGTCCGGCAGCAGGGCTGCGGCCTGCTGTGCGGCGCTGCCCTCCTCGGGACGGATCGCGTAGGCGCCCTTCTTGTCGAAGCCGAGCGGGTTGACGCAGTCGACGACGAGCTTGCCGCGCAGATCCTCGCGGAGCGCCTCGAGCGTCCGTGCGTGGCCGTCCCACGGCACGGCCACGATCACGACGTCGGAACGGCGCGCGCACTCGGCGTTCTCCGCACCCTCCACTCCCGATCCCAGTTCGTCCGCGGCCTGCTGGGCGCGTTCGGCGGCGCGCGACCCGATGATGACGGACTGCCCCGCGCGCGCCAGCCGGTAGGCCAGACCGCGTCCTTGGTCGCCGGTGCCGCCGAGCACTCCGACGGTGAGGCCGGAGACGTCGGGCAGGTCCCAGGGGTCCTTCTTCGGGGCGGCCGAGGAGGATGCGGAGGAGGATTCAGGAGAAGGCGAAGTCATACGGGCGATCCTGCCACCCGGTGCCGTCCCCGCGCCGCACTCCTGATGGTGAAGGTGATCACGTGCGGGCAGCGGCCTCCAGCAGCTCCCGCACCGCGATCCGGCGGAAGGTGATCGTCGAGTACGGGCTCGTCTCCCCCGTCTCGTACAGCAGCCCGAGCGTGCCGTCGTCGACGCGGACCAGATCCGAGTACGCGGCCGGGAGGTCGTCGACGGTGTGCACCGGCAGCCAGTTCGCACCGCCGTCGAGGCTGGCCCGAACGGTCATCCTCCGCCGCTCCTCGGGATCCGCGGGTGCGGAGAAGAGGAGTACGTCGGGGTCGCGCAGCTGAAGCACGCTCGCCTCCACCACGGGGGCGGTCAGTGCGGGTTGCGGCCGGAAGGGCGCGAGGAGTGTCTCACCGCCGTCTGCGGAGTGGGCGTCGGCGCGGTGCTCGGGAGCGACGGCCTCGGTGCGGGTGTTGAAGTAGACGCGTCCGTCGGGGAGTTCGGCCGCCGTGGTCTCGTTGACGTTGACCTGGCCGTCGGGGTTGTCGTCGACGTAGCCGATGCTCCACGTCACCCCGCCGTCGTCGCTGAGCAGGTCGTGACCGCCGTTGTAGCGGCCCTCGGTGCCCACGTCCTCCCCCGTCGGCGGGATCGAGTGGTTGGCCGGCACGACGATGCGGCCCGCGTACGGACCCTGCTCAAGAAGCAGGGCGTGGCCGGGAGTTGTCGCATACCAGCGCCAGTGCGGCAGCTTCGCCGTCTCCGTGATCTCCACCGGTGCGGACCAGCTCGCCCCGGCGTCCTCGCTGCGCTGCACCCACACGCGTCGTGCGTCGGCCGCACCGACCTCGCCACGCCGGATGCGCGACTCCGTCGCCTCGGCACCGTTGGTGACGAACACGAGGGCGATGCACCCGGTGGTGCGGGGGTCGCCCGCAGGTGCCGGAATCACCACGGGCGAGGGGTTGCCGGCGGTGCCGGATCCGAAGGTGGCGACGACCTTCATCTCCTCCCAGCTCAGCCCGCCGTCGGCCGATCTCCGCGAGACGATGTCGATGTCCCCTGCATCTCCCGAGGAGTTGACGCGCCCCTCGGCGAACGCGAGAAGGGCACCGTCGGGGGCGAGCACACAGGCCGGGATGCGGAAGCTGGAGTAGCCCTCGCTCCCCGCTCGGAAGGGGACAGAGGTCTCGTACGGCATGGGTGTGCTCCCAACTTCCGGGCACGGGACGTCACTTCGACGGAACTGAAAGTAATCAGACCGCGACGGAGCGTCAAGGAAACGGGAGATGAACGCTTTCCCGCTTCCCCCCTTCGGGTCCGCCGCGTCACATCCGTACGAGTGACCACAGCCGAATCGCCCGCCCCGCCACGGCTGTTGCGGCATCATGCCGGGCCATGGATGCCGTACGCGTCGCACATCTGAGGGAAGTGCTCGCCGGGACCGAATGGGTGCAGTCCACCCGTCGGTTCGCAGGCTCCCTGCGCGCGTCTGTCGGCGCACGCAGGGGTGGGCTGCTGCTGGTGGGGAGCGAGTCGTACGAGCCGTGGCACCTTGCCGCGCACCTGGACGACGAGGCCGCCTGGTCCGGGCTGCCCGAGCTGTCACCGACGCTCGTACGGCACCGCGTACCGCCCTCGGCGCCGGCGCACCTGTCCGCCGGGCTGGGCAGGATCGAGGCGGCGGGGCGCAGGGAGACCGTGCTCGTCGTGACGGCGGAGGAGCCCGGCGCCGAACTGCTGGAGCGGGTGCAGGACGCGCGGCGGGCGGGAGCGACCGTGCTGGCTCTCGACGACGGCGACGCCGGAGACCTGAGCGAGCTGCACGGGATCGCACACGACGCCCTGAGCGCGGACGCGGCCGAAGTCGACCTCGACACCGTCCAGCACCTGGTCAGCGCGGCGGCCGGGGAGAGCTTCCCCGGCCGCGGCGGACCCGGCGGCGCACCCGGTCTGCCCTCGGCCGGCACCAGGCGCAGGCCCTTCCGCGACCGCCTCTCGCGCATCGCCGACCAACTCTCCGCGCCCCCGCCCTCCCGCTGGTGACCGGCCCTCCCTCGTTCTGTTCGACGATCGCTATGCTGCTGCCGAAACGATCGAACGAACATGCACGGAAATGACAAGGGGCTCGCATGCGGGAGCCGGTGGAGCGCAGACGCCAGCGGATACTCGACGCCGTACGCTCGCGCGGAACGGCACGGGTGACCGACCTCGCCGCCGAGCTGGAGGTCTCCGTCGTCACCGTGCGGCGCGACGTCGAAGAGCTGGCGCGGGGCGGCGAGTTGCGACGGGGACACGGCGTCGCGCGCTCGACGGCGCCGCTCGCGGCGGACGACGGCCTGACCGGCACCGGGGCGCTGACCGGCGCTTCATCCCCGCAGGACGGTGACGCCGTCGGTCTGGTCGTCCCCGAGCGCCATTCGTACCTCTTCGAAGCGGTGCACGGAGCCCGCGCCGTGGTGGAGGCGGCCGGGATGCGCTTGGCGATGCACATCGCCCCGCACGCACCCGCGTCGGAACATGCCATGTCGCTGCGGGCTCTGGAGAGCGGTGTGCGGGGGCTGTTGATCGCTCCACGCTGGCGCAGCGCCGCCGCGGAGCGCGACGACTACGACTGGCTCGCCGGGCTGGACGTGCCGACCGTGCTGATGGAACGGCGCCCCTCGCCCGGGAGTTCGCTGCACGCCATGGACTCCGTACGCTCCGACCACTGGTACGGCGTCCATCTCGCGCTGGAACACCTCACGGCGCTCGGCCACCGCAGGATCGTGCTCGCAGCCCGGGACGACAGCCCGACGGCCCGGACGCTGCGGTCGGCTTTCGCGCAGATCGCCACTGAGCACGAAGGGATCGACGACTGGGTGGTCGTCCTCAGCTCCCCGGGTGCCGTGCCCGAGCCGGCGGCACCGGAGTCCTCCACCCCGCCACTGGATCTGGCAGCGGTTCTCCGTGAGCGCCGCGCGACGGCTGCGATCCTGCACGGTGACGTCGATGCGCTGATGCTGGTGCAGCAGTTGCAGGACGCGGGGCTTCAAGTGCCGCGCGACTGCTCGGTGATCGCGTACGACGACGTGGTGGCGGCCCTGGGGAGCACGCCGTTGTCGGCCGTGGCCCCGCCGAAGGAGGAAATCGGGCGCGCTGCCGCCGAGTTGCTGCTGCGGCGTCTCGCACACCCGCCCGGCGCCCGCCCGGAAGCGGTGCGCAGGATGGAACTGCTTCCCGACCTGAAGGTTCGCGGTTCGACGGCGCGGGCCTCCCAATAGCCGCTCCCATGCGATCGTTTGACCGTTTGAACTTTCTTCTGATCGATCCATTGACCCTTTCACAGACGGCGATCAGGATGCCGGTGATTCCCCTCGCCCCGTGGGAGGCACCGTGCGCCGTCCTCGAATCCCTCGTCCCCTGCTCGCCGCAGCCGCCGTACTGCCGGTGCTGTGTGCGAGCGCCTGCACGGGAGGCAGCGCGGAAGCAGACGCCGGCCGCGGGCCGGTGCACATCACCTTCTGGTCGGCCCTGCGCGGCAGTCAGGAGGTGGTCGACGCCTACAACAAGACGCACGACGACATCCACGTCGACTTCCAGCAGGTGCCCTCCGGCGCACAGGGCGGCTACGCGAAACTCAGCAACGCCGCACGCGCCGGCAACGCACCCGACGTGGCCACCATCGAATACCCCCAGCTTCCGGAATTCGCCATCGACGGTGTCGCCCGCGACATCAGCCCGATGGTCGGTAAGAGGCTCAGGGAGAAGCTCCTCCCGCAGGCCTTCTCCCTGACGACGTTCGAGAACCGCGTCTTCAGCGTCCCGCTCGACGTCGAACCGATGGTCCTGATCTACCGCAAGGACCTCTTCAAGGCCGCAGGTGTTCAACCGCCGCGCACCTGGGGCGAGTTCGAGGACGCCGCCCGCACCGTCAAGAAGGAACGGCCCCACTCCCGCATCGTCAACCTCCCCACCGACGGCGGCCCTCACCTGGCCGCTCTCAGCTGGCAGGCCGGAGCGCGCTGGTTCGACACGAGGGGCGGGGCCTGGCACGTGTCCCTGACGGACGCGCCCACCCGCAAGGTCATGACGTACTGGCAGCGGCTGATCGACCGGGACCTGGTGTTCGCCAATCCGGGCGAGAGCCAGCAGGGAGACGCTCAGCTCGGCAACGGCGAGGTCCTCGCCAAGCTGACCGGCGCATGGGACGCAGGGGCCCTGATGTCCTCCTACCCGGAGCAGAAGGGCAAGTGGGCCGTCGCACCGATGCCCCAGTGGGACCCGGACAAGCCGCGGGTCGGCACCCTCGGCGGCTCCACCTTCGCCGTCACCAAGGACAGCAGGAACCCGAAGGCGGCCATGGACTTCATCGAATGGCAGGTCACCAGCCCCGACGCGCTGCGTGCCCGTCTCTCCAGCGGTCTCAGCAGCCAGTACCCGGCCGCGCCGGGACTCCTGCCGACCGCACGGAAGGCGATGGACACCAGCTTCTTCGGCGGACAGGACATCTACAGGACCTTCCGCAGGGAGGCCGAGCTGATCTCCGGCCCCTGGATGTGGGGGCCCCGGATGACCGCGACACTCAAGACCGTTCAGGACGGGTCCGCACGGGCGAGCGCGGGCAGCGGCTCGCTGCTGGAGGCGCTGCGCGAGGGGCAGCGCGCGACCATGCCCGACCTCGAAGCCCTCGGCCTGCGCACCACCGAGTCCCGCAACTGACAGGACAGGGGACACGGCGCGGCACCGCCGGCCCCGGCGCACGTCCCCTGCACCCGACCCACGTACCCGCTGACCAGCAGAGAGGCAGGTGAGCCCGATGAGCACGACCACCTCCGCAGCAACACACCCCGCACGCGCCGGCACTGCCGACGGCCTACGGCCGGGACGGCGCGGCGCCCTACCCGGCAAGCCCGGCACCCGTTCCGCCGCACGCAGCCGCGAACTGGGCGCCTGCGGCGTGCTGATGGCGCCGTTCTTCGTCCTCCTGCTGACGGTCTTCGTGATCCCCGTCTTCGGTGCCGTCCAGCTCAGCTTCTTCAGCGACGATCAGCCCGGGCTCGGCTTCGGGCCCGAACGTACGGTGTTCGTGGGGCTGCGCAGCTATCAGGCCGTGCTCTCCGACCCCACGTTCCTGGCCGGACTGGGCGTGACGGCGCTCTATCTCGTCATCTACATCCCGCTGCTGGTCGTGGCTGCGCTCGCCCTCGCACTGATCCTGGACTCCGGTGCGGTGCGGCTGCGCCGAACGGCCCAGCTCGGCCTGTTCCTTCCGCACGCCGTGCCCGGAATCATCGCCGCCGTCATCTGGCTCTACCTCTACACGCCGGGCCTGAGCCCCGTCGTCGACATCCTCGGCAAGGCCGACATCACCGTCGACCTCCTCGGTCTGCACACCGTGCTGCCCGCGATCGTGAACATCGCGATGTGGAGCAACCTCGGCTACAACATGGTGATCTTCTACGCGGCGCTTCAGGCCGTGCCCCGCGAAGTCATCGAAGCGTCGGTCATCGACGGAGCCGGCCCGGTGCGGGCGGCGCTGCGCGTGAAGGTGCCGCTGATCCGCCCGTCGCTCGTCATGGTCGCGATGTTCACGCTCATCGGGGCGCTCCAGCTGTTCACCGAGCCGATGCTGCTGAGCCAGTCGACTCCCATGGTCGGCAGCCGCTTCACCCCGAACATGTACATCTTCGACGCGGCATTCACCCGCAACAACTACGGCCTGGCGGCGGCCGCTTCCGTGGTCCTGCTCGCCGCGACCATCGCCCTCTCCTACGGCGTCTCGCGCTGGAGCAACCGGACCGGCACCCCGCAGGAGGACGACCGATGAGCAGCACCCCCGCCGCGATGCGTCCCCGGCTGCTCGGCCGCGGAGCCGTCAACGCCCTCGTCGCGCTGTTCGTCCTCTACACACTGCTGCCCGTGCTGTGGCTGCTGCTCGCTGCGGCGAAGGAGCGGGACGCCCTCTTCAGCAGCAACCTGCTCTCCCTGGGCGATTTCTCGCCCGTCCGGAACCTCTCCGAACTCTTCGCCATGGACGGCGGTCTCTACGGCCGCTGGTACGTCAACAGCCTGCTGTACGCGGTCGTCGGGGCGTTCATCGGCTCGCTGCTGAGCGTCGCCTGCGGCTACGCCTTCGACAAGTACCGCTTCGCGCACAAGGAGAAGCTGTTCGCTCTGGTGCTGGCCGGGGTGATGGTGCCGCCGACGGTGCTGGCGTTGCCGCTGTATCTGATGGCGTCGCAGACCGGACTGGTCAACACCTTCTGGTCGGTCTTCATCCCCGTCCTGTTCAACCCGTTCGGCGTCTACCTGGGCCGGATCTTCAGCCGGGGCTATGTGCCGGACGAAGTGCTGGAGGCGTCCCGGATGGACGGCGCCGGCGAACTCCAGACCTATCTGCGCGTGTCGCTGCGGATGCTGGGGCCGGGGTTCGTCACCGTCTTCCTCTTCCAGCTGACGGCCATCTGGAACAACTTCTTCCTGCCGATGGTGATGCTCTCCGACCAGGAGCTCTATCCGGTCAGCCTCGGGCTGTACGCCTGGAACAGCAACGCCTCCGTATCGCCCGAGTACTACCCCGTGGTGGTCACCGGTTCGCTGCTCGCCATCCTGCCGCTGATCGCTGCCTTCGTACTGCTCCAGCGGTACTGGCGCTCGGGCCTCACAGCGGGCAGCGTCAAGTAGCACCAGTCACCGGCCGGTTCGCCCAGGAGAGACATGCCGAAACCCCAGCACGGTCCCGTCCGTCGTCCTCGCGCCGCGCTCGCCATGAGCGCCGCCGCGGCCGGAAGCGTCCTCGACGCCGCGTCCCTCGCCGCGCTCGCCGAGCACACCGACCTCGAGCCCCTGCCCCCGCTGGACGACTTCGGCACCGACCGGGCACGCCGGGTACTCGCGGAGACCGAGCTGCTGATCACCGGCTGGGGCTGCCCGCCCGTCGACGGCGCCGTACTCGAGGCCGCCCCCAAGCTGCGTGCCGTCGCGCACACGGCCGGCAGCGTACGGGGACATGTGACCGACGCCTGCTGGGACCGCGGCATCGAGGTCTCGTCCGCCGCCGCGGCCAACGCGCTTCCCGTCGCGGAGTACACCGTCGCGATGATCCTGCTCTCCGGGAAGCGGATCCTCGAATCCGCCCGCGCCTACGCCTCCGACCGGGCCAGAGGCGAGTGGCTGGTCCCCGACTCCGGAAGGGGCAACTACCGGCGCACGGTGGGCATCCTCAGCGCTTCCCTGATCGGGCGCCGGGTCATCGAGCTGCTGCGCCCGTACGACATGACGGTGCTGCTGCACGACCCGTACGTGACCGCCGAGGAGGCGAAGGCTCTGGGGGTACGGCCGGTGCCGCTGCCCGAACTCTTCGCCACGAGCGACGTGGTGAGCGTCCACACCCCCCTGCTCCCCGAGACGCACGGTCTGGTGAACGGCCGACTCCTCGCCGCACTGCGGCCGGACGCCACCCTCATCAACACCGCACGCGGCGCTGTCCTCGACCAGGACGCCCTCACCGAGGCCGTCCTCTCGGGCCGCATCCGCGCGGTCCTGGACGTCACCGAACCCGAGGTGCTGCCGCGCGAACACCCGCTCTGGGACTGCGAGAACGTGCTGATCACCCCGCACGTCGCCGGGTCCCAGGGCAACGAACTGCGGCGGCTCGCCGACCTGACGGTCTCCGAAGTCGCCCGCTGGACCTCCGGCGAGGGCTTCGCCCACCCCGTACGACGCGAAAGGCTGGCGTTCCTGGCATGACCGCTGCTGCTCCCACCGCCGTCACCCCGCCGTTCGATCTGCCGCCCGAGGACAGGGAGTTGAGCCCCTGGACCGGCTGGACCCGTGCGCACTGGGAGACCACCGCCGACGGACTCCTCACCGCTGCCCGGAAGTTCGCCACCCCTCGCGGAGCGATGCTCGACCTGCCCGGCCGCCCGTCCCGGACGGGGGTGCGCTCCGACGGGCTGGAAGGCTACGCACGCACCTTCCTCGCCGCCGCGTTCCGCGTCGCCGGCGCCGGCGGGCGTGACCCGCACGGCTGGATGGACCAGTACGCCGAGGGGCTGGCCGCCGGCACCCGCACCCCGGGTCGTGAGGACGCCGAGTCCTGGCCGCCGATCCTCGACCACACCGTGTTCGGCCAGCCGATGGTCGAGTCCGCATCCGTCGCCCTCGGGCTGCGGCTGACCCGCCCATGGCTGTGGGACCGGCTGGACCCGGGCGTACAGGACCGCGCCGAGGCATGGCTGCGGGGAGCGCTGCGCCATGTCCCGGCGCCGAACAACTGGTACCTCTTCCCGCTGACCGTCGCCGGGTTCCTGGAGTCCGTGGGGCGCGGCGACCGGGAGACGTGGCTCGCGGTCGAGCGCGGACTGGAGCTTCTGGAGAGCTGGTACCGCGGCGACGGCTGGTACAGCGACGGCGACGGCAGGGCCTTCGACCACTACAACGGCTGGGCCCTGCACCTGTATCCGCTGCTGCACGCCCATCTCACGCAGGACACCGCGCAGTTGGCACATCACGGTGCCAGGCTCCGGTCGCACCTCGAAAGCTTCGCCCTGCTCTTCGACGGCAACGGCGCACCGCTGCACTTCGGACGGTCCCTGACCTACCGCTTCGCCGCGAACGCAGCCGTCGCGCTCGGGGCGCTGACCGGGCACACGCCCCTCGCACCGGGCGTCTCCCGGCGGCTGCTGAGCGGCTCGGTGCGCTACTTCCTGGACCGGGGCGCGCTGAACCAGGACGGGCTGCTCTCCCTGGGCTGGCACGGCCCGCACGCGGCGACCCTCCAGACCTATTCGGGCCCGGCCTCCCCGTACTGGGCGTCGAAGGGCCTCCTCCCACTGCTGATCCCCGAGGACGACCCCCTGTGGACCGCCCGGGAGGAGGCGACGCCCAGCGAGGGCCCCGACCGTGCCGTCGCGCTGCCCTCGGCGGGACTGCTGATCCAGACGACGGGCCGCGACGGTCTCGTACGGCTGCACAACCACGGCAGCGATCACGTGCCTCCCCACGAGGGCGAGAGGGCGGACGCCTCGGATCCGCTGTACGCGCGCCTGGCCTACTCCACCCGGACCGGCCCGACCGCGAGCGCCAACACCCCCGACAACCACTTCGCCGTGGAGCTGCGCGCCCCGCACGGCGGCAGCGTCTCCAGCGCCCGCGTGCGCATCCGTCCGATGGGCGCGGGTGCCGCTCCCGACGGCAGTTGGGGCTGGGCGGCCTCCTGGCACACGCCCGTCTTCTCCTCCGGCGCCCCGATGGTGCCGGGGATGCGGGTGCAGAGCGCGACGTTCGTGCGCGGCCCCTTCGAACTGCACGTGCACCGGGTGGTGGGAGCACCCACGGGTGCGCGCGTACGGCTGACGGGCTGGGCGTCGGGCCCGGAACCCGAGCCGCACGAGTCCTCGTCGCACGCACCCGTCTCACACGAAGAGGTGACGACCGCGCTGCACGGACTGCACGGCTGGGACGCGTCCGGCCCGTCCACGCTGCGAGCTCCGCAGGGCACGGCCTTCACCCGCTGGGCGCAGGTGCCCTCGTTGACGGGCGAGGCGACAGGCACGGCGCTCTTCGTCGCCCTGGCCACGCTCACCGGCGAGGCCGGCGGTACGGACCGGAGCGACGGGACCGGCGGCACGGAGCGGCCCCCGCTGCACGAGGCGGCGGCGCTGCTGTCCGCCGACGAGTCGTCAGCGGAGGTCCGCTGGACGTCGGACGGCGCCCGTACCCGTATCGCCTTCACGCCCGACGAGGCCGATGTCGTGGTCACCCTCCAGTAGAAATCCGGTTGCCGGGGGTGAGGGCACGCCGGAACATGGCCGCTCGTGCCCCCGAAACCACGTGACCTGCTGCCGGACCTCTCGCCGTGGCGATCCTCGCGCGACTTCCGGCTGATGTGGTGCGCGGGCGCCGTCACCGTCTTCGGCAGCTTCCTCACCTTCGTGGCGCTGCCGCTACAGCTGAAGGAGCTGACGAATTCGACGGTCGCCGTCGGTGCGCTCGGCGCGGTCGAGCTGGTGCCGCTCGTGATCTTCGGGCTGTACGGCGGCGCGCTCGCCGACGCCGTCGACCGACGGAAGCTGATCGTGTGGAGCGAGGCCGCTCTCGGGCTGGTCGCCCTGTGCCTGCTGCTCAACTCGCTGCTGCCGCATCCGCTGATCTGGCCGCTGTATCTCGCCGCCGCGCTCTCCAGCGCCCTCGCCGGCATCCAGCGTCCGGCACTGGACGCGCTCGTCCCGCGCATCGTGCCGCACGACCAACTGCCCGCTGCCGCCGCCCTCAACGCACTGCGCTGGCAGTTCGGCGCGATCGTCGGTCCCGCGCTGGCCGGGCTGCTGCTCGCATACGCCGGGGTGCGCGCCGCCTACGCCGTCGACGCGGCCACCTTCGCCCTCTCCGTGGTGCTCGGATACCGGCTGCGTCCCGCACCGCCCGCGCACGACGCGGACCGGCCGTCGCTGCGCGGCATCCTGGAGGGCGCCCGGTACGCCTGGTCCCGCAAGGAGCTGCTGGGGACCTACGCCGTCGACATCGCGGCGACGCTGTTCGCCTTCCCGATCGCCGTCTTCCCCTTCCTCGCCGACGACTTGGACGCGCCCTGGGCGCTGGGGCTGATGTACGCCGCGCTGCCCTTCGGATCCCTGCTGGTCAGCGCGACCGGCGGCTGGACGGGGCGGGTTCACCGGCACGGCAGGGCGGTGGCCTTCTCGGCGATGTGCTGGGGCGCGGCCATGGCGGTCGCGGGCTGGATGACGAACGTGTGGCTCCTGCTGTTCTTCCTCACCGTCGCGGGCGGCTGCGACATGGTCAGCGGCATCTTCCGCTCGACGATGTGGAACCAGACCATCCCCGACGAGCTGCGCGGCAGGCTGGCCGGCATCGAGCTGCTGTCGTACTCCATCGGCCCGCAGGCGGGACAGGTCCGCTCGGGCGGCATGGCCGCCCTGACCTCGGTCCGCACCTCTGTCTGGTCGGGCGGCCTCGCCTGCCTGGCGGCGGTCGGGCTGCTGGCCCTGTCGCTGCCGAAACTGATGTCCTACGACGCCCGCACCGATCCGCACGCGCACCGTGTCCGCACGCTGCGCTCGGCCGCCTCTCCCCCGGCAGGCGAGGTGACCGAGGCGCGGTAGGCGTCCGCCCGGTCACTCTCGCCGCTTCGCATGCGGCCGGGGTCAGCCGCCCGCCGGGCCGCCGCCGGTCTCTCCCCGTGAGGAGTCGTGCCAGCGCGGGTCGTTCTCCCACTCGGAGTTGCGCTCCTGGGCCTTCTCCATCGCGTGGGAGGCCTCAGCCGCTGTGCTGTAGGGGCCCATGCGGTCCTTGGCCGGGCACTCCGGGCCCTCCTCGACCTTGCCGTGCTGGATGCAGTAGTACCACTCGCCGGGTTTGCCGGCCGACTTGCGCGTGAACAGAGCCATGCGGTCATGCTCCCCCCTGAGCCCGTTCCGTACCACAGTTAGACTCGCGCACATGTCTGGCCAGTCATTGCTCTCCCCCGGTGAACTCTCCCCGCACCGCACCGTTCCCGCGTCCATCCCGCGCCCCGAGTACGTCGGCAAGGACGCGCCCACGCCCTACACCGGACCCGAGGTGCAGGACAAGGAGACCGTGGAGAAGATGCGGGCGGCGGGCCGCATCGCCGCAGGTGCCATGGCGGAGGCGGCGCGGCACATCGCGCCGGGTGTCACCACGGACAAGCTGGACGACGTCGCGCACGCCTACATGTGCGACCACGGCGCCTATCCCTCGACGCTGGGCTACCGGCGCTTTCCGAAGTCGCTGTGCACATCGGTCAACGAGGTCATCTGCCACGGCATCCCCGACTCCACGATGCTGCGCGACGGCGACATCGTGAACCTGGACGTGACGGCCTTCATCGGCGGCGTCCACGGCGACACCAACGCCACCTACCTGTGCGGTGACGTCGACGAGGAGTCGCAGCTGCTCGTGGAGCGCACGCGTGAATCGCTCAACCGCGCGATCAAGGCCGTACGTCCCGGCCGCCAGATCAACATCATCGGCCGCGTCATCGAGTCGTACGCCAAGCGCTTCGGCTACGGGGTCGTGCGTGACTTCACAGGTCACGGCATCAACACCTCGTTCCACTCCGGCCTGATCGTCCCTCACTACGACGACGAGCGGGCGACGACCGTGATGCGTCCCGGGATGACCTTCACCATCGAGCCGATGCTCACCCTTGGCACCCACGAGTGGGACATGTGGGAGGACGGCTGGACCGTCGTCACCAAGGACCGCATGCGCACCGCGCAGTTCGAGCACACACTTGTGGTGACGGAGCAGGGAGCGGACGTCCTCACCCTCGCCTGAGGCCTGTTTCCGGGCGGCTGCGGGCACTGCACGGCTCACCCACGTTTTCCCGACACCTTGTCGGTAAAGAATGAGGTCATGACCTCACAGCTGCCGGCACATCCCTTCTCCGCACTCATCCGTGGCGCCTCGAAGGCGCAGCACACGGAGGCGGAGAACGCGTCGTTCATGAGCGACATGCTCGGCGGCAGGCTCGGCAAGGCGGCGTACGTGCGCTACACGGAGCAGCTGTGGTTCGTCTACCAGGCGCTGGAGGAGGCCGCCGCGGGCCTCGCCGACGATCCGGTCGCGGGGCCGTTCGTCCGCAGGGAGCTGTTCCGTCTGCCCTCTCTGGAGCGCGACCTGGACCACCTGCACGGCACGTCCACGTGGCGCACGGCGGTGACCCCGCTCGTCGCGACGGCGACCTACGCGGACCGCATCAGGGAGGTGGCTCGCGACTGGCCCGGCGGCTACGTCGCCCATCACTACACCCGGTACCTCGGGGATCTCTCCGGCGGCCAGGTCATCCGCTCCACCGCGGAGCGGACCTGGGGCTTCACACACAAAGGCGACGGGGTCCGGTTCTATGTCTTCGAGGACATCCCGAACCCCGCCGCCTTCAAGCGGGGGTACCGCGAACTGCTGGACGCGGTACCTGCCGACGATCAGGAGAAGAGACGGATCGTCGGCGAATGCAGGCGCGCCTTCACGCTGAACACGGCCGTCTTCGAGGAGCTCGACGCTCCCGCTCCGGCCGGCCGCTGACCCGCACGAGGCGGTCAGCGGCGCGCCCGCATCGTCAGCCCATGGCCTTCTGGGCCTTCGCCGTCTCGGTCATCGGCGAGGGGTAGCGGTCCTTGCACAGCTTCACGTGGCCCACGTTGTGCACGTAGCGGGCGCTCACCCAGTAGTTGCTGTCGCGCAGCTTGTACCAGTAGGGGTTGTGGTCGATGACCTGGGCACGGACCTTGCAGTCCAGGCCGCGCTCGGCCTTGAACGGAAGGACGTACTTCACCGAGGAGTCCGTGCTCGGGTACTGACGGACGTTCAGCCCCGACTTGGCGGTGACGATGCCGTAGGGCTGGTGCGGGTGCGCGGCAACGGTCGCCTCGGCGGCGCTCGCCCCGAGGAGCGAACCGCCCAGGAGGACGGCGGAAGCCGTGGCGGCGATCCGTACACGACGAGCAGTAGTGGCAGCCATGCAGCTGCCTCCTTTCCGTAAGCCGTGAGCGGGTGGGGGCTCCTCGAAGCGACGTCGAAGGGACGCGCTCTCGGCAGACAGCCGCACACCGGGTTCACGGGACTACTGGGACGTTCTGCCCGATTTTATGTGGGAATGTGCGCGTCTCGGTGATTTCGCGCGTGCGACACGGCGTTCGGCCTCGATTGCCCTCAAACCGGTGATTTCTGCTGCGGAAACTACGCGCTCTGACAGACAACCGTGGACGGCATCGTCCGAACTTTCGCAGAAAATATGGATGAACGGTGATGGAACCGGGCCCCATCGCCTAAAGTCGGCACGTCGGTAAGCACGGCGCACGAGTGAAGTGCCCGTGTTCATCTGGGGGTTCCGCGTAACTGGGGGGTTCATGCGGCCTGATCCCGCTTCCGTCACAACTGCGGGCACATCAGTCGGTACGACGTTCGACCACCACCACCCCGTGCCGAAGGCACGGCAGCACAGGC
Source organism: Streptomyces albidus (ex Kaewkla and Franco 2022) (assembly GCF_013870515.1). GTDB lineage: Bacteria > Actinomycetota > Actinomycetes > Streptomycetales > Streptomycetaceae > Streptomyces > Streptomyces albidus. Next base: position 10,683 of record NZ_JACBXA010000050.1, on the reverse strand, counting down.
TCAGGGAGAAGGCACGCTGGTACGCACCGGGGGCGATAGCCGTCGACACGCTCGGCTCCGGGCTTCCGGTCCTGCTCGTCTTCACCACCAGCGGTCAGCCCTATCCGCTGCCCGCCGCACTGGTCGCCGCGGCGGCCTGGCCGGGGGTGCGGGCGGTCCATCTGCGGTACACGCAACGGCTGTTGGGCGAGTCCCGCGGGATGCTCTCCACCTTGCACGACTGGCTGACGCTGGCGGGTGTGCTGGCGGTCGTTCAGGTCGTCAGCGGTGTCAGCCCGGAACCGGCGTACGCGCTGGCCGCCATAGCCTCCGCGCCCGTACTCACCGCCGTCTACCGGGCCCTGATGCACCGTGACCTGACGGCGCGGAGGCGGGCAGCGCAAGCGGTCCGACGGGTGCTGGTGATCGGTGAGGCGGCCCCTGCCGACCAAGTGGTCGAACAGCTCGCCACCCGGACGGACCACGCCTATGTCGTGATCGGGGCGGTGCCGGTCGGCAAATCGCCGCTCAGCAGCGGGATACCCGAGGCCGGCAGGCTGGAGGAGGTCCCGGACAAGCCCGGGCAGGACGGGGCCGCGGTCCTCGATGCGGCGCACCGCTGCCGGGCCGATCTCGTGATGGTCGTCCCCGGCGCCCGGCTCACCGGGGACCGGTTGCGTCGGCTTTCCTGGGCGGCGCAGGACGCGGAGCTGCCGCTGGTCATCGCCTCGGGGCTGACCGATGTGGCCGTACGGCGGGTCCGTGCGGCGACCGCCGCCGGGCTGAACCTGCTGCACATCGCCGCCCCCGTGCGGCGAGGCCCCCAGCAGGCGATGAAGACCGTGCTGGACCGGGCCGGGGCCGCGCTGGGGCTGGTGCTGCTGGCGCCCATGCTCGCTCTGGTCGCCGCGGCCGTACGGGTCGACTCGGCGGGCCCCGCGCTGTACCGGCAGACGCGGATAGGCCTGCGGGGCGCGCCCTTCACCATGTGGAAGTTCCGCTCGATGGTCCAGGAGGCGGATGTGCTGCGGGCATCTCTGACCTCGGCCAACGAGCAGGACGGGCCGCTGTTCAAGATCCGCCGCGACCCCCGGGTGACGCGCGTGGGGCGGCTCCTTCGCCGCACCTCCCTGGACGAGCTGCCGCAGCTGCTGAACGTGCTGCTCGGTGAGATGTCGCTGGTCGGGCCGCGTCCGCCGCTGCCGGACGAGGTGGCCGGCTACGACGCCGCGGGGCTACGGAGGCTGTGCGTCAAGCCGGGGATCACCGGTCCTTGGCAGGTCGGCGGACGGTCGGAGCTCTCCTGGGACGAGAGCCTGGCACTGGATCTGCAGTACGCGGACAACTGGTCGCTCACCACCGACCTGGACCTGCTCGCCCGGACCGTACGCGCCGTCGTCGACGGCCGCGGCGCCTACTAGGAAGCCGGGGAGAGCGGATGCCCGTACGGGGCCGGCCGGGACGAAGACCCGGCCGAAGACGCATCCTGCGTGCGCAGCCACCACGCGTAGGTGTCGCGGACGCCGTCGGCGAGCGCGATCTCGGGGCGGAAGCCCAGAGCGGACAGGCGGGAGACGTCCAGGAGCTTCCGCGGCGTGCCGTCGGGCTTGGTGGCGTCGAAGGCGACCCCGCCCTCGAACCCGACCACTTCCCTTACGGTCGCGGCGAGTTCACGGATGGTCAGGTCCTCGCCGCAGCCGACGTTGACCGGCGAGTCGCCGTCGTACTCGCGCAGCAGCAGGACGCAGGCACGCGCGAGGTCGTCGACGTGAAGGAACTCGCGCCTCGGGGTTCCGCTGCCCCACAGCACCACCTCCTCACGGCCGTCGCGCTTCGCCTCGTGGAAGCGGCGGACCAGCGCGGGCAGCACGTGGGAGGTCCGGAGGTCGAAGTTGTCACCGGGCCCGTAGAGGTTGGTCGGCATCGCGGAGATGAACGACGCGCCGAACTGCCGCCGGTAGGCCTGCACTTGCGTGATCCCGGCGATCTTCGCGAGGGCGTACGGCTCGTTGGTCGGCTCCAAAGGGCCGGTCAGCAGGGCCTCTTCGGTGATCGGCTGAGGTGCGAGCTTCGGATAGATGCAGGAGGAGCCCAGGAAGAGCAGCCTGCCCACTCCGGCGGCGTGCGCTCCGGCGATCACGCTCAGCTGGATGCGGAGGTTGTCCTCCAGAAACGGCACCGGCTCGGTGCTGTTGGCCATGATGCCGCCCACCTTGGCCGCCGCCAGCACGACCGCGTCGGGCCCGCTCTCGCGCAGGAAGCTCTCGGTGCCTGCGGCGTCGCGCAGATCCAGCTCCGCACGGCCACGCGTGATCACCTCATGGCCCTCGGCGAGAAGGCGGCGTGTGACCGCGGAGCCGACCAGGCCGCGGTGGCCCGCGACGAAGACCCGGGCGGACTGCGGCAGCAGCGAGGCGGAGGGTCTCTGACTCTTCACCGACATTTCAATCATTTCAGCCATAAAGCTCAACTGTGCCACACCGTTCAGCACTTGGGACCGGAATCCGTACCGGACCCGACAGGAGAGGGATCACGAATGACAAGGCCGACAGGGGACCCCCGTGAGTAAGAGTGCACTGATAACCGGCATCACCGGGCAGGACGGCTCGTACCTCACGGAGCTTCTGCTCTCGAAGGGCTACACCGTGCACGGGTTGGTACGGCGTTCCTCGTCCTTCAACACCGGTCGCATCGATCACCTCTACGAGGACCCCCACGAGGAGAACCGCTCTCTCGTGCTGCACCACGCGGACCTCAGCGACGGCGTCGCTATGGTGAACCTGCTGCGCGACCTGCGCCCCGACGAGGTCTACAACCTGGGTGCCCAGTCCCATGTCCGCGTCTCCTTCGACTCCCCGCTCTACACGGGCGACGTCACCGGCATGGGCACACTGCGGCTTCTGGAGGCGATCCGGGCCAGCGGCATCGACACCCGCATCTACCAGGCCTCGTCCTCGGAGATGTTCGGCGCGGCACCGCCCCCGCAGAACGAGCACACGCCCTTCCACCCGCGCAGCCCGTACGGATGCGCCAAGGTGTTCGGCTACTGGGCGACGGTCAACTACCGCGAGGCGTACGACCTGTTCGCGGTGAACGGCATCCTCTTCAACCACGAATCGCCGCGCCGCGGCGAGACATTCGTGACGCGGAAGATCAGCCGTGCCGTCGCCCGCATCCACGCCGGACTGCAGGACACGCTCTACCTCGGCAACCTGGAAGCCGTGCGGGACTGGGGTTACGCCCCCGAGTACGTCGAGGCGATGTGGCGGATGCTCCAGCACGACACCCCGGACGACTACGTCGTCGCGACCGGGGAGGCGGGCACGGTCCGCGCGTTCCTGACCGAGGCCTTCGCGGTGGTCGGCCGGGACTGGCGGGAGCACGTCGAGTTCGACGCGAAGTACGAGCGTCCCAGCGAGGTCGACGCGCTGATCGGTGACGCGGGCAAGATCGAGACGGTTCTGGGGTGGAAGCCGACCGTTCTCTGGCCGGACCTGGCGCGGCTGATGGTGCAGGCGGACATCAGCGCGCTGGAGGCGGAATTGACAGGGGCGACGGTACGCATCGACCGGTGACGAGCGGACGCCAGAACTGAACACCCGGATGAGGGGGGCACATGAACGGACCCAGCAGGACACGGAGATGGCGGCGGACGACAGTCGTCGGTGCGGTACTGGCGGTCGTCGCGCCGCTGGCCGCATTGCAGACGACGACCGGCGCTCAGGACGCGACGGCACTCACACCGCCCGTGGCGGTGACGGCGGACGAGCTGCCGACCTGGCAGACGAACGGCATCGTGTGGGCGGCGGCCCAGGCCGACGGCGTCGTCTTCGCCGGCGGCACTTTCTCCGCCATCCGCCCGCCCGGATCCCCGGCGGGCAGCAACCAGCAACAGGCCCTCAACTTCGCCGCGTTCGACGCGGCGACGGGGGCACCCACGGACTGCGAACTCGACTTCACCATCGGCTCGGGCACGGCCAAGGTTGCGGCGCTGGCCGTATCACCTGACGGCGAAACCCTTTACGCGGGCGGGTCGTTCGGCGCCGTCAACGGCACCGGCCGCAGCTCGCTCGCCGCGATCGACATCGACACCTGCACGGTCAAGCCGGGCTTCCGGCCTGCCGTACCCGCCCCCGTGCACGCCATCGACGTCTCGGCCGACGGCCAGACGCTCTACTTCGGCGGCGACTTCACCAACATCGGCGGTCAGGCACGCGGACGCTTCGCAGCGGTCCAGACATCCAACGCCTCGCTGCTCCCGTGGAACCCGGGTGCGGACAGGCCTGGGCGCGCCGTCGAGGTGCTGCCCGCCGCGGGCGGATCGGGCCGGGTCGCCGTGGGCGGCGACTTCAACAGGCTCGGCACCACCAATTCGCACGCGCTGGGCGTCGTGAATTCGACGACCGGCGGTCTGGTGCGCGCCTACCCCGGATTCATCCAGCAGGCCTCCGTCGTCAAGGCGATCACCTCTGACGCGACCGGCTTCTACACGGGGAACGAAGGCACGGGCGGAGGCGTCTTCGACGGCCGGATCGCGCTGGACCTGGACGATCTGAACCAGCGCTGGCGCGACACCTGTCTCGGCGCCACGCAGACCCTCGCCGTCTACCGGTCCGTCCTCTACAGCGGCTCGCACGCCCATGACTGCTCCTCGATGGGCGAGTTCCCCGACGGCCGGCGGCGTCATCTGCTGGCCGAGTCGGTCGACAACCCGAAGCTGCTGGGCTGGCTGCCGGACACCAACGACGGTCTCGTCGAGGCGATCGGACCGCGCGCGATGACAGTCTCCACCTCCGGCGGCCACGACTACATGTGGGTGGGCGGCACCTTCACCACCGTCAACGGCAAGGCACAGCAGGGACTCACGCGGTTCGCCGACGGCCCCGACACGGGTGTCCCGTACGTGCCCGACCAGGTCAGCGGATCCGTCACGGGCGGGGACGACGCACGGCTGACGTGGCGCTCCAGCCTCGATCTGGACGACAGCAAGCTGACGTACCGCGTCTACCGCAACAACTCCGCGACCCCGATCCACACCACGACCGGTGAGTCGATGCCCTGGCGGCGCCCGCAGCTGACCTTCACCGACACCTCCGTCGCGCCCGGGTCGACCAACAGCTACCGGATCACGGCAAGCGACGGCACCAACACCAGCGGCCTGTCGGCGAAGGTGACCGTCACCGTTCCGGGGGCGCGATGAGGAACGCACGTGGAGCCCTTCTCGCGGTGGCCGCCTGTGTGGCGCTGCTGACGGCGACGGGCTGCGGAGGCCAGGCGGGAGACGACGGGCCGGAGCGCTCGGACCGGCAGCCGGCTGCCTCGTCGGCCCAGCCCGGAACGGGGTCCGGAGCCGGGAAGGGCAAGAGCGAGGCGAAGGCTGCCGGGACCTCCGGGAAGTCCAAGCCTCAGGCTTCGGACGCGCCGAAGGTGCCCGACGCCGAACTGACCCCGGCCACGGGCTCGTTCACGAAGAAGCAGAAGCGGTACCTGGAGGGCCGGGTGCCGAAGGGCATCGATCCGGCGGCCGTCGCGGCCGGCGGTGAGGAGATCTGCGAGCGCATCGCCCGTACCGAGGAGGTGGACCGCAAGGCCGTCATCGACGCGGTCAAGTCCAAGGAGATCGCCGGCGCGAAGGCAGCGATCACCCATCTGTGCCCGGAGCACAGGGACTTGCTCGTGGCAGCGGGGATGTGACGGCCCCGGGTGGGCGGGCTCAGCCGCCGGTGCAGTCCGTGAAACGCACCTCGGCCGCCCGCCCGCCCGCGCCACTCCCCACGATCTGGGCGAAGTCGCGCTGGGGGTGGCTGCGGAAGGCGCACATGTCGTAGCGGGCGAGGGGCGGAGCACCGGAGCTCCGCTTCCCCGTCTCGTACCGGTGATGGCCGACGAGCCTGCACAAGTCGTAACGGATCAACGGCCCCTTGCCGCCCGTGCGGTAGCGGTGGGCGGAGACGCCGGACGAGAAGCTCTTGAAGGCGTTCGAGGTGTCGTCGCAGTCGTTGAAGTGCACGGTGCCCTCATCCCAGGCGCAGTCGATGATCCGCACCTGCGGGTCACGCACCTCGAAGCGGATGTCCTCCGCGTGGAAGCGCTGGACGGAGTCGGCGTGCGCCGCGCGGGGGAAGCGGAAGAACGTGCTGGTGGTGCCGTAGTCGGCGCTCTTGCCGGGACGGCGCCCGGTGACGATGTAGGAGCCGCCGCGGCAGGTGATGGAGCCGCCGTAGGGGAACTCCAGGAAGTTGCCCCACTCGTACTCGACCTTCATGTCGTTGAACCAGTAGTTGAGGAACTGGTCCTGCTGCTTCTTGTCCCGTGACCGGCGGGAGACACCCGAGTAGAGGAACGCCTTGCGGTAGGCGCCGCCGACCCGGCAGGCGTCCCAGCGCATCTCGGAGTTGGTGTTGCTGCCGTCCAGCGCCAGGCCGTACGTCCACTCGCCTGCCCACTCGCATTCGCTGAACCGGTAGTCCTGCGCCTGCCCTTCGGAGTAGGAGTTGAAGAAGGAGGCCCCGGGCGTCGCCGAACGGAAGCGCATCTGCTCGAACTTGAGGTTGGCCCACATGTTGTCGTTGCGGCAGAGGAAGGCGTCCGCGGCACTCTTCGCGTCCGGCTGGAAGATGATCTCCGTGATCCGTTTCCCGGCTCCCTGGAAGCGCAGCCCGTTGGCCTTGCGGCCGGGATCGCCGCCGTTCAGGAGGGCGTGCGGGCGCCGGATCAGATAGGCGCCGGGTGGGACGGCGACGACCGTACGTCCGATGGCGCCCGTGACTCGCGACGCGGCGTGGCGGTAGGCCTTCTCGAAGGCTCCGCTGTCGTCGGTGCGTCCGTCGCCGCGGGCACCGAAGTCGGCGACGACGTCGACGACGGACTTGCCCGGCGGGCTGCCGGCCGCCGGCTGTGCCCGACGGGCGCCCGGCTTCGCGTCGTCCGGGGTGCCGGAGCCGGCCGTACAGCCTGTGACCCCCAGAGCTGATGCGGCGGCTGCGCCGCCCGAGGTGAGGAAGATCCTGCGGGTGAAGGCCATTCGTACGTGTGCCCCTGTCGTGCTAGGGCGTGTCCGCGCAGTCCCGCCTGGGTCGCGGGGTCTGGCACGCACGCTCTCTACGTTGTCGATCGTCGGCGCAGCCCGCTGCGCTCTCCTCCTCGGCCTTGCGATCGCACGCACCAGACCCCGCGGGCCAGGACTTGCCGGGCCTAGCGCGCCGTGACGGACACTGGCCCGTTGCGGCCCGAGACGTTGTCCCCGTCGGTGACCTCGAGTGAGTAGCGGTGCGTGGACCCGGACTCGACCGTGTCCGTGAGGCCCATCTGCGGGCGGTCCCAGTAGCGCGAGTGGCCGGGGACGGACTTGTAGTAGGTGCCGTCACGGTAGATCCGGTACGTCAGGAGGCCGTCGTCGCGGTCCCATGCGGCCTTCCAGGCCAGCCGCACCTTGCCGCTCGCCGTGCTCTGGCCGCTGAGCACCGGCACCTGTGGCGCGCCCGTGTCCGGTGCGGCGGGGAACCGGGTCAGCGCCTGCTGCGGCTTGTCGTTGACGGTGGTGAACTCGCCGCCCGTCCACAGGATGTCGCCGGCCATGACCATGGCACGCGGCCCGAGTTGCTCGCCGAGCCCGCCGTTGGTCTGCGGGAACCAGGTCTGGATCGAACCGTCCTCGATGGAGTTGGCCAGCAGGTGCTGCCGGATGTTGATGTCGGGGAAACCGCCCGGTGTGTCCTCGCAGTTGTGCGCGTGCGAGCCGCTGTAGAGCATGCCGTCGTGCGGGACCACTGCCTGCGTCGCCCCGTAGCAGGTGTCCGTCCATTCACGGGCGCCGGTGGCCAGCGACGCGGCGATCCTGCCGTCGAAGACCTTGTGCCCGGTGCCCTCGGCTCCGAGGTAGAAGCGGTCGCCGTCCCGGTTCAGCGCCTTGACCACCGAGTTCGGCTCGATCCAGCCGGAGAAGGTCTTGTTCGTCTTCCCGGTGCCCGGGTCGAGGGAGGCCAGGGCGTGGACCTTCTTGCCGTTCACGGTGTCGAAGTCGCCGCCGATGACGACCTTTCCGTGGTCGGGAGCGGCGGTGACGGCCCGGACGGTCGCGTCGACGGTGGCGCTGAACGGCAGCAGGGTGCCGCTCGGGCTGACGGCGGCGACGCGCTGCCTGGCCTGCCCGCTCACCGTGCCGAAGTCCCCGCCGAGGTAGACGGCGTCGGCGGTGGAGTCCAACGCCCGGACCGTGGCGGCGACCCCGGGCCGGAAGTCGCTGCGCAGCTTGCACCCGGCGGTGTCGAGGGCGGCGGTGTTGCTCACGCCCGTGGCCTTGCCGTCCAGCGTCACGGTGCCGAACGAGCCGCCGGCGTAGAGCACTTCACCGTCCGGGGAGGCCTCGACCGCCCGCACCGAACCCGAGCCTCCGGTGAAGGAGGGGGCGCAGGGCAGGAGTTCACCGCTGACGGCGTCGAAGGCCGCGAAGTTCTTCCGGGGGACCTGCTGCTCGCCCGGCTCGGCACCGGGCGGACGGACGTTGCTGAAGACGCCTCCGACATACACCACGCCCTTGGCGTAGGCGACGCTCCAGACGATGCCGTCGGTCTGCCATGTGGGCATCGGATCCGCGGTGAGCGTGGTGTCGGGCGCCTCGCCCTCCGCCCCCGAAGCCGCCGCCGTCACGGTGCCGAACAGCGCCAGAGCCGCGCCGAGGCAGCCCAGAACCTTCAGCCGTCGCATTCGTCCCCCCTGCGATGAGCACTACGAGCAACTTCACGCGAGGGGACAGGCACCGGCACGGCCGGGCTCCCCCCTGACCCCTCGCGCACACCATATCCACCCCGAACACTCACGCACAGCGGAATGAGGATCAAAAGGGTGAGAGGCCCCATACTCGCCATCAGCGACCCGCGCAGAAGGATGAGTTGGAAGAAGGCGAGCGCCGGTACGAGCAGCACGGCGAGGCTGCCGCGGTGGTCGCGCAGCCGCTGCCGTACGTCGTCGATCCGCCGCACCAGCGCCCCGTAGAGCCCGAACACCAGGGCGACCATGGGGAATCCGGCCCACAGATAGGTCTCCACCCACAGGGGTGCCGAGAGGTTGTCGAAGCGGTAGCCCGCGTGCTCGGCCAGCCTGATGCCCGTGTCCTCCGGCTTGCCCGGCCAGGTCGCGCGGGGCACGAAGAACAGCGGCGGGCCGATCACGGTCTCCGGCGTGAAGCCGGTCCGCTGGCGCAGGCTGACGCCCGTCTGCAGCTGCTGGTAGGCGTCGTAGTCGCCGTTGGTGGTGAACTGCTCGGCCAGCGACAGCACTTGGACGCGTTCCGGCTCGTCGTTGCGGAAGTGGTCGCCGTAGGGGAAGACGACGAGCACGAGCGTGACCAGCAGGGCCGCGGCGACGCGGAAACCGCGGGGGCGGCGCAGGGCGGGGACGCTGAAGAGCAACGTCAGCACGACCGTGCCCGCCCAGAAACGCGGCTGGCTGACGGGGTTGTTGACGACGACGTTCAGGGCGAGCAGCAACGGCAGCAGAGCCCACCGCAGTCCGCGCAGCAGCTGGTCGGACCCGTGCCTGCGGTGGACGTGCAGCAAGGCGAGCAGCGCCCAGAACGCGGGCGCGGACAGCGACCACGCGGACAGCGCCCTGCCCGCGGAGTCACCGCCGCCTCCGGACGGAGTCTCGTTGAGGGCCTGGCGGCTGGTGAAGAATGCTTCGATCCCGCCCTGCCGGGGGACGAGCACGACGGCGAGTGCCAGGGCGAGCACGGCCAGCAGCAGCACGCGGACCGGCGAGAGACGCCGCGCCAGCACCGGTTCGAGGACGGCGGACCGGCGATGCCGGCGGTACCCGGCGGCAGTGGCGCCTGCCGTGTACGCCAGCAGTCCGGTCTCCACGACGGCGCATGCGGTGGTCGCGCCGTCCTGGCCGACGACGAAGCCGAGCGGATAGGTGTCCGTGGCGAGCATGGCCAGTGGCGCCAGTCCCAGCCAGATGTAGCCGAAGAGCCAGAACCCGAAGGCCATGAGCCGTACGCCGGGCCCGGCGAGCACCCAGGCCAGAGCGCATCCGGTGTGCACGACGACCACGCACTGGAGCATGAGTGCCAGGCCGATCCGGGTGTCCGCGGAATACAGCACGGCTCCGGGCAGCAGGACGACGGCGAGCAGCCCCCAGCAGCAGACGGCCGCCGGGCTCACGCCCCTGAAGGACTCACGCACCGCGGTACAGCTCCTCCAGCCGGTCGGCGACAGCGGAGGCCGAGTACAGCTCGTCCACCGCGCGCAGCCCCGCGTCGGCGATCGCCCGGGCGCGAACGGGGTTCTCCAGCAGGCCCGTCACGGCATCGGCGAGGGCCTGCGGAGAACCGTCGGTGACGAGGCTCGCCCCGCGCGCGGCGAGTTCGCCGGCGATGCCGCACCCCTGGGTGCAGACGGTCGGGGTACCGGCCGCGAGGGCTTCCAGGAGGCTGACCGGGAAGACCTCGCTGCGGCTTGGCAGCACGTAGACGGAAGCTTCGGCGATGCGACGCAGGGCGACGGAATGGCTGACGGCTCCGGCGTAGCGCACGCTTCGGGAGAGACCGTACTCGGCGATGAGCCTTTCGACGCGCTCCAGCGAGCCCTCGTCGGCGCCGTGCAGGGTGAAGGTGGTTCCGGGGCGGCGGGCGGCGACGATCGCCGCGGCCTCGACGAATGCCTCGGGGCGCTTGACGGGGTGCAGGCGGGCGAGGAACAGGAC
>NZ_JACBXA010000005.1 GCF_013870515.1 Streptomyces albidus (ex Kaewkla and Franco 2022) | reverse complement strand
CCGTCGGCGAAGAGCCCGTGGCGCTGCGCCGACGCCACCGCCTCCGCACGCCCCGAGACGCCCAACTTCCGGTACACACCGCCCAGGTGGGCCTTGACCGTGTGCTCGGAGATGTTCAGCCGGCGTCCGATCAGGCGGTTGGAGAGGCCCGACGCCACCAGGCCCAGCACCTCCTCCTCCCGCAACGTGAGCTGCTCGCGGCTGCTGCTGGGGCTTCGCCTGCCGACGGCACGCGGCCTCGTCCCCTCCTGTGACGGCGGGGCGGAGGCCAGATGGCGGGCCTCCATCACCGCGGTGAGGTCCTGCAGCGCCTCCGTCACCCGGGCGAGCGCGGCCTCCAGGTCCACCTCGTGGTGACGGGCCGGGTCCGCCGGGTGCGCCGGTTCGACGAGGAAGATGTCCCGGGCGTCCGGGGACTCCTCGCTGCCGGATGCGGGCCAGGAGCGTACGGGGTCAACTCGGGCTGACGACATTGCCTGTATCGACCTCCACGATGCTGATGGCCTCGCCGGGGCATCCCCAAGCCGCGTCGTACACGGCGTCATCGGGTTCGATCCCGGTCCGGAGCGCTTCGGTGCTCCCGTCCTCGCCGGGCCCGAAGTGCTCCGGAGCCAGCCCTTGGCACAGGCCGGATCCGACGCAGAGACCGACGTCGACACCGACCTTCCAACCGCCACTCATATCGATCTCCTCCTGTTTCCGTTGATCTGCCGGGCTTCCAGGGAGACCCCCGGCACGTTCGCTTCCTCGCCTGCATCTGGTCCGGGCCACTCCGCGTAGCGGCGCAGCCCGTACACAAGCGGCCTCGGCTGCGCGTCCAGCTGCACGGTGCCGTCCACGCGGCCGGTCACGATGGTGTGGTCTCCGGCTTCCACAGCCTGGTGGAGAACGCACTCGACGGTGGTGTGCGCGTGATCACGCAGAGCGGGCAGCGACCACCGGGGGGTCGGCTCCCAGGCGATGCCGGAGAACCGCCGCGGCTCGCGCGAGGAGAAGCGCGCGGCGCACTCCTCGCCGTTGCTCTGCAGCAGGTTGACCGCGAAGGCGCCGGTCTGGTGAAGCACGCCCAACGTCTCGCTGCCGGTACGCAGACACACGAGCAGCATCGCCGGGTCGAGGGAGACGCTGCACAGGGAGGAGACGGTCATGCCGTACGGGGCGCCGTCCTCGCCGAGAGCGGTCACGACAGCGACACCGCTCGGAAAGGTGCTCATGAGCCGGCGGAACTGTTCCGGTGGGAACGCCTCCTCCACGGGAGGACCGCCGGGCGGTGCGGTGTGCTGTGTCACGGATCCGTGCTCCTTCACAGGAGTAGGGGAAGAGCCGTCCATCACGCCGGAGCCTTGACCGTCGGGGCGAGCCGCTCCATCAGCTCTTCGAGCAGCTCGGCGCGCCGCGGTACGAGATAGAAGTGGTCGCCCTCGAACTGCCGCAGGTCGAACTCCCGGGTGGTCGTCTCCCGCCACTCCCGTGCCTCGGACTCGGTCACTTCGGTGTCCTGGTCGGCGATGAAGCCGTGGACCGGGATGTCCAGGGGCGGGTGGCCGCTGTGCTCGTAGGTCTCCAGCATCCGGTAGTCGCCGCGGGCGGCACCGAGGATCAGCTCGCGGAGCTCGGGGTCGTCCAGCACTTCGGAGCTGCTTCCGTCGAGCCTGCGCAGCTCCTGGAGCAGCCCCGCGTCGTCCCGCTCGTGCACCATCGCGCGGCGCTGCCGGTGCGGGGCGGGCAGGCCGGAGACGAACAGCATCTCGGGACGCACGCCGAACTGCGGCATCCGCTGCGCCACTTCGTAGGCGACCACGGAGCCCATGCTGTGTCCGAACAGGGCGAGCGGACGGTCCGCCAGCGGGCGTGACGCCTCCGCCACGGCCTGGGCGAGTTCCTCCAGGTTCTCCATGACCGGCTCGACGATCCGGTCCTCCCGCCCGGGGTACTGCACGGTCCGTACCTCGACCGTCTCCGGCAGGTGGGACTGCCAGTCACGGAAGAAGCTCGCCGAACCGCTGGCGTGCGGGAAGCAGAGCAGACGCATCCGGGCGTCGGGCCTCGGCCTCGGTGTGCGGAACCAGAGCTTGCACCGCGCGGCCGTGTCGTCGTGGGTCTCCAAGGCAACTCCTCGTTTCCTCGCCTCGTGTGCGGTGACGGAAGACGTCATCGGTCGGAGCCGCCCGCGCCGGCCTCCTCGCGGCTGCGGGAGGCCAGCTCGTACCAGCCGAGCAGGGTGGGGTTCTCGTAGAGCTCACGCAGGCTGACCTCGACGCCGCGGTACCGCCAGCGCGTGGCGAGCGTCATCATCGCCATGGAGTCCAGCCCGAGTTCGATCAGATCGCTGCCGTCCCCGACGGCGCTCTCCTCCACCCCGATCTGGGCGGCAACCGCCGAACGCATCTCGTCGAGGCCGAGCGGCCCGTTGTTCGTCTCCTCACGCATCGCGCGCTCCATTCCCCTTGTTCGTGTCGGTCTCCTCGGCGGGCACGATGTTGAGCGCGACGCTGCGCAGCTTCTCGCACGTCTCCTCGAACTCCCGCTCGGGGTCGGACTGTTCGACGACGCCTGCTCCGGCCCGCAGCCAGGCCAGGCCGCCCTGTTCGAAGACGGTCCGCAGTGTGAGGGCGGCGTCCATGGTCCCGTCCTCGTCGACCGTCAGCACCGTGCCGCTGTAGAGCCCGCGTTCGCCCTGCTCGTAGCGCTGGATGCACTCGTACGCCGCGGACTTGGGCACCCCTGACGCCGTGACGGCGGGAAAGAGCGCCGTGAGCGCGTCCCAGTTCCGCACGCCCTCGGGGAGCCGCCCGGAGACCGAGGACGCGAGATGCTGGACGGTGCCGCGTTCCTTGATGCTCATCAGGTCGTTCACGGCCACGGTTCCCGGGACGCACAGCTCGGCCAGTTCGTCATAGGCGACCTTGGCGGAGATGGCGTGCTCGAAGATCTCCTTGCTGTCGCTGAGAAGCTGGTCGTGCAGACGCCGGTTCTCCTCGCCGTCCTCGGTGAGCCTGCGGGTGCCGGCCAGCGGCTGGGTCACCACGTGACCGTCCGCGGTGACCTCGACGACCGTCTCCGGGCTGAACCCCACTGCCCGCAGGCCGCCGACGTCGAGCAGGAACGACCGTGCCGGATTGTTGCGCCGGCGCCCGAGCACGTACGTCGCGGCGGGGTCGAACCGGGACGGCAGCGGTACGACACGGGAGAGGACGACCTTCTGCAGCTTGCCGCTGCGGATCTCCTCGACCGCCTCGTGCACGATCTTGCAGTAGGCCTCGCTGTCGCCGCTGCGCTCGATGTCGACGTGCTCCGCGCGGTGACCGGGCTCGGCCGTCGGCTCACTGACGAGTGCCGTCAGCTCCGGCAGCCGCCCGGGGTCGAGGCTGCGGACGAGTGCCTCGCCGTCCTTCAGGCGCACCTCGCTCTCGGGTACGAACAGGTGCAGCAGGGGCGCGTCACCCCCGTCGGCGGGGAGACCGGCGTTGGCGTACGACAGCTCGAAGGACGCGATGCCGTAGGCCCGCCAGTCCTCCACGGGGAACTGCGCGGTCAGCCGTGCGACCTCGTCGAGAGGGCGCTCGCTCCACGGGGCGGCGTTGACGCCCTCGCCGGTCCGCAGCCGCACCTCGGTGCGCTCCACGGTCAGTTCGGCCGCGGCGCCCATTCCGATCGAATAGGTGCCGGCGTTCTCGTAGACGAGATACGGGCCGCTCGTCACCGCGCCGGCCAGGCGTGCGGCGACCAGCACGGGATCCCCGCTGAAGGGGACGGTCGTGCAGTGATATCGCTGAATCGGGGCCTCCACTGCGGCGCCACCTCCAGAAGTCGACAGCGAGGTTGTGGTCATCGGGGCTCCCCCGGGGCGATACGGCGGGCCAGTTCGGCTGCCAGCTGCTGCTTGCTGATCTTCCCGACGCTGGTGAGCGGCCATGACTCCTCCAGCTCCAGCCGGTCGGGCAGCTTGTACTCGGCCAGCCCGCGTTCGCGCAGGAAGCGCTTCACGGTGACGAGGCCCGGGGGATCCCCGTCGGGTATCACGAAGGCGCAGATCCGCTCGCCGAGCATCTCGTCGGGCAGCGCGGCCACGGCGGCATCGCGTATGGAGGGGTGGGCCACGAGGTGGTCCTCGATCTCCGTGGCGGAGACCTTCTCCCCGCCGCGGTTGATCACATCGCGGATGCGGCCCTCGACCGACAGATGGCCGGTCGGTCCGCGCCGCACGAGGTCGCCGGAACGGTAGAAGCCGTCCTCGGTGAACGCGGTGCGGTTGTACTCCTCCGCCTGGTAGTAACCCCGCAGCGTGTACGGGCCGCGCACCCACAGCTCCCCCAGCTCGCCCACGGGGACCTCCTCGCCGGCGGCGTCCACCACGCGCACCTCGTCGGCGGGGGCGAGAGGACGGCCCTGAGTGGTGGTCACCAGCTCCTCGGGGTCGTCGAGCCGCGTGTAGTTGAGCAGCCCCTCGGCCATGCCGAAGACCTGCTGGAGACGGCATCCGAGTGTGGGGCCGACTCTGGCTGCGGCGTCGGACGCCAGACGTGCTCCGCCCACCTGGAGCAGCCGCAGACTGGAGAGGTCGGCGGGCACCCACTCGGCGGCCTGCATCCACAGCAGTGCGAGCGGCGGTACGAGCGCGGTCGCGGTCACCCCTTCCTTCTCGATCAGGGGGAACGCCTCCGGCGGGTTGCCGTTGGCCGCCAGTACGACGCGCCCGCCGGTGTGCATCACGCCGAGGATGCCGGGGCAGGCCAGCGGGAAGTTGTGGGCGATCGGCAGCGCCGCGAGGTAGACGGTCGACTCGTCGAAACCGCAGACCTCCGCGCTGGCACGCAAGTTGTACGCGTAGTCGTCGTGCGTGCGCGGGATGAGCTTGGGAACTCCTGTGGTGCCGCCCGAGAGCAGCAGTACGGCCACCCCGGCGGGATCGGGCGACGCCGTGGCACGCGGCTCGGCGTCCACCTTCTCCAGCGACGTGAACTCTGCCGGATCGCCCAGCACCAGCACATGCCGCAGGGTGTCCACCCCCGCGTCCAGTTCGCGCGCCAGGTCTCTGTAGTCGAAGCCGTCGAAGGTGTCCGCGACGACGTACGCGACAGCTCCGGAGAGCTCGCACAGATGCCGGATCTCGGTACGGCGGTGACTGGGAAGCGCCATCACAGGCACTGCCCCCAGGCGGAACAGAGCGAAGCAGACGACCACGAACTCGGGCACGTTGGGGAGTTGGACGACGACCCGGTCGCCCGGCTGCACGCCCAGGTCCTGCAGTCCGGCGGCACGGCGGTCGGCGGCGGCGTCCAACTCGGCGTAGGTGAACCGGCTGTCGCCGTGGACCAGTGCGGTGCGCGGTCCGTAGCGTTCCGCCCAGTCCCGAAGCAGTCCGCCCAGCGTCCGGCCCTGCCAGTAGCCCTCCCGCCGATAACGGGCCGCCACTTCCTCGGGCCACGGCACGAATCCGTCGAGCAGGTTCGCCGCGTGCTGCCCGGGTTGCTGCGTGTCCCGGCCCGGCCGGTCCGTCGCTTCGCTCAACACGGCGCGGAACCCATCGATTCGGCGAGGCTTCTGGGCCGCATGTCCGTCCAGTTCTCGTTGATGTAGTCCAGGCAGGCCTCCCGGCGGTCCTCGCCGTGTGCCACGGTCCAGCCTTCGGGTACGTCCGCGAACGCGGGCCACAGCGAGTGCTGGCCCTCGTCGTTGACGAGGACGAAGTAATCGGCGTCCGGGTCCTCGAAGGGGTTCGTCACGATCTTGCTCTCCCTTGTGTCAGCTGGTCTGTCGGTCAGGGCCTGTCCGGGGCGTCGCTGCCGGCGCCGCCGCTTCCCAGATCGGATTCGAGTACTTGCGCGATCTCTGCGAGCGGACCGGGCTGGAGCATGTCCTTGTGTTCGCACTCCATCCGGTGCTCTTCGATCCGGCCGGTCACGTACGGCCGCCACCCCTCGGCCGCGGGGCTCACGCCTGCCGGGGGCCGCGCACCGAAGAAGCGCACGTCGCCGTCGAAGCGTCCGGGTTCCCACTCGGGGAGGAGCCGGTTGTTGTTGGCGAAGACCTCCACCATCGAGGCGAGGCTGCGCTCGTCCAGGCTGGCCAGTGCGCTGCCCTCGCTGCGCAGCACCTCGATGACGGCGGCACGGTCGAGGGGGCCCTCGCCCAGGCTCTGGGGGGTGTGACCGACGAAGTCGAGCAGCACTGCCAGCATCGTCGCCTCGTCGATCTCCGCTCCGTCCGCGTCGGGCAGCGAGGGCACCGCGGCGTAGGGGTCCAGGAGGGCGAGCGTCCCGACGGACTCCCCCCGGCGCTGGAGCTCCACGGCGGTGGCGTGCGCGACGACACCGCCGAACGACCAGCCCAACAGGTGGTACGGGCCGGACGGTTGGACGCCCTGCATCTGGTCGGCGCAGTCCGCCGCGATCTGCGCGACCGACTCCGGCAGGGGTTCGGGCTCGGCCAGGCCGCGTGCCTGCAGGCCGTACACGGGCCGCCCCTGAAGGTGCCGCGTGAGTCCGGAGTAGACCCAGCTCAGGCCCCCGGCAGGGTGAACGCAGAACACCGCGGGCAGCTCCCCGCCGCCGCGCAGCGGAAGCAGCGGAGCCAAGGCGTCCTCGGGGGCGTCGGTTCCCAGACGGGCAGCCAGACCTGCGACGGTCGGGGCCTCGAAGAGGCTGCGGATCGCGACGTCCACACCGAGTGTGGAACGGATCCGGGTGACCAGCCGCGCGGCCAGCAACGAGTGCCCGCCGAGTTCGAAGAAGCTGTCGTCGACGCCCACCCGGGGCACGCCCAGTACGTCGGCGAACAACGTGCACAGCAGCTCCTCCTGCGGCGTGCGCGGTGCCCGCCCCTGTGCTGCGGGAGCGCTGTGCGGCTCGGGGAGCGCGCGGCGGTCGAGCTTGCCGTTGGAGGTCAGCGGCAGCCGCTCCAGCACGAGCACGTCGGCGGGCACCATGTACTCCGGCAGCAACTCGGCGAGTTGCTCCCGCAGTTGCTCGGCGACCGGATGCGCTCCGGGCTCGGGCACGGCGTAGGCGGTGACCTGCTTCTCGCCGGGCTGCGGCTCCCGTACGACCGCGGCGCTCTGGGCGACACCGGCGCACCGGGCGAGCGCCGCCTCGATCTCGCCGAGCTCGATGCGGAAACCGCGGATCTTGACCTGGTTGTCGGCCCGTCCCACGAATTCGAGCACGCCCGAGGGCCGCCACCTGGCGATGTCGCCCGTGCGGTACATCCGGTCCCCGGCTCCCGCGAACGGGGCGGCGACAAATCGCTCCGCGGTGAGGTCGGGTCGGCCCGTGTAGCCGCGGGCCATGCCGTCGCCGGCGATGTACACCTCGCCGGGAACGCCCGGCGGAACAGGCTGGAGACGCTCGTCGAGGACGTACACGCTCATGCCGTCGAGAGGCCGGCCGATGGGCACGGTGCCGCCGGTTCCGGTCTCCTCCGCCTGCCCCGCCATCCGGTGGTGGGTGGCGAAGAGGGTCGTCTCGCAGGGCCCGTACCCGTTGCAGACCACGGCGTCCGGGAACCGGTCACGTACGCGCTGCACGGCGCCGGGCGCGACGACGTCCGCACCCGTCCAGACTTCGCGTACTCCCTCGAAGCAGTCGGGGGCCTCCTCCGCGAGCATGTTGAACAGCCCCGCTGTCACCCACAGCCGGGTGACGCCGTTGCTGCGGACCATGCGGCGCAGCTCGGCCGGGTCCAGGTCGCCCGGGGGTGCGACGACGACCTCGCCGCCCGCGAGCAGCGGGGACCAGAACTCGAAGACGAGCGCGTCCCAGGCGTGCGGCGAGTACAGCAGGGTCGTCTCCGGCCGGCCGCTCCAGCAGCTGTCGTCGGCCATGTCCACGATGGCCGCGTGCGTGGCGGCCACGCCCTTGGCGGTTCCGGACGAGCCCGAGGTGAACATCACCGCCGCCACCTGATCCGGATGGCAGGGAGCACCCGGGTCCGGGTGGTGCTCAGGGGCGTCGGTGCCGGTGCCGCCTTCCGAGCCGGTGCCGCTTTCCGCGCCGGTCCCGCTGCCGACGACGAGCGCCGAACCGGCGGCGCCCACCAGCGCGTCGTGCTGATGCGCCTCATCGGTGAGCAGTACCCGGGCCCCGCTCTCGGCGAGCAGCAGGCGCATCCGCGCCTCGGGCTGCCCCTGCGGCAGCGGAACGTACGTGCCGCCGGCCTTGGCTATCGCCAGCAGCGCGACCGGCAGAGCCGCCGAACGCTCCATCAGGACGGCCACACCGCTCTCCGGCCGCACGCCGAGTCCTGACAGCCGGTGTGCGAGACGGCCGGCCTCCGCGTCGAGCTCCTTGTAGGTGAGGGTGCGGGCGGCCGAGCGCACGGCGACCGCGTCGGGCTGTGCCGCGACCAGTTCGGCGAAGCGCCCGGGGACCGTACGGGAGACGTCTGCGCGGTCGACGGGGGCACCCTGCCATTCGCCGTTCAGCGCCTTCAGCTCTCCCGTGGTGCATACGCCGATCTCCTCGATGCGCCGGCCGGGATCGGCGGAGACGGAGTCGAGCAGCTGGATGAGGCGTTCGGTGAGCGCTTCGACGGTGCTCCCGTCGAACAGGTCGGTGCTGTACTCCACGACTCCGTGGATGCCGTCCGCTCCTCCGTGTTCGTCGAGGCGTTCCGCGAGATTGACGGTCAGGTCGAAGCGCGCGGCGCCCGTGTGCACGGGCTCCAGAGAGGCCCGGATGCCGGGCAGCCGAAGATCGGCGGGCGGGGTGTTCTGGAATCCGAGCAGCACCTGGAAGAGCGGCTGCCGGGCCAACGAACGTGCCGGACGCAGCGCCTCCACCACACGCTCGAACGGCAGGTCCTGGTGGGCGAAGGCGGCCAGGTCGGCTGCCCGCACCCGGTGCAGCAGTTCGCCGAACGTCGGATTGCCCGAGGTGTCGGTGCGCAGCACAAGGGTGTTGAGGAACAGCCCGACCAGATCGTCCAGCGCCTCGTCGGTACGGCCCGCCACAGAGGTGCCGACAGGGATGTCGTCGCCCGCTCCCATCCTCTTCAGCAGCACCGACAGCCCTGCCTGGAGCACCATGAACAGGCTGACGCCTGTCTGCGCGGCGACCTGCGCGAGCCCGCGGTGCAGGGGCCTGTCGATCTCGAAGGCGATGCCTGCGCCCCGGTAGCCGGCAACTGCCGGACGGGGCCGGTCCGTGGCCAGTTCGATGTGCTCCGGAAGTTCCGCGAGCGCTTCGGTCCAGTGGGCGAGCTGCCTGCTGGTGAGGCTCTCCGGGTCGTCCTCGTCGCCCAGCAGGTCCTGCTGCCACAGCGCGTAGTCGGCGTACTGCACGGGAAGGGGCGCCCACTGCGGGGCACGTCCTTCCAGGCGGGCGGCGTACGCCTCGGACAGGTCGCGTGCGAGCGGCCCCATCGACCAGCCGTCGCCCACGATGTGATGGAACGACAGCAGAAGCACGTGGTCTTCGGCTCCGCACACGAACAGCCAGGCCCGCAGCATGGTCTGCGTGGCCAGGTCGAAGCCCTCCCGCGCGGCCGATGCCAGTTCCTCGGCCAGGGCGGCCGGACGGCTCCCTTCTCCGTCTCCGTCATCTCCGTCCAGTTCCACCAGGCGGATCTGCGTGTCCGCCTGCTGCGGATCGAGCACCTGCTGGTACGGCTCGCCGTCGGCCTCGGGGAAGACCGTGCGAAGCGACTCGTGCCGTGCCACGACGTCGTTCAGCGCGGACTGCAGGGCGGCGCGGTCCAGTACGCCCGTCAGCCGCAGCGACAGGGGCATGTTGTACGTGGCGCCCCCGTCCATCTGGTTGAGGAACCACAGCCTGCGCTGCGCGAAGGACAGCGGCGGCCGGGCCGGGCGGTCAGCGCGCAGGAGCGCTGCCCGCGCGGGCTGTGCGTCGTCGACCAGCGCTGCCAGCTGAGCCGGTGTGGGTGCCTCGAAGAGGCTTCTCACGGCGAGTTCGACACCGAGCGCCGTGCGGATACGGCTGACCAGGCGGGTGGCGAGCAGGGAATGACCGCCGAGGGCGAAGAAGTCGTCCTCGGGTCCCACTGCCGTCAGGCCCAGCACCTCGGCGAACAGGCCGCAGAGGGACTCCTCCTGGGCCGTGGCAGGGGGCCGGCCGTTCTCGCCGACGGTGGCTCCGGGCTCCGGCAGCGCCTTCCGGTCGATCTTCCCGTTGGGCGTCAGCGGCATCTCGTCCAGCACGACGAACACGTCCGGCACCAGGTGCTGCGGCAGTGACGCGGCAGCGCGGGTGCGGAGCCTGGCGACGTCGGTGCCCTCCCCGGGGGACGGCACGTTGGCGTAGTCGGTGAGCGGTCCGTCCGCGCAGCCCTCGGGCACGCGCACGTATGCCGTGCCGCAAGCCGCAGCGTCGCTCCCGGCGACGGTGAAGAGGACGTCGAGTGCACCGTCGTCCCGGCCCGGTGACCAGGTCACCGCGGTGCGGTGGCCGAACTCCTCGCCGAGGGCGTGGAAGACCTCCGGGTCCACCGCGGCGCCGGAACCACCCGGCCCGCGCAGGTCGTGCTGCGCCTCCTGGACCGATCCGCCCTCCGCCAGCCGTCGCCAGGCCGCGACCTCGTCCGCGATACGGGAGTTGGGCACGCCTGTCACCCGTAGGGCCGTGGAGCCGTTCTCCGACAGCACCGCCCGCAGAGCGTCCAGGTCCGCGAGGTCGGTACCCCAGTGCAGCTGCCGCTCACCGGTCGCCACGGAGGCGCCGCCGGGCGTGGAGGATTCGCCGGAGCGCTTGCGCAGGACGACGTCGTAGCGGTGGCCGACGAGTTCGTGGGGTCCCCGGCCACGCTTGACCTGTATGTCGACCTCTTCGACGGCGGGCACGCTGCGGGGCAGCGCGAGGAAGAACTCCGGTGCCAGCAGCAGTTCCTGCTCGGCTGACGTCGCGTTCCGCACCGCCCTCAGCACCTGCTCCGCGTCGCCGCTTCCGGGACGGCCCAGCCGCACAGCGGTCTGCAGTGCGGGCAGCAGACGCAGATTGCGGATGTCGCCCAGGAACAGCGCGCCGCCGGGGGCGAGGAGGCGCATCGCCTGCTCCACCACGCGCGCCATGTAGCCGGCGCCCGGGAAATACTGCGCGACCGAGTTGACCACGACCGTGTCGAAGTGGCCCTCGGGGAGCCCCGTGATGTCGTCGGCAGCCTGGCTGCGCAGATGCACCCGTCCCGCGAGCTGCGGGATGCGGGCCGACTGGGCGCGTACGTGCTCGACTGCCGCCGACGACAGATCCGTTCCCCAGTACTCCTCGCAACGGGGAGCGACCCGGGAGAGGATCAGGCCGCTGCCCGCTCCGATCTCCAGCACCCGGCGCGGGCGGAGAGCCAGGACGCGTTCCACGGCCGCGGCTCGCCACTCGCGCATCTCCTCCAGCGGGATCGGGGAGCCGTCGTAGCTGCTGTTCCAGCCGGAGAAGTCCTCCCCGAACGGGACGTCACGGTCGTCGGCCGAGCCGTAGTGCGAGTCGTACAACTGCCGCCACGCATCGACCTGTTCGTCGCCCCGCTCGTCGGCGGGCCCGTCAGAGACCTCCGGCACGCCCGGGACCACGTATGCGACCAGGCGCTTGTCTCCGGGCCGGTCCTCGCGCGCGACCACGGCCGCCTGGGCGACGTCCGCCTGCTGCACGAGTACGTTCTCGACCTCGCCCGGCTCGATGCGGAAACCCCGCACCTTCACCTGGTCGTCGGCGCGGCCCACGAACTCCAGGGAACCGTCGGGGAGCCACCGCGCGCGGTCGCCTGAGCGGTACATCCGCGAACCGGGGGCACCGAAGGGATCCGCCGTGAACCGCTGGGCCGTCAGGGCGGGGCGCCCCAGGTAGCCGCGGGCCAGTGCGTCGCCCGCCAGGTACAGCTCTCCGACGACGCCCACCGGTACCGGGGTGAGACGGTCGTCGAGCAGCCGGACCCTGCTGTTGGAGATCGGCCTGCCGATCGGCGGCACCCCGCCGCCGGACAGCGGCCGGCTCATGGTGGCGCACACCGTCGTCTCCGTCGGCCCGTACGCGTTGATCATCGTGCGGCCCGTGGACCAGCGCTCCACGAGGTCGCCGGGGCACGCCTCTCCGGCGACGACGAGGGTGGTGTCCGCGCGGAAGCCTTCGTCCTCCTGTTCCATCGCGGCGAGCGCCGTCGGCGGCAGCGTCGCGTGCGTGATGCCGTGTTCGGCCACCAGTGAGGCGAGCGGCCGTCCGGGCAGCAGCTTGTCCGCCGGTGCGAGCACGAGCGTCGCCCCGGAGAGCAGGCTCATGCACATCTCCCAGAAGGAGGCGTCGAAGCTGGGCGAGGCGAACTGCAGAACCTTCGAGCCCTGCCCCACCCGGAAGGCTTCGCGCTGCGCGGCCGCGAGACCGGCGACTCCGGTGTGCGTCACGACGACGCCCTTCGGGGTGCCTGTCGAGCCCGAGGTGTAGATCACGTATGCCGGGTGCGCGGGGTCCAGCGGCGCGAGCCTGTCCTCGTCCCGCAGGGCGTCCCTGGAACGGGCGGCCAGTTCGTCACGGGTGCGGGAGTCGTCGAGGAGAAGGCACGGGAGCGCCTCCGGCTGCGGCAGACCGTCCGCGGCGGTACTCGTGGTGAACAGACAGGCCGGCCGGGCGTCGTCGAGGACGAAGCGGATGCGTTCGGCGGGGTAGGCCGGGTCGACCGGCAGATACGCGGCGCCCGCCTTGAGCACGGCGAGCACGGCCACGACGAGCTCCGGCGACCTCGGCAGGGCCAGTGCCACCGTCTGTTCGGGGCCGGTGCCGCGTTCCACGAGCAGCCGTGCCAGCTGGTTCGCCCGGCCGTCGAGCTGCTCGTACGTCATCTCGACGTCCTCGTAGCGCAGCGCCACGGCGTCGGGGTGTGAGGCGGCCCGTTCCTCGAACAGTTCCGGGAAGGTACGGACAGGCTCACTCCGGCCCGGGTCCGTCCACAGCCCGAACAACGTGCGGCGCTCCTCGGGCAGCAGCACCTCCACCCGGTCGAGCGGGCAGGCGGGGTCTTCGGTGACGCCGTCCAGGAGCAGCAACAGCCGTGCGTGCAGCGCGGCCACGCTCTCCCTGTCGAACAAGTCCGTGCTGTATTCGATGAGTCCGCCGATGCCGCCCGGTCCGCCGTTCGCGTCCCGGCTCTCGAAGAGGCTGAAAGACAGGTCGAACTTGGCGAATTCGGTGGGCACGGGCTCGATGCCGACGGTCAGTCCGGGCAGCTCGAGGTCTGCCCGGGGGGTGTTCTGGAACGCCAGCATGACCTGGAAGAGGGCCTGCCGCGAAAGGCTGCGGGCCGGGTTGAGCACCTCGACGATCCGCTCGAAGGGCAGGTCCTGGTTCGCGTAGGCGGCCAGGTCGGTGGCCCGCACCCGTTCCAGGAGGGTACGGAACGTCGGGTTGCCGGAGGTGTCGGTGCGCAGGACGAGGGTGTTCACGAAGAAGCCCACGAGATCGTCCAGGGCCTTGTCCGTCCGTCCGGCGACCGCGCTGCCGATGGGCAGGTCGGTGCCGGCGCCGAGCCTGGTCAGCAGGGCTGCGACCGCCGCCTGGAGCACCATGTACGGGGTGACGCGGCTCTCGCGCGCCAAGTCGATGATTCGCTTGTGCAGTTCGGGCTCGATGCGGAAGGGATAGGTGCTGCCGCGGAACGTCGCGACGGCGGGGCGCGGCCTGTCCGTGGGCAGTTCGAGCTGCTCCGGCAGGTCCTCGAGTTCGGACAGCCAGTGGCGCAGCTGTGTCGCGGCCGCGCTGCCGGGGTCGTTCTCGTCGCCGAGGAGGTTCCGCTGCCACAGGCTGTAGTCGGCGTACTGCACGGGCAGGCCGGCCCACTGCGGCGCCCGGCCTTCGATGCGTGCCGCGTACGCCGCCGTCAGGTCCCGCACCAGAGGTGCCAGCGACCAGCCGTCGCCGGCGATGTGGTGGACGAGCACCAGCAGCAGGTGCTCGTCCGCCCCGGCCTCGAACAGGGTGGCGCGGATGGGCAGTTCCTGCGAGAGGTCGAAGCAGTGGTGGGCGGCGGTGTGGATCTGCTCGGCCCGCTCCTCCTCCTCGTCCCCTGCCGCCACGACGGAGATGCTGGGCCGTGCCTGCGGGGAGCCGGCCTCGAGGACACGCTGGACCGCCACGCCGCCCGATTCCTCGAACAGCGTGCGCAGCGCCTCGTGTCGCGCCACCACGTCCTCCAGCGCCGCGCTCAGCGCCTCGACGCGGAGCGTGCCCGTGAGCCGCAGGCAGATCGGGATGTTGTAGGTCGGGCTGGGACCTTCGAGCCGGTTGAGGAACCACAGCCGCTGCTGGGCGAAGGAGAGCGGTGTCTGCCCCTCGCGCGGCATCGGCAGCAGCGCGGGGCGTACGTCGTCGGCCTCCTGGAGGCGCTGCGCGAGCAGTTCGGGTGTCGGGGCCTCGAAGAGCGTGCGGATGGCCATCTCGACGCCCAGGCCCGAGCGGATACGGCTGGCCAGGCGGGTGGCGAGCAGCGAATGGCCGCCCAGGTCGAAGAAGTCGTCCTCCGCTGAGACCCGGCGCATGCCGAGAACCTCGGCGAACAGCCCGCAGAGGATCTCCTCCTGGGCCGTCCTGGGGGGACGTCCCGCGGAGCGCCTGTCGGGCGCGGGCAGCGCGGCCTTGTCCACCTTTCCGTTGGAGTTGAGCGGGATGCGGTCCAGCATCTGGAGGGAGGAGGGGACGGCGTACTCGGGCAGCTGCTCCAGCAAGTGGCGCCGCAGCGCTGCCTGGTCGAGACCCTCCGCGAGATCCACGGGGACGAGGTATCCCGTCAACTGCCGTGCACCGGAAGGATCTTCGTGCACCGCCACCGCGGCCTGTGCCGTGCCGGGGAAGGAGGCCAGAGCGGACTCCACCTCTCCCAGCTCGATGCGGAAGCCCCGGATCTTGACCTGCCCGTCGGCGCGGCCGACGAACTCGAGGGCTCCGCCGGGCAGTCGGCGCACGAGGTCCCCGGTGCGGTACATCCGCTCGCCCCGCGTCCCGTAGGGGTCCGCGACGAAGCGTTCGGCCGTCGCTCCCGGCCTGCCGACGTACCCGCGCGCGACTCCCGTTCCCGCGAGGTAGAGCTCTCCCACCGTGCCCACCGGTACGGGCCGCAGGCGCTCGTCCAGAACGTAGCCGCGCATGTTGTCCATGGGCCGGCCGATCGGGATCGCCCCGCGGGCCGGCAAGGTGCCCCGCATGCGGTGGAAGGTGGCGAAGGTCGTGGCCTCGGTCGGCCCGTAGACGTGCACCACGTCCGTGTCGGGGAAGCCCTCGAGCGCCCGGCGGACGGCCTTCGGGGAGACGAACTCGCCTCCCGTCCACACCTGCCGCAGGCCGCGCAGGGTTTCCGGTGTCTCCTCCACCAGCAGGTTGAACAGAGCGGTGGTGAGGAACACGCTGGTCACGCCGTACTCGGTGACGACCCGGTGCAGGACACGGGTGTCCACGTCGCCGGACGGTGCGACGACGACGCAGCCTCCCCGCAGCAGGGGGACCCACAGCTCGTACGTGGAGCCGTCGAAGGCGTGCGAGGAGTGCAGCAGTACGCGTTCCTGGCCCTCGCCGTCCCAGCAGCCGTCCCAGGCCAGACCGGCCACGTCCCGGTGGGTGACGGCGACCCCCTTGGGGGTGCCGGTGGAGCCCGAGGTGTACATGATGTAGGCCAGCTGGGCGGGGTCGACGGACGCACCGGAGTCCTGGTCGCCGTCGGCGGCAGCGTCGCCGTGCGGGGCCTCGCCGTCGTCGGCCTCGCCGCCCGGGAGGCCGGCACCGTCGACCGTCACGGCCCGGTCCCCGAAGCCGAGCACGAACTCGTGCCCGGCGCTCGCGGGATCGGCCAGTACGACACGCGCCCCCGTCTCCTCGGCGATCATCCGCATGCGGGCCACGGGATAGCTGTGGTGCACCGGCACATAGGTGCCGCCGGTCTTCGCGACCGCGAGGAGCGCCGTCACCAGATCCGGCGACCGTTCCATCAGCACGGCCACCGCGGACTCCCGGCCCACGCCGAGGCTTCGCAGTCGGCGTGCCAACTGCCCTGCACGGCGGTCGAGTTCGGCATACGTCCACGAGACGCCGTCGGCGAGGACGGCAGGTGCGTCCGGAGTACGGGCCGCCTGATCCTCGAACAGCTGCGGCAGGGCGCGGTCGGGTACGGGCCGGCTCGCGCCCGTCCACTCGCCGAGCAGGGCGTCGCGCTCAGCGGAGGTGAGTACCTCCAACTCCCCCGCGGGCTGGTCCATATCGCTCGCCATCGCTTCGAGCACGAGGGCGAGGCGGGCCAGGACGGTCTCCGCCTCGGAACGGTCGAACAGATCCGCGCGGTATCCCAGACGGGTCTCGATGCAGCTGCCCGGCAGGACGACGAGACTGAGCGGGTAGTGCGTGGCGTCGTGGGACTGCACGTCCCCGACCCGCAGCCCGGACGAGGGGACCTCCAGGGCTCCGTCGTCGAGCGGGTAGTTCTCGAAGACCGTCGTGGTGTCGAAGAGTTCCTTCTGCCCCGACAGCTGCTGGATCTCGCCGAGACCCAGGAACTGGTGCTCCATCAGGGAGGTCTGTTCCTGCTGGAGCCGGGTCGTCAGCTGCGCCAGGGACTCCTCCGGGCGTATCCGCACCCGCACGGGCAGGGTGTTGATGAACAGCCCCACCATGGTCTCCACGTCCGGGAGTTCCGGCGGACGGCCGGAGACCGTGCCCCCGAAGAGCACGTCTTCGCTGCCGGTCATGCGGCCCAGCACGATGCCCCAGGCCGCGCGCAGCACCGTGCTGATCGTCAACCCGTGCTCGCGTGCCCGTCGTTGGAGACGGGCGGTGATCTGCTCGGGCAGCCGGTGCGTGACCCACTCCGGCAGCACGGGCACCCTGCCCGGGTCGGCGGGCGCGAGCAGCGTCGGCCCGGTCACGTCCGCGAGCGCCGAGCGCCAGGCGTCGCGGGCGGCGGAGTGGTCCTGCCCGGCCAGCCACGCCAGGTATGTGCGGTAGGGGACGGCCGGGGGCATCCCGGAGGCGTCGCCGCGTTCTCCGTAGAGGGTCAGCAGTTCGCGTACCAGAAGCGGCACGGACCAGCCGTCGAGCAGGATGTGGTGGTTGGTGAGGAGCAGCCGGTACTCGGCGGGTGCCCAGTGGATCAGCGTGAAGCGCAGCAGCGGCGGCTTGTCGAGGTGGAACCTGCGTGCCCTGTCCTCCTCCAGGATCCGCGCCAGTTCCGCGTCCCGCTTCCCGTCGTCCAGACCGCTGAGGTCGAACTCGGCCCAGGGCAGCTCGACCTCACGCGGCATCAGCTGAAGAGGCGTGCCCTTCGCGCGCTGCCGGAAGCCCGCGCGGAGCCCGGAGTGCCGGCGCAGCAGGGCCTCGGCGGCGCCGCGCATCACATCGGGTTCGAGCTGCCCGTGCAGTTCGAAGACCAGCTGTACCGCGTACACGTCGGGGGCCTGCTCGTCGAAGAGGCTGTGAAAGAGCAGGCCCTCCTGCAACGGCGACAGCGGAAGGATGTCTTCCAGTCCGGACCGTCCTGTCACGGGGTCCTCCACTCTTCTTCAAGCTCGTCGATCTCGTCCTGGCTCAGGGAGATCAGGGACAGGTCGGACGGTGTGTAGCCGCCCGCGTCGGGTTGTTCTGCGTGTACGGCCAGGGCGTTCAGCGCCCCGAACCAGGACTCGGCCAGCTGCCGCACCGGCTCCTCGGCCAGCAGCTCGCCCGGCCACGTCCAGGTGGCGGTGAGCTGCGGCCCCTCGGCGTGAGTCACGGTGAGCGCGTTCACTTCGAGGCTGTGCGCGAAGGGCATGCGCAGATCGACGCCGCCGCCGAGGGTCTCCGCCTCGGGGGCCGGCGCCCAGTCGTCGGGCTCGGGCGGAGCGAAACGGCCGAGGTAGTTGAAACCGATCTGCGGGCGCGCCGAACGCGCGAGATCCGGACCTGTGCGCGGATTGAGGTGGCGCAGCATCCCGAAGCCCAGACCGTGGTCCGGTACGGCACGGATCTGCTCCTTGACCTGCTTGAGTGCGGCTCCCATGGCGGGTCCGTCCGCGCGTGCGCCGTCCCACTCGACGACCCCGGGGTCGAGACGCAGCGGGTGCACCGTGGTGAACCAGCCGACCGTCCGGGAGAAGTCCGTCCCCGCCGTCAGCTCGTGCCGGCCGTGGCCCTCCACGTCGATGAGCACTCCGTCGGCTCCGCGGATGCCGCGGTCGCGCCGCCAGCTGCTCAGGGCCATCGCCAGGGCGGTCAGCAGTACGTCGTCCACCCCGGCGTGGAAGGCCGCGGGCACCGTGGTCAGCAGCGGAGCCGTGCGCTCGGCGGGGAGGGTCAGCGTCAGTGAACCGGCTGTCCCGGCCGTGTCCCGTGCGGTGTCCAGCGGCCGGTCGGTCAGCAACGGGTCCGGCCCGCTGAGCATTTGGCTCCACAGGGCCAGTTCGCCTGTGCGCTCCTCGCTCTCCGCTGCCTCCGCCAGCAGGGCGGCGTGCCTGCGGAAGGAGGTCCCGCACGGTTCGAGCTGTGGTTGCTCACCGGCTGCGGCGGCGCCGTACGCGGCGGCCAGGTCCGGCACGAGAATGCGCCAGGAGACTCCGTCGACAGCGAGGTGGTGCACGGCAAGCAGAACCCTGCCCTGCCGTTCCCCTCCCGCGTCCAGCCAGACGACCCGCACCAGGTTCCCGGCTGCCGGGTCGAGCCACGCCTGTGCGGCACGGGACTGTTCCTCCACCGCGGCGGCGAGAGCCGCACCGTCGAGCCCTCCGGCGTCGACCCGCAGCACGCACTCCTGCGCCCGTACGGTCCCGGCGGGCATGACCTCCAGCGTCGCCCCGTCGTCCCGTTGCCGGATCCGCAGGGCGTCGTGCCGGTCCAGCAGGGCCTGAACCGCCGTCACGAGGTGGGCGGTCTCCAGCGCTGCCGGGGCACGCAGCAGCATCGACTGGTGGAACCCGGCGAACGGGCCGCCTCGCTCGCCGACCCAGTGCATGACCGGGGTCATCGGCAGCTCTCCGACACCGTCGTCCTCGTCGCCCCGTGCGCCTGGCCCGTCGTCCCAGCCGGCGGTCGCGGCGAGGGCGGCGGGGGTGCGGTGCTCGAAGACCTCCCTGGGCGAGAAGGTCAGCCCCGCGCGCCGGGCGCGGCTGACCAGCTGGATCGAGATGATGCTGTCGCCGCCCAGGTCGAAGAAGCTGTCGTCGGGACCGACCTGGTCCAGCCCCAGTACCTCGGCCATCAGCGCGCACAGCAGTTCCTCGGCCGGTGTGCGCGGAGCACGGGCCGTGGATGCGGGAAGCTCGGGCGCCGGCAGCGCCTTGCGGTCCAGCTTGCCGTTGGGCGTGAGAGGAATCCGGTCCAGGGGAACGAACGCGCTGGGCACCATGTGCCCCGGCAGCAGGTCCTCCAGGTAGCCGCGCAGCGATGAGGTGAGCACGGCCAGACCGCGGCCCGCCTGGGGGTCGTTGGTGCATGCCGGGAGAGCGGGCTCTGCGGCGCCGGGCTCGAAGACCGTCCGCACAGCGGTGTCGCCGGCACGGGTGAAGACGACGTCGAGGCTGCCTTCGGGGGACGGGGCGGACCAGGTGACCTCGGCCCGGTGGCCGTACTGTTCGGCGAGCCGGTGGAAGGCCTCCGGGTCGGGGGCGGGGTACGCCTCGGCGGGAGTTCCGCTCTCCAGGGTCCGTACGGCGGCCAGTTCACCCGCAAGCCGTCCGTTGGGGACGTCCTCGATCCGCAGCCGGGTCCAGTCGCTCTCCGCGAGCCGGTGCCCGACGGCCTCCACGCTGCCCAGGTCACGCGACCAGTGCAGGCGCAGTTCGGCTCCGCGCTCCTGCGGGGCGGGGTGTGCACCGGGATGATCCGGCTTGCGGAGCACCGCGTCGTAGCGGTAGCGGGTCAGCTCGTTGTGGTGCTCGCCGCGCTTGACCCGTACGTCGGCGGTGGTGCCCGCTGGGAGGGAACGGGCCAGTGCCGGGAAGAACTCCGGGTCGACCAGCAACTCCCGCTCCATCAGCACGCTTTGTTCCGTCGCCCGGCGCAGCACAGCGGTATCGGTGTCGGGGGCGGCTTGCTGCAGGGTGACGGCGGAGTGGAACGGCCGGCAGAGGCGCAGATTGCGTACGTCTCCCACGAAGACCGTGCCGCCCGGCCGTACCAGCTCCAGCGCCTGGCGCAGCACCCGCTCCAGGTATGCGGCGCTGGGGAAGTACTGGACGACCGAGTTGACGACGACGGTGTCGAAGTAGTCCACCGGCAGCCCACGCAGGTCGTCGGCGGCCTGTGTACGCAGCTCCACCTTCTCCGCCAGCCCGGGCACGCCCGCGACCTTCGCGCGGAGTGTGTCGACTGCGGCCGCGGAGAAGTCGGTCGCCCAGTAGGCCTCGGTGTGGGGGGCGAGAGGGGCGAGCACGAGACCGCTGCCCACGCCGAGTTCCAGAACCCGTGCGGGCGCCAGCTCACGGATCCGCTCGACTGTGGCCTCGCGCCACTCGCGCATCTGCTCCAGCGGGATCGGCTCGCCGGTGTAACTGCTGTTCCAGCCGGAGAAGTTCTCGCCGAAGTCGAGCCCCGCGGTCTCCTCGTACAGCGTGTCGTAGATCTGGTGCCATTCCTGGACGCGCTGCGCGTGCGCCGCCTCGTCGGCCGTAGCGTCCGCTTCCTCCGCGGCGGTCACGTAGGCCACGAGCCGCCTGTCGCCGGGCTTGTCCTCGCGCACGGTGACGAGGCACTGCCCGACAGCGGGATGACGGGCGAGCATCGACTCGATCTCGCCGGGTTCGATGCGGAAGCCGCGCAGCTTGACCTGCGCGTCGGCGCGACCTGCGAACTCCAGCTGCCCGTCGCGGCGCCAGCGGGCACGGTCACCGGTGCGGTACATCCGGCTGCCCGGCGCCCCGAAGGGATCCGCGACGAACCGGTCGGCGGTCAGCGCGGGGCGGCCGAGATAGCCGCGCGCCACACAGTCGCCCGCGACGTACAACTCGCCGACGACGCCGGGCGCCACGGGCCGCAGCCGTGAATCCAGCACGTAGCAGCGGGTGTTGTGCACGGGCCGGCCGATGGGCAGGACGTCCTCGCCCTGCCCGGGATCGCTCGTGGTGACGCAGACGGTCGCTTCGGTCGGGCCGTACGCGTTGATCATGCGACGGCCGGAGACCCAGCGGCCCACCACGTCAGGTGGGCATGCCTCGCCGCCCACCAGCAGAGTGCTGAAGCTCTCGAGTCCCTCCACCGGAACGGTGGCGAGCGCTGCGGGCGGAATCAGCGCGTGTGTGATCCCGCTTCCGCGCAGCACGGCCGCCAGGGGTTCGCCGGCGAGCGGCCCCTGCGGAGGTACGACCAGCGCGCCTCCCGACGCGAACGCCATGAGCATCTCCATCACGCCGGCGTCGAAGCTCGGCGATG
Organism: Streptomyces albidus (ex Kaewkla and Franco 2022); assembly: GCF_013870515.1. Lineage (GTDB taxonomy): Bacteria > Actinomycetota > Actinomycetes > Streptomycetales > Streptomycetaceae > Streptomyces > Streptomyces albidus. The sequence continues at coordinate 66,635 of NZ_JACBXA010000005.1, read as the reverse complement.
AGAACTGCAGCACCCGGCTCTCCGCGGTCAGCCGGAAGCGCTCCACCTGCGTGGCCGCCAGGCTGCCGACTCCCAGGTGCGGGACGACCGTTCCCTTCGGTGCGCCTGTCGAGCCGGAGGTGTAGATCACATACGCCGGGTGCGCCGGGTCGAGCGGCGCGAGCCGTGTGGAGTCGTCCACAGCTTCGCCGGCCACGGCCTCCAGGGCTTCGGCCGTCTCCGCACCGTCCAGCGTCATCCGTACGAACTGATCGGCGGCGGGGAGCCGTTCGGCGTGCTCCCGCAGCGTCAGCACCAGCGCGGGCCGGGCGTCGCGCAGCATGTACGCGATCCGGTCCGGCGGGTAGTCCGGATCCAGCGGCAGGTAGGCGCCTCCGGCCTTGGAGACGGCCAGGGCCGCCACGGCCAGCTCCACCGACCGGGGCAGCGCGAGAGCCACCACCTGCTCGGGGGCGACACCTCGCTCGATGAGCAGCCTGGCCAGCCGGTTGGCCCTCTCGTCGAGCCCGGCGTACGACAGCTCCACCCCTGGCCCTGCCAGTGCGAGGGCGTCGGGAGTACGCAGCGCCTGCGTCTCGAACAGTTCGGGGAGCGTGCGCCACGGCGCGGGCTGCGACGTCCGGTTCCACTCCTCCAGCACCAGCCCGCGTTCACCGGGGGCGAGGGCTTCGATGCCGCCGACCTCGCGGTCCTGCTGTGCCTCCATCGCGGACAGGACGCTCACCAGCCGCGCCATGAGGGTCTCGGCCTGCTCCCGCTCCATCAGGTCCGGACGGAAACCGAGCCGCAGATACAGCCGTTCGCCGGAGAGCGCGGCGATGAGGCTGAGCGGGTAGTGCGTGGCGTCGCGGGCCTCACGGCCCGTGATCCGCATGCCCGCCGCGGTGGTGTCGAACGAGCCCGGATCGAACGGGTGGTTCTCGAACACCGTGACCGTGTCGAAGAGTTCGCCCAGACCGGCGGCCTTCTGGATGTCGCCGAGGCCCAGCAGCGCATGGTGCTCCATCAGGCGGGACTGTTCGTCCTGGAGCCTGGCCAGCATCTCCGGCAGCGGCTCGTCGGGCCGGAGCCGGACACGAACCGGGAGGGTGTTGATGAACAGGCCCACCATGCCGTCGACTTCGGGGAGCTCCGGCGGGCGTCCTGAGACGGTGCCGCCGAAGACCACGTCGTCGCGGCCCGTCGTACGGCTCAGCAGAACCGCCCAGGCGCCCTGCACGAGCGTGTTCATGGTGAGGTCGTTGGCCCTCGCCCACCGCCGCAGCGACGCGGTGGCCTCCTCGGGGAGTTCGACGACGACCGGCTCGGGGATCACCGGTACGCGCCCTTGCTCCACGGGCACGACGACTGTGGGCTCCTCCAGGCCGTCCAGCGCCTCGCGCCAGGCCTCCCCCGCGGCATCGCTGTCCTGGCCGTCCAGCCAGTCGAGGTAGCCGCGGTAGGCCGGGACGGGCGGCAGGGCGGTGCCGTCGCCGTCCGCCTCGTAGAGCGCGAACAGTTCCTGCAGCAGCAAGGTCGTGGACCAGCCGTCCATCACGATGTGATGGTTGGTGATGACCAGTTGGTGCCTGCCGGCACCGAGCCGCACCAGCGTGAAGCGCATGAGCGGCGGCTGCTCCGGGTCGAAGCGCAGCAGCCGGTCCTCGTCCAGCAGCCTCATGCGTTCCGCCTCACGGGCCTCGCCCGTGAGATGCGCGAGATCCCACTCCTGCCATGGCAGCGGCACCTCTTCCAGCACTGCCTGCACGGGCCGGCGCGGGCCCGCCTCGCAGTAGGCGGCACGCAGCGTGGGGTGCCGGTGCAGCAGCGTACGCACCGACGCGCGCAGAGCGTCGCGGTCGGGCTCGCCGTCCAGGTCGAAGACGATCTGCACGGCGTAGACGTCGGTGGAGTCCGCGTCGTAGCGGGCGTGGAAGAACAGGCCCTCCTGGAGCGGGGAGAGGGGCAGCACGTCGGCCAGCCCGGGGAACTTGCGTTCCAGATCGTCGATCTCCCCCTGCTGGAGGGAGACCAGCGGAAGGTCCGAGGGCGTGAGACGGCCGAACTCGCCCTGGTCCGCGGTGTCCACCAGGAGAGCCAGCGCCTCGAACCACAGCTCCGCGAGTCCGGCCACGGCCTCACCGGACAGCCGCTGCTCGTCCCACGTCCACGTCACGCTCAGTTCGGGCCCCGAACCGCCGTCCGTGGTGAGGGCGTTCAGTTCGAGCGTGTGCGCGGGAGACATCCGCGACGCCGCACCGCCGAGGGCGTCCGTGTCGGGCACGGCCTGCCACAGGCCGGCTTCCTTGTGCGAGTCACCGAAGCGGCCGAGGTAGTTGAACCCGATCTGGGCCTGGGGGAGCGTCGCCAGGAGCGGGGCCGTCTGCGCGTTCAGATGGCGCAGCAGGCCGTATCCCAGGCCCCGGTGCGGCAGCGTACGCAGCCGCTCCTTGACGGACTTGACGGATGCGGCGAGGGCGGAGCCCCCCTTCCACGCCTCTTCGGCGCCGGCGTCCCCTGAGCCGAGCCGCACCGGGTAGAGGGAGGTGAACCAGCCCACGGTGCGGGAGAGGTCGAGTCCGGGTACGACGTCTTCCCGGCCGTGCCCCTCGACGTCGACGAGTACGGAACCGTCCTCGCCGAATCCGCGTTCACGGCGCCAACGCGCCACGGCCATCGCGAGCGCGGTCAGCAGCAGCTCGTCCACGCCCGCGCCGAAGGCCGCGGGCACAGCGGTCAGCAGCGGCCGGGTGCGCTCCACGTCCAGGGTCCTGGTGAGCGAGAGCCCGCCTCCGCTGGAGGGCGTGCCGTGTCCACCGGCCGCCGGCGGCTGCCCCTTCCCGAGTACGCCTTCGTTCTCGCTCAGCAGTGGATCGTGGCCGGCGAGCATCTCGGTCCACACCGGGAGTTCGTCCATCCGCGAGGGGTCCTGCGCCTGCTCCAGCAGCAGCTCGGCCCATCTGCGGAAGGACGTACCGCAGGCCGCCGGACTCGGGGTGCCTCCGGCTGCGGCGGATTCGTAGGCCGAGGCCAGGTCGGGCAGCAGGATCCGCCACGAGACGGCGTCGACCGCCAGGTGGTGAACCACCAGCAGCAGCCGTCCGGGCCCGCTCGTACCGCGGTCGAACCACACGGCCTGCACCATGGCTCCGGCCTCGGGGTCGAGGCGGTCACGGGCCGAGGTCGTGTGTTCGGCGACCGAACGGGACAGCTCCTCCTGGGTCGTTCCCGCGGCGTCCACGCGCCGCAGGCACTCCGCTGCCCGCACCTCGCCCTTCGCTTCGGTACGCAGACTCCACACGGCACCGCCCGCGACCCTCTCCAGCCGCAGCCGCAGCGCGTCGTGGTGGTCGAGCAGCGCCTGGAGGGCGGTGCCGAGCGCTTCCTCGCTCGCGCCGGCGGGCACGGGCACCGACATCGCCTGGTGGAATCCCGCGAAGTCGCCGCCGCGCTCGCGCAGCCAGTGCACGATCGGCGTCGGCGGGAGCGGCCCCACTCCGTCGTCCTCGGGGACCTCCGGTGCCTCTTCACGTACTTGCGCGGCGACGGCCAGCGCCGCCACGGTCTTGTGCTGGAAGACGTCCCGCGACGTCAGATGCAGGCCCTCCATGCGGGCCCGGCTGACCAGCTGGATCGAGACGATGCTGTCGCCGCCCAGATCGAAGAAGCTGTCGTCCGCGTTGACGTGGTCCACCCCGACGACCTCGGCGACCAGTCGGCACAGCTGCTCCTCACGCGGAGTGCGCGGTGCCAGTCCGTCACGGGAACCCGAACGGTCCGGAGCGGGAAGGGCGCCGCGGTCCAGCTTGCCGTTCGCGTTCAGCGGCAGCGCGTCCAGTACGAGCAGGGCGCTGGGCAGCATGTAGTCGGGGAGCCGTCCGGCGAGGTGCTCGCGCAACTCGCCCGGCCGGGGTGCGCGTTCGCCGCGGGGGACGACGTACCCCGTCAGGCGGCGCTCTCCGGGACGGTCCTCGCGGACCACGACGACGGCCTGCGCCACTGCGGGATGTGCGGCGAGGGCCGCTTCGATCTCGCCGGGCTCCACGCGGAACCCGCGGACCTTGACCTGGGTGTCGGCCCGTCCGGCGTACTCGAGGTCGCCGTTGCGGCGCCGGCGCACGAGGTCGCCGGTCCGGTACATCCGCTCACCCGGCGGCCCGAACGGGTCGGCCACGAAGCGCTCCGCGGTCAGAGCGGCACGGCGCAGGTATCCGCGTGCGAGGCCCGGCCCCGCCAGGTACAGCTCTCCGAGCACCCCGGTGGCCACCGGCTGCAGCCGGCCGTCGAGCACGTAGGCCCGTGCGTTCCACACCGGTTTGCCGATGGCGGGCTCGCCGTCCCAGCCTCCGTCGCCGTCGGCTCCCGCTTCCCACGAGGTGGCGTAGACCGTCGCCTCGGTCGGCCCGTATCCGTTGACGAGCCGGCTGCCCGGCAGCGCCTCGCGTACGTCCGCGACCGCGCTGGCGGAGAGCGCCTCGCCGCCCAGCACCACCGCGTCGGCCCGCAGCCGCAGCGCGCGGTCTCCGATGAGCCGGGTGAAGGCGGAGGGCACGGCGACGATCGTGCCGCCGCTCCACTCCCCGCCGGGCAGGTCGGTCAGGTCGAGCAGGTCCCGTACGACTTCGATGCTTCCGCCGGTCGTCAGCGGCGTGAAGACCTCGAAGACGGAGACGTCGAAGCTGAGCGAGGTCGCGGCGAGCACCCGGGACAGCGCATCCGGACCCATGCGGTCGGCGGCCCACGCCAACAGACCGGTCATGCTGCGGTGTTCGACGACGACGCCCTTGGGGGTGCCGGTGGAGCCGGAGGTGTAGATCACGTACGCGGCGTGCCGCGGCGTCAGCTCGCCGGTACGGTCCTCGTCCGACGGATCGCCGGCGGGCGCCTGCTCCAGCGACCGTGCCACGGTCTCGTCGTCGAGGACGAGGGCACGCTCGCGCACCCCCGGCGGCAGCACCGCTGCCACCTCCGCCGTTGTGATCAGGCGTGCCGGACCTGCGTCGGCGCACATGACGTCGATCCGTTCGGCCGGCAGCTCAGGGTCCAGCGGCAGGTACGCCGCACCGGACTTGAGCACCCCGAGGAGGGCGACGATCACGTCCGCGGAGCGCGGCATGACCACTCCCACGAACGCGCCGGGGCCGACACCCCCGGCGATCAGTACGTGGGCCAACTGGTTGGCCCGCCTGTTCAGTTCGCCGTAGCTGAGCACCGTGGAGCCGTCAGTCACCGCTGTCGACCGGGGGCTGCGCGCGGCCTGCGCCTCGAAGAGGGCGGGAAGTGTGACGGGCGGCCCGGTACGGCTCTCACCGTGCGAGGCCGCGAGCATCAGGGAGCGCTCGGCCGGCGAGAGGATGTCGACACGGTCGATCGGCTGTGCGGCGTCGGCGGCGACCGCCGAGAGCATCCGGATGAGACATTCCGCGAGCATCTCGACGGTCTCGCGGTCGAAGAGGTCGTTGCTGTACTCGATCCAGCCGTCCACGCCCGCGGACGTCCCGTCGGGTGAACGTCGTTCGGTGAAACCGATGGTCAGGTCGAAGCGCGACATCCCGGCGCCGACGACGTCGCCGTGCGCGGTGACACCGGGGAAGGCCACCTCGGCATCGGGGGTGTTCTGCGCGACGAGCATGATCTGGAACAGCGGGTGCCGGGCCAGCGACCGGACCGGGTTGAGCACCTCCACGAGGCGTTCGAACGGCACGTCCTGGTGTGCGTAGGCGGCCAGGTCCGCCGTACGCACCCGTTCCAGCAGCTCGCGGAAGGACGGCGTACCGGATGTGTCGGTGCGCAGCACCAGCGTGTTGACGAACGCGCCGACCAGTTCGTCGAGCGTCTCGTCCGTACGCCCCGCGACGGGGCTGCCGAGCGGGATGTCCTCGCCCGCCCCGAGCCTGGTCAGAACCGCCGCCAGAGCCGCCTGCACCACCATGAACAGGCTCGCTCGCGCCTCCCGCGCCAGCGCCTGCAGCGCGGTGTGCAGCTCCGCGTCGAACCGGAAGTCGATCATGCCGCCGTGGTGTCCCGACTCGGCGGGGCGCGGCCTGTCCGTGGGCAGTTGGAGCTGTTCCGGCAGGTCCTCCAGAGCGGCACGCCAGAACGCGAGCTGACGGGATATCGGGCTGTCCTCGTCGTCCTCGCTGCCCAACTGCGCGTGCTGCCACAGCGTGTAGTCGGCGTACTGCACCGCCAGCGGTGCGAGCGCTGGAGCGGCTCCCAGCCTGCGCGCCGCGTACGCGCGGCTCAGATCCCGCGTCAGCGGCGCCAGCGACCAGCCGTCGCCCGCGATGTGGTGGAGCAGGAGCAGCAGAACGTGCCGGTCAGGAGCCGTGCTGAACAGGGAAGCGCGGAAGGGCAGTTCGGCAGTGAGGTCGAAGGTCCGCCGGACGGCGGCCGACAGCACATCCGGGAGGTCGTCCTCTCCGACCGTACGGGTCTCCAGGCCCGGCCCGTCCGGCACGTCGAGGATCTCCTGCCGCAGCACGCCCGCCTCGGACACGGGGAAGACGGTGCGCAGACTCTCGTGACGGGCGACGACATCGGCGAGGGAGTCCCGCAGCGCGGCGGCGTCCACCTCACCCTCCAGCCGGAGGACCAGCGGCACGTTGTACGTGGCGCTGGGGCCCTCGATGCTGTTGAGGAACCACAGCCGGCGCTGGGCGAAGGACAGCGGAATCAGCTCCGGCCGTTCCCCGGCGACAAGGGGCCGCTCGGCCCGTGCGGTCCCCTCCAGGTGGGGTACGAGCTGGGCGACGGTGGGCGCGGCGAAGAGCGTACGGACAGTCAGCTCGACACCGAGTACGGACCGGATGCGCCCCACGAGCCGGGTCGCCGTCAGCGAATGGCCGCCCAGCTCGAAGAAGTTGTCCTCCGTACCGACCGCCCGCACTCCGAGAAGGTCCGCGAACAGTGTGCAGAGCACCTCTTCCTGAGGGGTGCGCGGCGGGCTGTGCTCCGAACGCTGCCAGGCCCCCTCGACCAGCTGCTCGCCGCCCGGCTTCGACAGGGCCGGACGCCCCTCCTGCTCCTGACCCGCCTCGGGCGTGCCGGGAAGCCGGGAGCGGTCCACCTTGCCGTTGGAGGAGAGCGGCACGGAGTCCATGAGCACGTACCGGTCGGGCACGAGGTAGGGGGGCAGCACCTGCTGAAGGGCCGCCCGCACGCTGCGCCCCAAGTCCCCCGCGTCGGCGGGCTCCTGGCCCTGCGACCCGGTCTGCTCCGGTACGAGGCAGGCCACGAGCCGGCTCTCGCCGCCGATCTGCTGTACGTGCACCAGCCCCCGGCGCACTCCGTCGCAGGAGTCGAGGTGCTGCTCGATCTCGCCCAGCTCGATACGGTGACCACCGATCTTGACCTGGAGGTCGTCGCGGCCGAGGAACTCGATCTGCCCGTCCGCTCTCCAGCGCCCCAGGTCTCCGGTGCGATAAAGCCGCCGGCCGCCCGAGGGGCGCGTGATGAAGGACGCCGCCGTGCGTTCCTCGTCCTGGAGGTAGCCCTTCGCCAGGCCGATGCCGCCGATGTGGAGCTGGCCCGTCACGCCGTCCGGACACTCCCGCAAGGACTCGTCAAGGACGTGGAAGGTCTGGTTCCGAAGCGCTGCGCCGTAGGGGATGCTGCGCCACTGGGGATCGACCTCACCGATCTCGTACGCGATCGACCAGATGGACGCCTCGGTGGCACCGCCCAGGCTCATCACTCGAAGATCCGGGTGCCGGAAGCGGCTGCGGATGATGGCGGGAAGGTCGACGGGAATCCAGTCGCCGCTCATCATCACCAGGCGCAGCGTCCCCGCCAGTGCCTCGCGCTGCGCCGACGGCAGGCCACCCGCGGCCTCGACCAGCATGCGCATGAACATCGGCACGGTGTTCCACACGGTCACCCTGTGCCGGATGAGCCAGTCGCACCACGCCGCAGGCTCCCGCCGGTCCTCGTCAGGCGGGAGGACCACGGTGCCGCCGGCAGCGAGGACGCCGAAGACGTCGTACACGCTCAGGTCGAACGTCAGGCTGGAGAGGGCGAAGACCCGGTCCCCGGCGCCGATCCCGAACCTGTCGTTGATGTCGGTCAGTGTGTTGACCGCTCCCCTGTGGTCGATCACCACGCCCTTCGGCGTACCTGTCGACCCGGAGGTGAAGATCACGTAGGCGATGTCGTCGGGCGTCTGGCGGGCCGGCGGGTCCGCAGGTTCGTCACCCGCGCTGCCGGGTTCGAGCAGCCCGTCCTCGATCAGGATGTGGCGCGGGCCCCCGTCGGCGGACAACTGCCCGGCGATCTCGGCCAGTTCGGGATCGGCTACGACGACCCGCACCCCGCCCAGGCGCAGCACCAGTGCGAGCCGCTCCAGCGGCCACTCGAAGTCGACCGGCAGATACGCGGAGCCCGCCTTCTGCACGCCGAGGCACCCCACGACCTGGCGCCACCCCTTGCGCGCCAGTACGGCGATCCGCTCGCCGGACTGGACGTCGGCCTCGGCGAGCTGCCGTGCCAGTCGGTTCGCGCCCCTGTTGACCTGGCCGTAGGTGAGACTCACCCGCTCGTCCACGACGGCGGTCGCTTCCGGAGCACGGCGTGCCTGACGCTCGAAGAGCTGATGCATGAGCTCTTCCGGCACGGGTCCCGCCGTGTCGTTGGCCGCTTCACGGCGTGCCTGTTCCGCCGCGCCCAGCACGTCCAGCGTGCTCAACGGACGGTCCGTGCCCGCCGCTTCGCACAGTCCGTCGAGGACGCGTACGAAGCGCTCCTGGTGTGCGGCGAGGTCTTCCTCGTCGTAGACGGCCGGGTTGGCGTCGAAGTCGAAACGCAGCCCGGACTCGTCGGAACGGTCGTACACGGCGATCCGCAGGTCGTCGATGGGGCCGCCGGCGAGGTTGTGCGTGGTCGCCCTGTGGCCGGCGAAGGCCAGCCCGTAGTCGAAGGGCATGATGTTGACGATGGGTCCGAACAGGCGCCTGTCGGAGCCGAGAAGACCCAACTCGCGGCGCAACTCCTCGGAGCGGAACCTCTGATGACGCATGCCCTGCCGGGCTCGGGCGTCGACTTCCGCCACCAGCTCGCCCACCGTGCCCGCGCCGTTGACCCGGACCCGCAGAGGCAGGATGTTCATGACCATCGACGGCGTGCGTCGTGCCGTGGGCGTCAGCCTGCACATGCTCGGCATTCCGAGCACGGCTTCCGCCTCCCCGGTCATGCGGGTCAGCAGGACCGCGGTGGCCGCGGTGACCAGCTGCGGCCATCCCGACTCCAGCCTGTAGGCCGCATCGTGAAGCCGCTGAACCGTCTCCTCGGGCAGCCGTAAGGTACGGCGCAGCACCCGGCCCGTACGGTCCGCGTACCGCCCCGCGAGAACAGCGGGACGCGGCCGGTCCGCGAACTGCTCCAGCCACCACCGGCGGTCTTCCTCGTAAGCGGCGGAGGCCCGGTAGGCCTCCTCCTCGCCGACGAGCTCCGCCGAGGTGGCGAAGTCCGCCTCACCGCCGGGGGCGGACTCGACGCACGCCGTGTAGAGCTCGGACACCCGGCGGGCGATGAGCGAGAGCCCGTAGCCGTCGACCGTGATGTGGTGCACCCGCTGATACCAGAGGAAGCGGTCGGAGGCGATCTTGAAGAGTGCCTCGGTGAACAGCGGTCCCCCGGTCAGGTCCACCGGCCTGGCCAGGTCCTCTTCCATCCATGCGACGGCTGCGGCGTGCGGATCGCGCTCCCCGCTCACGTCCAGTACGTGGAAGGGCCAGTCGTGGCCGACCTCGATCTGCTGCCCGGGGACCCCGTCCTGGGAGGACAGGATCAGGTGCAGCGCGTCCGTCTCCGCCACGGCTTGCCGTACGGCTTCCTCGAAGGCCGCCACCTGGACCGGCCCCGCGATGTCGACGTACTCGCCGGTGTTGTACGTCGCGTTGGCCGGATCCAGCTGCTGTCCGAACCAGATGCCCGACTGAGCGTCCAGCAACGGCAGTCGGGCACCTTGGCGATCACGCATTTGTCGCAGGCTCCAGGGCAGATCGTCGGCATGGGGCTGAAGAGCTGAAAGGGGACGGCCGGAGTCCGTGACGCGAACGCCACGCGGCCGGTGAAGTGGAAAGGCGCGTCTAGAACGGGCGGCGGCCCGAGGCGAGGGTCTTGACCGCCTCCACCGTCGGACCGAGGTAGAGCTTCCGCACGTCGGCGGGCGCCTTGGTCAGCAGCCACCGGAACAGGGAGAACATCACACGCGGCGTCGGCCGCAGCCAGCGCTCCTCAGCGTTGTCGAAACCGAGGGCGGAAGGCACGAAGTCCGCCTTCTTCAGCTGGGAGAAGAGCTCGTCGGCAGCGGCCTCACCCGTGATCACACCCTGCTCGCACAGCTCGGCCTGGGTGACCATGGCGTCGAAGAGGGACTTGTAGCCGTCGTGATCGGGCCACCACAGGCCCAGGTTGGGCACGTCCTCCAGCTCACGCAGATGCTGGACGTCCCCGGTGCGCCGGTAGCGCAGCAGCGCGCTCTGCAGCCGGTTCGCGCTCACGACCGAACCGAACGCCCAGATGCGGAAGATCGCCGACCACAGGCGGTAGTGCTCGAAGGCGATGAAGGAGGAGTCGACCAGGGCGTCGTTGTGGTCCAGCAGGCCCTGCTCCAGCCGCTCGACGTACTCGAACCGCTCCCTGGTGAAGTCGTCCTCCCGCAGAGCGTCGAGCAGGCGCCAGGCGAAGGAGTTGACCACGGTGGCCGTGTTGGAGATGCCGCGGGAGAAGAGCGGATCGATGAAACCGGCCGCGTGGGCCATCAGGCACCAGCGCGCCCCGACGGAACGCGTCGAGGAGTACTGCAGGCGCTCGGTGGACACCCACTCGCGGACCGCCCTCGCACCCTCGAACTGCCGGGCCACGGCCGGATACTTCGAGGCGAACTCGAAGAACTCCTGCTCCGGGGTGAGTTCGCGGTTCTTGGGGTAGCGGCGCGGGTCCATCGTCAGCCCCACGCTCACCAGCGGGTTCCGGGACTTGGAGGTGTTGTCGAACGGGATGACCCAGAACCAGCCACGCTCGAAGACGTGGTGCATGGTGCCGTTGTACCAGGGCGTCGGCGGACGCTGGCTGTCCTCGTGGTGCAGCACCTCGTCCCCCTTGACGTTCACCATGTGGGTGAAGAGGGAGCGCGAATGGTGCTTGAGCCTGCTGGGCTCCTCCCGCAGCTGCAGCTTCGCCGCGAGCGGAGAGCGGAAGCCGCTCGCGTCCACGAGGAAGCGGCCGGTGGTCTTGGTGCCGTCCACCCCGTGGATCCGCACCAGGTCGTCCTCGATGTCCACTTCGCTGACCGGGTGGCCCAGCCTCGGCACACAGCCGTGGCGCACCGCGGCGTTGAAGAGGAACTGGTCGGTGTCCTGCCGGAAGAGGTGACTGGTCTGGCTGAGCCCCGACGGGGTGCTCAACTGCGTCGCCTCGTGCCAGTTGGGCTCCTCGCCCTCCCGGTGCAGGAGGAAGCCGAAGTGCTCCTTCGTACCGAAGGAGTGGTTGATGTCCCCTGTGGCCTCGGCAAGGCTCGCGAGGGACGCGATCTCCGGGACGCCGTACCTGTCGGCCATGATCCGCAGGGTCACCAGCGTCTCAGGGATCGTCGACTCCCCGACGGCGAACTTCGGGTGCTCCCCCGCGTCGACCAGCAGGACCTTCGCACCGTTACGGGCGAGGATGGCGCCCAGCATCGTGCCGGCTATTCCGGCGCCCAGAACGATGACGTCGTACTCCGGACGCCCCTGGCCTTCACCCTTGTGTGACTTCTCTGCATGCATGAAGAGCTCCTCGCTCAGATACGGCCACTGGCCAGGTCGTCGGTCGCGGCCTGCAGGTACGCTTCCGCGCCGGCCGGTGCGTGTCGTTGCGCCCACTTCGAGACCGCGTCCGCGTTCGCACCGGAGACGCCGAGCAGACGTGCATCGGGGTCACCGAAGCCCGTCCGGGGCGGTGTGAGGGGAGATCCTTCGATGAGTTCGAAGATCCGCCGGGCCGCTTCCCGCGGATCCGCGCCGTCCTTCTGAACGGCCTGGCACTCCGCGGCGGCCGCCGCGAACAGCTCCTGGTAGCCGGGGAGCTGACCGTCGCCCGGCAGGGTCGCCGGCAGCGGCAGAGCGATCCGTACGGCGTCCCCCGAACGCTCCAGCTCACCGCAGGCGTGCCGCAGCTTCACGGCCGAGTGGAACATCCCCAGCTGACGGACGTGAAGCACCGCCCTGGCCAGCAGCCCGTCCTGAAGGGCGGGCCAGAACAGCGAGGCGAAGTCCGCCCCGGACTCCCGCAGCCGGCGGTCGAGTTCACCGATCTCCTCGAAGGCTCCGGCTGAGAAGTCCTTCGCGGGAACGGCTTCGAGCAGACGGGCGGCCAGCGCGTCGACGACATGGAGGTCGCGGATCAGCGCGTCGGACATGAAGTGGTCGTCGTACCCCGGGGTCTCCCCGATGGCGCACCACCTGTCGCCCACGGTGACAGGCCGTACGTACTGGTGCGGCTCCGGAGCGCGCCACAGTTGCACCGCCACCGCGTTCTCGAACCGGCCCTCGGCAGAGGGGACATGGCGGAGCACGGACCGGAACTCCGCCTCCGGCTGCTCGTCCGTGCGGGGAAAGCGCTCGGCGTTCAGCACGAGCTCCACGCTCGAGAGCTGGTTGGGGGCGCCCTTGTGATTGCCGAACGGGGTCACCCGAAGGCAGCCACCGTCGAAGAGGTGGTGCAGCGGCCCGTATCCGGCGTCCGCGTCGTCACCCGCCGCGCCCGCGAAGGGCCGGACACCGGTCATGTGGGTGTGCAGGACCCGCGTCGACGGGCCGGCCCCGCTTCCCTCCCGGGACTCGATGCCGAGCTGCTTCATCAGGGCCGAGTCCCTGCCGCCGGCGTCCACCAGGTAGTCCGCGCTGAACGTCTCGCCCCGCGAGGTGCTGACGACGACCCCGTCGTCCGAGAACTGCACCGACTCCACGTTCGCCAGCTGCCGTGCCTCCGCTCCGTGGCGCACCGCCGTGTAGAAGAGGTAGGCGTCGACGTCCTGCCGGTAGAGCGCCGCCGACGGGTGGCTGCGGGGGCCGGCGAGACACAGCAGGTCGCCGTCCGCGCTGCCTTCACCGTCCGCGGAGTGGTGGACGAAGCCCAGCCCGGGAGACTTCCCGACGGAGCGGCTCACCTCTTCGTAGGTGCTCTCGAAGCCGTCCAGAGCGACGAGTTCCGGCAGGCCGTAGCGCAGTCCTAGCGCGCGGAAGAGCGTTGACGCGTACGGAACGGCCGTCTCTCCCGCCGCGAACCGCGGATGAGTGCCCTCGGCGACGATGCCGACCTCGACCCCGGCACGCGCGAGAACCGCCGCCAGGACCGAAGCCGGAAGTCCGCTTCCGAGAACGAGGACGTCGTAACGCCGACCGGTGCTGCTCGCCGTGCTCATGCTTCTCCTTCTGTGCTCCGAGGAGCCTCATCTGCAAGGGCCGGGAGCAACCAGGCAGCACGGCGCATCCGCTGATCCGCAAAATGGCAGGCGGATCGGCAGCGCACGGCACGCGGACATGGTGGCGTCCAAGCGATGCACATCAAGATCGTGCGAAGGCGCACCGGGAGCGGCCCCGCCAGGGAGCGGCTTCTACCCGTCCAGTGGTCCGGAATCAGGCCGTGCGGTGGTGTCCGCGCGCACGGCGCACGCCTCCGTTGAGAGTTCCCCCATTCCCCCGTACTCGCTCATCACTTGTGCACGTCGCCACGGGCGACGCCTTGACCGACAGGTCCGGCGCTTGGGCGCCGAGGGTCGGCCACGGCTGAAACAACGATGACCAAGGGTCAGCTACCGGTCACCGCGCGAGAAACCTAAACGCCTCGGGAGAAGCTGCCAAACGATCACGGATCACTTCCAGCCAGCTCGAAATCCCCCTAGATCAGGGTGAGTTGGGGAAATCTCAAGGGGATTTCCCTCACATGATCACCGCTGTCTGAGAATGCGGATCCCTCCGCGACAACGTTGCCCGCAGCTCGGGCGGCTCTCGCGCGGCGCCGATCGTCCGCACCCATGTTTGGCTTGAAAGAACGCGTGTGCGGATCTTGCTCCGGTGGCGCTGGATAGCGTGTCCAGGTCCACGCCTTGACCACGCGCAGGAGACATCAGTGACGAACCCGACCACCTCACCGCCCTCCATGCGGGACGGCGGCACCGAGATGCTCGAGTGGCTGCGGTTCATGCGGGACGAGCACCCCGTCTGGCAGGACGCGCAGGGTCTGTGGCACGTCTTCCGCTACGAGGACGTGCAGCGTGCCTCCACCGACCACGCCGCCTTCTCCTCGGACCGCGGCAGGGTGATGTCCGGCACCAAGAACATCGACCGCGGCAACATCGTCACGATGGACCCGCCGGAGCACGGCCAGATACGCAAGCTCATCAGCCAGGCTTTCGCCCCCCGGGTCATCGCCGGTCTCGCCCCCCGCATCACCGAGGTCACCGAGGAACTCCTCGACGCCGCTTCCGGCGCCGGCACCCTCGACCTGGTCGACGACCTGGCCTACCCGCTGCCGGTCATCGTCATCGCGGAGCTCCTCGGCGTACCGACGAGCGACCGGGACCTCTTCCGCCACTGGGCACAGCAGTTCCTCAACATGCAGTTGCGCGGACGCGGCGACCCCGAGCTGCTGCGGGCCATCCAGGAAGTCCTGGCGGAGATGAAGCAGTACTTCGCCGAGCAGTACCGGGAACGCCTGAAGAACCCGGGGGACGACCTGTTCACCGCGCTCAGCGCCGCCGAGTCGGACGGTCAGCGGCTGGACGAGGAGGAGGTCGTCAACTTCACCGGACAGCTGCTTCTGGCCGGACACGTCAGCACGACCGTGCTGCTCTCCAACGTCGTCGTCTGCCTCCAGGACAACCCCGAGGCCGCCGCGGCGGTACGTGCCGACCGCTCGCTCATCCCCGACGTGGTCGAGGAGGCGCTGCGCCTGCGCACCCCCTCCATGCACCTCGGGCGCATCACCACCGAAGAGGTCAAGATCGGTGGCAAGGTCATCCCCGCCGACAGCATCGTCTCCGCCTGGCTTCTCTCGGCCAACCACGACGAGCGGCACTTCGAGAATCCGGGAGCCTTCGACCTCGACCGCCGGGCGCGGGACCACCTCGCCTTCGGGCACGGCGTGCACTTCTGCATCGGCGCCTCGCTCGGCCGCCAGGAGGGCCAGCTCGCGCTGAGCTCACTCCTCGACCGCTACAGCGACATCGAGACGGTCGACCGCGAGAAGCTCCAGTGGCACGACAACGGCATCATGTTCGGCCCGAAGGACCTGCTCATCTCCGTGCGCCCGTAGCCGCTGAAGAGCGTCGCCCGCGGCCGCCGGACGGCAGCCGCGGGCGGCACTCTCAGAAGGCGATGAGCAGCATCACGAGCGCGCTCAGCATGATCCAGATCCAGCCCAGCACGAGCCCCGCCGTCGCGGCGCTCTCGCCGGACTCCCCCGTACGCCGGATCTCGCCCCGCGCCTTGTATCCCAGGACCACGGCAGGCACCGCCGCGAACCCCCACAGCAAGGGGGCGGCCAGACCGCACACGAGTGATGCCACGGCAGCGCTGTTCTGCCGCCGGGGCGGCGGCGGGTAAGGCATCAGGGGCTGCTGCTGATACGGAACCAACTGCCCGTGTGGAAAAGGGCGTTGGTACGTGGGAGGCATGGCGCTCGGGCCGTTCGGCACGTCACTCGTCAGCTGCTGGAGCTCCTCGACGGTGCGCGCCGACAGGGCGCGTCCTGAACGGTGGTCGTACTCGTCCTTGGTGAGCCGTCCCTCGGCGTAGGCGGCCTTGAGCACATCGCCCGCCCGGTCCCTGTCCGCATTCCCCGCCAGCATGCAGCGCCTCCCCGTGAAGGAGCGGTGAATACCCGCCCCGCGTGGGGACGGGTACCTCCAAGGGCCCGGACACAGTGTCCGCCCCCTCCATCATCAGGGACGAGCACGCCGGGTGGCCAGTTCCCTTCCGCCGGTTGATTCCCGGACGGGACCGGCCACCCGGGGCCGTACTCAGGCGGCGGGTGTCAGGGGAGCGTCCTCCGGCGCCTGCTTCTCGGCGTTGACGGCCACCACCGTGATGAGCAGCGCGACGACGTACAGGGCCGCGGCCACGAGGAAGGCGACCGCGTAGCCGTGGGTGAGGGCGTCGAGCGCCTTCCCCATCAACGCGCCGTCGTGCGAGGCGACAGCACGGTCGAGGACCTCGTCCGCCGCGGGCACCCGGCTGTTGGCCGAGGAGATCGCCACTGCGGACAGCAGCGCCAGGCCGAGCGCGCCGCCGATCTGCTGCGTGGTGTTCAGCAGCGCGGAGGCGATGCCGGAGTCCTCCTGCCGCACCTTGCTCACAGCGCCGAGTGTCATCGGGACGAAGGTGAGCCCCAGCCCGGTGCCCACGACGGTCATGGGCGGCAGCAGCTGGGTGAAGTAGGACGCGGCCGGCTCCAGGGTGCCGAACCAGAGCATGCCGGCGATGCCGACCAGCAGTCCGGCACCGGCGATCACACGGGGCGCGAAGCGGGTCGCCACCTTGGTGGCCAGGGTGGAGCCGAGGGCGATGCCGAAGCTGAAGGGGAGGTAGGCGAAGCCGGTCCGCACGGGGCTGTAGCCGAGGACATCCTGCATATAGAGCGTCAGGAAGTAGAAGGTGGCCAGCATTCCGGCACCGACCAGCAGCATCGTGGCGTAGCTGCCCGAACGGCTGCGGTCCCGGAAGAGCCGCAGCGGCATCATCGGGTGCGAGGACCTCGCCTGGATGAAGACGAAGAGCGCGAGGAGGACGAGGGCCGCGGCGAGGCAGGCCACCGTGATGCTGTCCGTCCAGCCCGCCTCGCTGCTGCGGGTGATCGCATAGACGAAGGACACGAGCCCAACCGTGGCGATGACGGCACCCGGGACGTCCAGACGTCCGGCACTGCGCCGGCTTCCGGTGAGGGCGGTGGTGCCGGCCAGGACCGCAAGGCCGATGGGGACGTTGACGAACATCACCCAACGCCAGCTGAAGTCGGCGAGGACTCCGCCGAGCAGGAGCCCGAGGGTCGTACCGATCGCGGCCATGGCTCCGTAGACGCCCATCGCCTTCGTACGGGCCTCCCCCTCGGGGAAGTTGGTCGTGATCAGGGAGAGCGCGGTGGGCGTGATGATCGCCGCTCCGACGCCCTGAAGGACCCGGGAAGCGATCAACAGCGCCTCACCCGGTGCCAGTCCGCCGAGCAGCGAGGCGACGACGAAGAGGGCAAGGCCGATCCGGAACATGCGTCTGCGGCCGAAGATGTCACCGGCTCTGCCCCCGATCAGGAGAAGGCCGCCGAACGCCAGCACGTAGCTGTTGACGACCCAGGCCAACTGGGAGGCCGACACGTCGAGATCCGTCTGGATGCTCGGGAGTGCGATGTTCGTGATGGTGCCGTCCAGCGAGACCATCAGTACGGCGGCGGCGATGACGATCAGCGCCGAGCCGGAACGCGGACCGGCGGGTGGAATGCCGGCCTCCTTGGGATCGGCTTCCGTCCCCAGAGACTTGGACATGAATCTCTTCTCCTGCGTGGTCGGGATGGGTGACGGCGTGCGCCGGAAATCCGGCGCACGCCGTCTGCCGGGCACACCACGCTCCGTCCCGGGTGAGGACGTGGCGACGGGGGTTGCACGGCGTGAGATCACGGCTCGCTGCGGGCCGCCGGGGGGTACGGAACCCAGCCGGAGCAGGCCGCCGGTTCGTGCGAACAGCCGAACCGGAAGGGGGACTCCAGCGGTTCGGCTGCCTACCGGAATGCGACGCTTCGCGTACGGCTGCCGGCAAACGACCTTCGGATATCCTGCTCAGCCGTTTCTTTCACGCTCAGAACGATAACAACGCCTAGGTATATTAGGCAAGAACCAAGAGACATTAGGTTGCATTCAACCGGAGGTGCCAAATGGCCCGGGCTGGACTGACTACTAGACGGGTGGCGGAGGCTGCGGCAGACCTGGCGGACGCCGTCGGGTTCGAGAACATCACCGTGTCGGCGCTGGCACGGAGCTTCGGCGTCGCCGACGCCAGCCTCTACTCGCACGTCCGGAACGTGCGCGACCTGCGCACCAAGGTGGCGGTCCTGGCCTCGCTCGAACTGTCCGAGAGCATCAGCACTGCTGTGGCGGGGCGCGCCGGGAAGGACGCCCTGAACGCCTTCGCCAACGCCTACCGGGACTTCGCCCTGGCCCATCCCGGCCGCTACGCCGCGGCGCAGATCCAGCTCGACGCGGGGGACTTCGAGGAGTCCGGGCAGCTGCGCGCCGCCCAGACCACCTACGCGATGCTGCACGCCTACGGACTGCAGGAGCCGGACCTCACGGATGCGGTCCGGCTCCTGCGCAGTTCCTTCCACGGTTTCGTCAGCCTCGAGGCCGCCAAGGGCTTCGCCTACTCCCGGCCGGTCGAAGCGTCCTGGGAGCAGTCCGTCGAGGCACTGCACAACATGCTGCAGCACTGGCCCTCGCGGGCCGCATGACGGGCCAGGCGCTCAGGTGTTGGCGCCGCCGTCGACCGTGAGGGAGGCGCCGGTGATCCACCTGCCGCCGGGACCTGCCAGGTGCGCGACGGTCGCGGCGATGTCCTCGGGCTTCCCGAAGTGCCCGAGTGCCGTACGGGCGGCCTTGCCGCCGGCGTCCGGGCCGTCGGCGGGATTGAAGTCCGTGTCGACCGGTCCCACCCCGATGATGTTGGCCGTGATGCCCCGCGGACCCAGGTCTCGCGCGAGCCCCTTGGTCATGCCGATGAGGCCGGCCTTCGTCAGCGCGTACATGGTCAGTCCGGCGCGCGGGACGCGCTCGGCGACACTGCTGCCGATGGTGATGATGCGCCCGCCCTCGGACAAGTGCGGGATTGCTGCCTGTACGGCGACCACGGGTGCCCGCAGGTTGACCGCCAGCAGGTGGTCGAAGTCCTCGAGTGGGACCTCCTCGACGGGCCCGCCGACACCGGTGCCGGCGTTGTTGACGAGGATGTCCAGCCGTCCGAACTCGGCGACGGTGTCCGCCACCGAGCCGGTGACCGCCGCAGCGTCCGCACAGTCGGCCTGGAGCGCGAGCCCGCGCCGCCCCAGCCCCTTTATCTGTTCGACCACCTCGGCCGCACCGTCGGCGCTCCGCTGATACGTCAGTGCCACGTCGGCACCTTCCTCGGCGAGCCTCAGGGCGATCCCCCTCCCGATGCCCCGGCTTCCGCCGGTCACCAGCGCCACCTTGCCGTTGAGTGCAGCAGTCACAGATATCTCCCTCTCGGTTGGAACCATGTGCAAGGAACGTGGGAGCGGACGGGCCGCCGGGAGGTCACGCCTTCCCGGCCCCTCCGCCGTGCTCCCCGGAGCCGACCGGCTTCTCGTCGACCAGGGCAGGAGTGGGCGCGGGAGAACCGCTCGCGGGGGCGGGCTTCCGCGAGCCCGCCCAGTTCCGCATGACCGGCATCTCCACGAAGTGGTAGAGCAGGAAGGAGATGCCCAGGCTGACGGAGAAGGCGATCGCGACGGCCAGCAGCCCCGGGAGCAACCCGAGGTGTCTGTCCCAGCCGATCGCGGTACGCACCACCAGGATCACGATCTCGTGCACGAGGTAGAACGCGAACGAGGCCTCACCGAGCCTGCGCATCACAGGGGAGCCCAGCCAGGAGACGCCCCCGCGCGACTCGAACAGCGCCACCGAACCGATGAGCAGTGCCATCGGGATGACGGAGACCGCGTCGAGCGTGTAGTTGAAGGGCACGACCAGCGAGACCGCGTATCCGGCCAGCGCCACCAGCCCGGCCTGCGCGACGCTCACCTTGAAGCGGCCGGTGAGCACGAGCCGTGCGATCAGGATGCCCAGCACGAAGTCCAGGGCCCGTACCGGCGGGAAGGTCAGCAGGAACCAGAAGGGGTACATCGAGACCCCGCCGAGCATCGTGCCGTCGTACGAGCTGGGGAACCGCGGTGTCTCCGGCAGCACTTGGGCCACGACCGGCAGCAGCAGGATGACTGCCACCACGCCGGCGGCCCACCAGAGCAGACGGTCGGCCCTGATGCGCTTGATCAGCGGCAGCAGCACCGGGAAGAGCAGGTAGAAGAGCAGATCGCAGGAGAGCGACCAGCTCGGCCCGTTGCCGCCGCCGGGCTCCGGACGCCAGGAGTGCAGGAGGAGGACGTTCAGCACCGAGTCGAGGAACGAGGTGTCGGCCGCCGCATACAGGGCCATCGCCAGCGCGAAGGTGGCCAGATGGTTCGGGTACATCTTGCAGAGCCGACGGCGGAGGAACCGGCCGTAGCCCTCTCCCGACCGGGCCGACCAGGTGAGGACGAAGCCGCTCAGCATGAAGAAGAAGGAGACGCCCATCAGGCCGCCGCTCTCGAACAAGAACTTCAGCCCGCCGCCCATCGCCGAATCGGGCGCGAAGAAGTTGTAGATGGCGATGTGGCAGAGGAAGACCACCAGGGCGGCGACGAATCGCACCCCGGTGATGACGTCCAGCCTGCCACGGCGCACCGTGCTCACTTCGGCATCCATGTGCTCTCCTACCCAGGACTCTCATGCGTCGGGACATGACCGAGCCGGCCGCACGGGACATGTGCGGCGGCGATTCTCCGGACTCGCGGCGGCTCTTCCGCCTCTGCCGCTTCCGGCCGCAGCCCGCTCCGCGGCGCTGCCGTCAGTTCATCGGGGCCAGGCAACACCCGACTGACGGCCCCCCATCGCGCTTGATCCTTGCAGAGGCTTCGGCCCGGGTGTAGGGGCTCAGATGGCCGGTGCAGGTCGTGGCCCAGGACGGCCCTCGACGGCCGCACGGCTACAGGGAACGGGCGATGATCACTCGCTGGATCTGGTTCGTCCCCTCGATGATCTGGAGCAGCTTCGCCTCCCGCATCCAGCGCTCGACGGGATGGTCCAGGACGCAGCCGTGGGCGCCGAGCGCCTCCACGGCGTCGGCCGTGACCCGCATCGCCGTGTCGGTCGCGAACAGCTTCGCGCGGGCCGCGGTCGCCGTGACGAGCGAGGCGTCCGCTCCGGCGTCCATGGTGCGGGCGGCCTCGCCGACCAGTGCCCGGGCGGCGGCCACTTGCGTCGACATGTCCGCCAACAGGAAATCCATGCCCTGGGATTCGGTCACCGGGCGTCCGAACTGGTCCCCGGCCCTGGCGTACTTGACGGCGTAGTCGAGTGCCGCCGATGCCAGCCCGACCGCGCAGGCGGCGATGCCGAGGCGGCCCCGGTCGAAGAGGCCGGTGGCGATCAGGAAGCCCTTGCCGGGACGGCCGATCAACCGCCCGGCCGGTACTCGGGCCTGGTCCAGGACGACGGCCGCGGTCGGCGAGGAGCGGACGCCCATCTTCCGCTCGGGCAGCTGCACGGTCAGCCCTGGCGTGTGTGCGTCGGCCATGAGCAGCGACAGCCCGCGGATCCCCGACCGGCCCGTGCGGCAGAAGAGGTTGTAGTAGTCGGCCTGCCCTGCGTGGCTCGTCCAGGCCTTGGTTCCGGTGACGGTGTACTCCTCGCCGTCCAGCGCGGCGGAGGCACCGATCGCGGAGATGTCCGAACCGGCCTCGGCCTCGGAGATGCAGTTCGCTCCGAGCAGGTCGCCGCCGAGCATCCGCGGCAGCAGCTCGGCACGCTGCGCCTCGCTCCCGTAGGCCGCGACCCCGTAGCAGGACAGGACGTGGATGTTGACGGACTGGGCCACGCACAACCAGCGGCGGGCGAGCTGCTCCAGCACCGCCAGGTAGACCTCGTACGGCTGGCCTCCGCCGCCGTACTCCACCGGATACGGCAGACCGAGCAGGCCGGCCTTGCCGAGGGTGCGCAGCAGATCGCGCGGGAACTCGGCACGCTCCTCGAAGTCGTCCGCGCGCGGGGCCAGTTCCTTCTCCGCCAGCTCCTCGACCAGGGCGAGGAGATCTGCGGCCGGCGCGGAGCCGCCGCCCGCCTGTACGGCCGGGAGGGAGACGCCGGGCGAGTCGGAAGGTTGCATCGGTTCAGTCCTCGTCAAATTCGGTGGAGTCGTTGAGGGGACGGGAGGCGCAGCCGAGCACCGCCAGCCGGAGCCGGGGCCGGTGCCAGGGCGCGCCGAAGGCGACGGTCACCGCCGCCCCGGCGAACGACGGCAGTACGCGCCAGCCGATGCCTCCCGCGACACCGCCGTCCGCCCTCAACGGCCCGGGCAGCACCGGGAATCGGCGGGGCAGACCGGTACCGGCCGCCTTCGCACGTGCCTCGTGCACCGTCCAGCAGCGGGCGAGCAGAGATGCCTGCCGTCCGGACGGCTCCGCGGCCAGCTCCTGCCTCTGGGCCGGGGAACAGCAGCGCCGGACCAGTCCGGGCCGGGGCGGCACGGGCTGCTCCGTGTCCACACCGACGTTCCGGCCGCGGGCAACCGCGACAGCGACCACGCCGCCGCCGTGAGAGATGCTCACCCCGATGTCCGGAGCCTCCCGGACGACGGGCCTGCCGCGCCCCGTTGTTCCGATCCGGTACTGCAGCGCGTACTCGCCGAGGCTTCTGCCCAACGCCCAGCGCAGCAGCGCCCGGCCCGCCCTGTACTCCCGTGCCCGTATGGGCGGAAGGGCCGCGGCCCTCTCCCGTTCGGTGTCCGCCAGCAGCTCGGGACGCTGCGGTACGGCAGAGAGGCCGGCGCAGACCACCAGCACCTCCCTCGTCCGCTCCGGGCTGCCGGTGTCGCTCACCCGCTGCGCCAGTCGGCGGCCTCGGGCCAGACGCGGGCGACGCGGCGGGCGGCGTAGTCCCAGTAGGAGCGGACGGACAGGTCGGCGTAGATGAAGTCGCGCTTGAGCCGGACATCCGTCTCGGTGGACCAGTGGTACGACTGCCCGCTCTGTTCCGCCAGCAGCTGGAGCCGGCAGGCGCGTTCCAGCACCTGCGCGAACACGGCGGCATGACGGACGCTCTTGCCGACCACGACGCCGCCGTGGTTGCGCAGGAGAACGCCTTCGCCTTCGTCCAGCGCCTTGGCTATGGCCTCGCCCGTCTCCTGGTCGAGCACGGTGTTGCTGGTGTCGGTGAAGAGGCCGAGCCGGTCGGTGAAGTGGGCGCCCTCGTGCGACACCGGGCGGACCGGCAGGTCCGTGGCACCGAACACCAGGGTGTGCGGTGCATGGCTGTGAACGATGCCGTTCACGTCGGGGCGGGCGCGGTAGACGGCCTGGTGCAGCGGGAGTTCGGGCGGTGCCAGCGGATCGACCGGCGAGTCCGCGTGAACCGACGCCGCGACCACCTGGTCGGGAGTGGCCTCGTCGAACCCGCACAGGGCGTTCTTGATGTAGAAGGTGTCGGAACCGGGCAACCGGGCCGAGATCTGGCCTTGGTTGAAGTCGTCGTGCCCGTCGATGGACAGCATCCTGGCGCCGAGGGCGATCTGGACGGCCAGTCGTCCCGCGGCACGGGGAGAGCCGGCAGCGCTCGAGGCACTCATACGTGATCACCCCGGTCCGGCCCGGCACCGGGCCCGCCCATCGAGGCGAGCATGTCGTCGAAGATGTCGTGCACGGCGTAGTGGCCGGGGCTTCGGCCCACGGTCCAGCCCGCCACACCGATCGCGGTGGAGGCCGCGGCGTCCAGGGACAGCACGCCGTGGCTGACGGTGAAGGTCTGCTCCGGCCAGGTCAGCCGTATCTCGTGATCGCTGACCGCGCCGCCGGCCCGCAGCGAGGCGACGTCGGAAACGCTGCTGCCTGTGCCGTCCTCCCATCGACGGGCCAGGGCCGTGGCGGTGGCGCTGGGCCGGTGGGTCTTGGTCGCGGGGTGGCGCTCCAGCACGGCCGCCTCCGGCACGATGCCGGTGATGCCGGCCCGGTCCATGGTGCGCACCGCCTGAACAACCAGTTCCATGGACCGGGTCATCAGGTAGTTGCCGAGCGAGAGGTTGGTGGCGCGGACCACCGGGACGTGCTGCGCGAGCCCGTCCAGCAGCCTGAGGTGCTCCTCGTCCAGGTCGGAGACGCACTCCACCAACGGCACCCGCAGCCGGGTGCACAGCTCGACCGCGTGCCGTACGGCCGGGGCGGCGCTGCAGTCGACGAGCACGTCGGGAGCGAGGAGGGACTCCCACTTCTCCGGATGACGTGGATCGAACTCGTGGACGAGTATGTCCTCTTCGGCGCACTTCCGGGCGAGCGTGCCGCCGAGCCTGCCGAGGCCCGCGACACCTATGACGGGCTCAGGCACCGGTCGTCTCCCCGAGGTGCTCGTTGACGAGTCCCACGATGCCCTCGATCGTCTCGAAGCGCTCGCTCTCCTCCTCCGGGTCGAGGTAGACCCCGAGCTCGTTCTCCACCGCGTCGATCATGCGGATGTAGGAGAGAGAGGAGTAACTCACCCCGGACAGGGACCAGCCCGCGGCGGCCAGATCCGCCTCTGAGAGGTCGCCTTCCGCGGAGTGGAGCACGATGCCGACGATGCGGGCGCGCAGGGTGTCCGCCTGGGGCACCGTCATGGCTGAGGTCTCCTTCGATGTCATGCCTTCTCCTTGATGGGCTCGAACATGCCGCGCAGCTCCGCCATCGACGGCTTGCCGCTGGAACCGCGGGGGATCTGCGGTACGACCCGGAGCATGGTCGGCACCTTGTGCGCCGCCAGACGTCCGGCCACATGCCGGCGTGGAACCGCGAGGTCCAGTGAGGAGTCACCTGCGAGTACGGCTCCCAGCGCGGCACCTCCGTGCCGGTCGGTCACCTCCAGCACGACGGCGTCCTCTACGCCCTCGGCCCCGCGCAGTGCTTCCGCGACCTCGACGGCGTCGATCTTGCGACCGCCGACATTGATGACCTGGCTGGTACGGCCGGTCAGTACGAGGCTGCCGCCGTCCAGGTAGCCCAGGTCGCTCGTGCGGTAGTACCCGTCGGCGGTGGTCCTGCTCTCCAGCAGGCCGGCCACGTTGAGGTACCGGGTCCCCATGGATTCGCTGCGGACCTCCACGACGTCTTCCTGCCCGGCGCCGGTACCGGCTCGCAGGGAGACTCCCGGCAGCGGCTGGCCCAGGCCCGGGTCGGTGAGCGGGTCGGTGGCGAAGGTGAGAGGCCCGGCTTCCGCGGCTCCGTAGTAGTTCTGCACGGGCACACCTGTCAGTTCCGTGAACCGGGCCTTGACCTCGGGGCTCAGCGGCGCGGCCGACGAGATCGCCATGCGCAGGTGCTGGAAGCCGCCGAGTCCCGTGCCGCGCCGCACGAGCGACTCGAACAGTGCGGGGAAGCCGACCAGCCTGGTCGCCTCGCTCTGGTCGAGCCCCCGCACGACCTTGCCGGAGGTGGGCAGTCCGTGCCCGAGGTGGAGCTGCGCGCCGGGCAGGAAGGCTGCCAGCAGCGAGGTGTTGAAGGCGAGACCGTTGGAGAGCGAGGCGAAGCACACGATGCGGTCCTCGCCGGTCAGGCCGGTGCCGTCGACCCAGTTGACGGCGGCGCGGTGCACCGCGTGTCCCGAGAACTCGATGCAGTTTGGACGGCCGGTGGACCCCGAGGTGAAACGGCAGACCTCGGTGGTCTCGTGGAGTTCGGGGCGTTCGGCTGCCCCTTCCGTACGGGTGAAGGCGGAGAGCGAGAGCCCGCGCACGGCTCCCCTGCTCTCGGTTCCCGGCGGCGTGCCGGCACCTGCCTCGTGAACGAGCAGGTCGAGGCCGCAGTCGTCGGCTATGTCCAGCGTCTCCTGCGGGCCGGTCGCCTTGTCGAGGAGGAAGGGGACACAGCCCGCCCTGAGCAGTCCGAGGTAGAGGACCACGTACGCCGCGGAGTTGCCCGCGCGCAGGCCCACCCGGAGGCGACCCGCGTCAGCGGGCAGCCGCGTGGCCAGTTCGCGGGCCGTGTAGGAGCTCAGCTGCTCCAGTTCCCGGTAGGTGTAGGTGGTGCGGCTGTCGGCCACGGCCAGGCGGTCCCCGTGTTCCCGCAGCGCCGTGGTGATGAGGTCACCGAGCACTTGTTGTCACCTCTCGTTGTGGGCGTAGGCACGGTTCAGCCGGTCGAGCTTGACCGTGGACTCTCCCGGCATCCCGAGCATCGCCACGTAGACCACCTCGTGGCCCTTCGGCAGAGCGGCCAGGCGGCCCCAACGGCCGGCGTCGAAGCCGCCGATGGTGGTGATGGCGCTCCCCGCCTCGGTCGAACCGAGATAGAGCAGATGCGCGAGTGCGCCGGCCCGCAGCAGGGCGTCGTCCACACCGCGGGCCCCGTGCCGGAAGAGCTCCCCGCGCGGGGCGTGGAAGAGCACGACGGCGCCGGTGTGCCGCAGGTGTTCCTGGCCCATGCACAGGCGGACGAGTTCGTCCCCGTCGGGGGCGGCGGCACAGGCATCGGCGAGGCCGTCGCCATGGATCGGGTAGCAGCCCGGCGCCATGCCCTCGACTCTTCGTACGACGAGGGTCGCGCCCAGGCCGGTCACTTCCGGCAGATCGGTGGTGAGCGGAGTACCGAGAGCGGCCAGGGTGTGCTCCAGGGCGTCCCCGGGGAGCGCTGCCGCGCCGAAGTCCTTGGTGGAGCGGCGCCGCGCCGCCAGTTCGGTCAGTGACGACCGGCGCGGGAAGGCCTGGCGGCGGGCCGATTCCTGCACCCCCGGGAACAGCGCGGCGGGTGCCGCGGGTACCGCAGGGGAGACCGCGGAGCGGGGACGGTACTCGGTGAGGGTCTGCCAGCACTCCGTCTCCGGCCAGCAGGCGGCACGTCCGAGCGGTGCCCCCATGCGGTCGTCCACGCACCGCCAGGTCTGCGCGACGTCCGTCGCCGCTCCGCCGGAGTCCGGTCCGCCGTCGGCGCCGGCTCCGTCGGCCGTCGTCCCGCCCTGCAGGACCAACGCACTGTGCACGAAACGGCAGTTGCCGCCGAAGTCGAGCAGGAGCGAGAGCGAAGTGCTGATCAGCCGGGTGCGCAGCTCGGCTCCGGCGAAGTTCTCGGAGGCCAGGCACAGCAGATGGGTGGCGAGGTGCGCGGTGTCCAGCTGGGCGTACAGATATCCGCGGTCGCCGTACTTGCGCATCGACAGCCAGGGGCGCACCACGCTCAGCACGACCGAGGTCTGCTCCCTCGGCGCATCCAGACCGCTCTGCTCGAGCGCGTGGACTACCTGGGGGCCCGCCCGCAGGAGGCGGCAGCGGCGCTGGACCGGGTCCACCGCGTAGACCGCGGCGCCCTGCGGATGGGGGACGGCGGCGTAGTGCTCGTACGGGTAGAGGGCTCCCGCCGAGGGTGCTGACGGCTCGCCGGTCACCGATCCGCGGACCGCGGTCTCGAACAGCGACAGCACGGAGCGCAGCTCCGCCGGCACGGGTATCCGAGGTGGTGAGGACACCTCGGCCGGCGCTGCGGACAGCGTCATCCGCTTCCAGAACTCCTCGGCCCCGCTCGCGGGGTCGCCGGGAGGGCCGTCGGCGTACGTCTCGGCGCCGGGACGCTCCAGAGCACCGGGGATCCGCGCGACGGGCGCACGGCCCAGGACAGATAGGGAATCCTTCACCGGGCTGCCCCTGCCTTCCTGTTGTCGTTCCTCAACATCGCGCTTCGAGCGCCGAATCCTGGGAAATCCCTGCAGAGGCAGCGAAAGTGCTGATCATTTACTGCTCTCCCTGTTCCTCAAGGCGGATAGCGAACGGAGCCGCCCTTCCTAAGGGTTGGCTCACGTTTCTCTATTGATCTTGCCAGGAGTGAACTCTTCCGTGTAGACCTTAAATTGGCCTGTGGCGGCCGTGACCGCTAGCAGTCAGGTCATCGAGACCGGGAATAGTGGGGGATTGCGTGATTCCGGAAACAACGCCGTTAGACGACGCACCGCTGGGGACTCTGACGCGGTTGCTGGCACAGCAAGAGCGGGCTCTGGGCGCGGCTTCGCTCCACGCGCAATCTATACAAGCGCAAATATCCGCGCTTGCTCTGTGCTCCTCGTACGCCTCCGACGCGGCCTCGGCGACCCCCGGCGTGGAGGAGATCACGGACCCGGAACGGGAGCGCGAACTGCTGGACTCCGTCGCCGCACTGGCGCAGCAGCAAATCCGGGTGATCCACCCGTCGGTGATCACCCGGCGGCTGATGGGCGAGTGGCTGGAGCGGGAGAAGTACGGCCGCGAGCAAGGCGTGACGGTCCGCACCATCCATCAGCCCTCTGCCCTGCAGTCCGCCCGTGCCGCCGCCTACCTGGAGAAACTCGCCGGCCGGGGCGTACAGGTCCGGATAGCGCCACTGCTGCCGTTCCGCATGATCCTCGTGGACGACAGGATGGCCCTGGTCTGCCCTCCGGAGAAGCTCCTGCTGGTCCGGCAGCCGACGCTCGTGCAGCTGATGGTCCGCATCTTCGAGTTCTGCTGGGACGGTGCGGCGGGGATCATGCCGTGCACTCAGCTCCCCGAACCGGACGACGGCGAGACGGAGGACGTCGGCCCGGCCGAACGGCCGTTCCGGCTCACCGACCAGCAGCTGGTCGTCCTCAGGCTCTGGGCGAAGGGGCGGCAGGACGAGTCGATCGCCCGCGAGTTGCAGGTCTCGCCCCGCACCCTGCGCCGGATCGTCTCCTCGCTGCTGCGCCGGCTCGGCGCGAGCAGCCGCTTCGAGGCCGGGGTCATCGCGGGCCGCACCAGCCAGATCCTGGACGCTCCGGATCCACTGGCCGTCTCCGAGGTGCCGGATGCTCCCGAGACCCTGGCCGGTCCCGATCCCCTCGGCGCTCCGGAGGCCTTCGAACGCCGGGCAAGCTGACACCCGCTCTCCCGCTGTCCTCTCCCGGTCACGACCTGCACGGGCCACCGCGCCACTACAGCCGGGCGCCCGCTTCTGCCAGGCTCGTAACAGCCGGTCCCCCGCCTTCACCGCCACCGGGAAGCGCCGCGGACCGGCCGGTGCCGGGCTCCGCCCGCCGGACGCCCCCCGATCTTCATCCGCCGCCACCGCGGCCCACGCACACCCGTCCTCACAAGGGAGTTCAGCATGTCCGAGACCGAGGCATCCGTCACCCCCGAGCGGGCTTGTGACGCTCCGCTGCCGGTCCTCGGGAGCGATGTCGTAGTACCTCTGGTCACCGGGGGCGAGGTGCCCTACGCGGCCTTGGACTACGCCGCCAGCGCACCGTCGCTGCAGCGGGTCTGGGAGGACGTCGCGGCGTACGCGCCGTACTACGGCAGCGTCCACAGGGGAGCCGGCTATCTCTCACAGCTCTCCACCGACCTGTTCGAGCAGAGCCGGTCGACCGTGGCGGAGTTCCTCGGGTGCCGCCCCGACGACCAGGTGGTCTTCACCCGCTCCACCACGGACTCGCTCAACCTGCTGGCCTCTGTGCTCCCCGACAGCACGCGCGTCCTCGTCTTCGAGACCGAGCACCACGCCTCGCTGCTGCCGTGGCGGAAGGCCGACGTGCACTACCTCCCCGCCCCCCGCTCACGCCGCGCTGCGGTGCAGCTGCTGGACGAGGCACTCGCCGACGGGCGGCACGACGGCCCCACGCTGGTGTGCGTCACCGGCGCGTCCAACGTCACCGGAGAGATCTGGCCGGTGGAGGAGCTCGCCGCGACCGCCCACGCACACGGCGCGCGGATCGTGCTGGATGCGGCACAGCTGGCCCCGCACCATCCGGTGGACGTCGCCGCGCTGGACATCGACTATGTCGCGCTGTCGGGCCACAAGCTCTACGCACCGTTCGGGGCCGGTGTGCTCGCCGGTCGCGCCGACTGGCTCGAGAAGGGCGCGCCGTATCTGGCCGGCGGCGGCGCGAGCAAGCAGGTCGCGACGGCCGGCGGCAGGATGGCCGTCGCCTGGCACGAGGGCGCCAAGCGGCACGAGGCCGGCAGCCCGAACGTCGTCGGGGTCTACGCGATGGCCTCCGCGTGCCGGACGCTGACCGAGGCGGGCTTCGATTCGCTGGTGGCCCGCGAGAAGCGGCTGCTCTCCCAGCTCACCGACGGGCTCTCCCGCGTACCGGGCCTGCGCATGCTGTCCCTGCTGGACGAGGACTGCCCCAGGGTCGGTGTGGTCAGCTTCGTCGTGGAAGGCTGGAACAGCGCGCACTTCGCCGCGGCGCTCTCCGCCGAGTACGGCATCGGGGTGCGCGCCGGTCTCTTCTGCGCGCACCCACTGGTACGGACCCTGCTGGGGGGCGCGCCGGAACAGCCGGGGCACTGCGGAGCCCCGGACGGGCCTGGAGGCGGAGGGCTGAACGCCGTCCGTGTCAGTTTCGGCGCGGGCACACCGGACGAGCACGTGACGCGTTTCCTCGATGCCGTCACGGAGCTGGTACGCGAAGGGGCGCACTGGAGCTACCGGACGGAGAACGGCAACTGCGTGCCCGTCTCACGGGTGCCACGCTGACCTGCGCCTCGGTCCCGGTCTCGTAGCCGGACGACGGGAGTCGTCGGGTACGGGACCGGGACCGGCGCCGTCCGCGCCTCGTGGCCGGTCAGTAGACGGGCAGTCCGGGGTCGATGCGCTCGGCCCAGTCCAGGATGCCGCCGCCGAGGTGGACGGCGTCGGGGTGCCCGTGCTTCTTGACCACCGCCAGGACCTCCGCCGAGCGGATCCCGGCCCGGCAGAACAGCACGACCTTCCTGTCCTGCGGCAGCCGTCCAGCGGCGTCCCCGTCGAGGAAGTCCCCCTTGGGCATCAGGACCGAACCCGGCAGGTCGCAGAACTCGTGCTCGTCAGCCTCCCGTACGTCCACCAGGCACAGCGGCGCCTCGCCGTCCAGTAGCGACTTGAGCTCCTCGACGGAGATGGTGGACTCCCGGGCGGCCTCCGCCGCGGCGGGTGACAGCAGGCCGAAGAACGGTTCCGCGGCGGTCAGTTGTGCGGGACGGCTGGTCATCGGCTTCCGCGTGAGCGGCGTGTCCGAGCAGCGCCCACTCCGGACGTCGTTCTCCAGGACCCGGCCGACCAGCGGTTCCCCGCAGCCGGTGATCAGCTTGACCGTCTCCGCCGTCATCGCGGCCGCCATCGAGGCGCCCAGGATCTTCAGGAACCCGGCCATGCCACGGAAGTAGAGGGCCGGCGGCTGTGGATGCAGGTCGCGGTAGGTGGGGCCGTTCCTGTCCCAGAAGACGGAGGTGCGACCGCGGAGCCGGTCGACCCCTGCCCACACGAAGGGCTTCCCCAGTGCCGCGCACGCGTCGTCGAGCAGGTAGCACCGCGCAGGGTCTTCGCTTGCGCTAACGATGACGTCGTAGCGGTCGAGGATCGAGGCCGCGTCGGACGCGTTCAGACCTTCGGCATGCACCACCGTTGAGACAGTGGGATGCGATATCCGCAGCTCTTCGGCCCACCTGTCCGCGCGGGTATTCGAAGCCTTTGACGCGGACTCGGCACGGGGCATTCCCAGATACCGGTCCAATTCACCGAAAGGCTCGGTGTCGATGATTCCGAGCTGTCCGACACCGGAGTCCGCGAGATGCGCGAGAACCGGTCCTCCGATTTCATCGGCATCGACAACGAGGACCTTGCTGTTCTGCAGTCTGCGCTGACCCACGGCGCCGATGTCGGCGAGGATCAGCTGGCGTGCGTGCCGACGCAGATCGTCGTCACCGAGTTCGTCCACAGGATCGACGAGAGGTGGGAAAGGCATGTGACTCCTTGACGCGGAAGAGATCGGTCGTGCGGCTGCGGCGCCGCCCGAGTGCAGGGTTGGCTATGCGTTGCGCGCCGTGCTCCAGGACGGGTTCGAAACGATCTCCAGCACGGCGCAGCCCCAGTTGAAGCCGTAGCCCGTGCCGGCGATGACGACGCGGTCGCCCGGTTCCAGCTCCCCCGCGGCCAGCAGATGGTCCAGGCCGGCCACCTGGTCCCCCGCCCCGAGATGACTGATCGTCCGCCCGAACTCCCACGTGGTGCGGTCCTTGCCGATGCCCATCTCCGCGAGCATCTGCCACCACCGGACTGTCTGGCCGACGTTGGGCATGACGAAGCGCCGCACGTCGGCGACGTCGGTCTTGGCCTCGTCCAGCGCCTCCCGCATGCAGGCACCCACACCTCCGGCCACCTGCAGTGAGATCGCCTCGAGGTCGCTCATGTGCTTGCGCATGAACTCGGTCTTGCGCGCTCGCATGTTGATCGGCTTGTCGCCGGAGGCCGGCGCGTCCTTCAGCTTCCGGCCCCGGTACATGCCCTCCAGGGAGGGGTCCGACGTGAGGACGGAGGAGAGGATCCGCGCGAAACCCGGCCGGCGCGAGAGAACCATCGCGGTACCGCCGTCGGACATGACCGTGCCGCTCTCACTGCGGAACCGGTCCCAGCCCGGCGCGCAGAAGCGCTCGCCGGTGGTGATGACGACGGCGCCGTCGTCGTCGCAGGCGGACAGGTAACTCACCGCCAGTCCCAGCGCGGCCATGCCGCCGTTGGACTTCTGGTCGACCTCGATCGACGGCGCCCGGCCACCGAATGTGTGCTGCTGGATGTAGGAGGCAGGGGTCCAGATGTCCTGTCCCTGGAAGTAGGTGCTGGCGTGCAGCAGCAGCCGGATGTCGGCCGGGTCCACGCTGCCGCGTTCCATGGCCTGCCGCACCGCGGTGATGGCCATGTCGGGAGCGAACTCGTCGTCGGAGCACACCGCACCGAGCAATCCGTTCGCTGTGTGCTCCGACGCGGGGTAGCGCCCGTCGGCGACCGCGTCGGCCAAGTCCAGCTGCTCGCCGAGACGAACACCCAGCGCATCGATGTAGACATCGTGGAGAAGCATGTTGACCCCAGTTCAGAGTGCCGGCGGGAAGCGCCCCGCCGGTATGGCTCGTACGTTGAACAGCTCCGGACGGCTCGCGCGGGGAATCCCGGCCGCGCTCACAGGTAGGCTCCGCCCGCGATCTCCAGGCGCTCGCCCGTGACCCATCGGGCCTCCTCGGAAGTCAGGAAGGCGATCACGTCGGCGACGTCGGCCACCTGCCCGATACGCCCGAAGACGGACTGCGACGCGGCGGCTGCCGCCTCCTTCGCATCCTTCAGACGGTCCCCGTGGAAGTCGGTGTCGATCAGCCCGGGAGCGACGTTGTTCACGGTGATGCCCCGCTCACCGAGCTGCTTGGCCAGCGACCGGGCGAAGGCGTCGATGGCCCCCTTGCTCATGGCGTATCCGAGGATCTGCGGATGAGCGACCTGGGAGGCCGCCGAGGACACGTTGACGATCCGCCCCCCGTCACGCAGCAGTGGCAGTGCCCGCTGCGCCACCAGGACCGGCGCCCGTACGTTGACGGCGTAGACCCGGTCGAGTGCCTCCGGGGTGATGCCGGCGATGTCACCGCGGCAGCCGATCCCCGCGTTGTTCACCAGCACGTCCAGCCCGGTGGAGCCGGTCAGTTCCCGCAGCCCCTCCTCCACCTGGCCGAAAAGGACGTCCGCGGCGGAGACCTCGCCGAGTTCGGCGCGCACCGGGAAGGCCTCGCCGCCCTCAGCACGGACGGCCTCCACGGCCTCCTTCGCCGCGGCCTCGTCGTGCCCGTAGTGGACCGCGACGACCGTTCCCCTGCGGCCGAGACGCTCGGCGACGGCCCGTCCGATGCCTCTGCTCGCGCCGGTCACCAGAGCCGTGCGCGCTCCCGTGGCCGTCATGACCGCTCCCCCCGGTGGAACGGACCTGCGGTCCGCGCCACGCACGTGCCCGAACGGTCCGCGTCGGCCCGCGCACCCGGGCGCCCGATTCCAGGGACCGCTGCGCATACGCGCGGATGGGGAGAGGAATTCTGCCCGGCGAACCGGTCCGCGAGATTCCGGAAAGCGTGGGACCGGCTGCTCGCTCGGAACGGTGACACGTCACTCTGGATCAATTGGGGCAACCGCCTTTCAACAGCTCCGGAACTGCCACTGGTTGACAGTCCGGCATTTCTTGAGTCAATGTACGGCTGACTCCCTTTTCCGCAGGACCGGGCAGACGAATTGGCCCGGCACTGCCGCATGGAAACCGAATTCGAGATGCCGAGAAAAAAGAGGCAGAGAGGACATTCATGTGCGGTAGAAAGGTTGACGTCCTGGTAGCGGGGGGAAGCACGGTAGGCCTGTTCAGCGCCCTGTTCCTTTCCAGGCACAACGTTTCGGTTCTCGTGGCTGAACGGCACGAGGCGCCTCTGGCCCATCCCCGGGCCATGGGCATAGGTCCGCGTACCGTCGAGCTGTTGCGCGAGGCGGGCCTCACGGACGACGTGGACGCCGTGTGCGTCGACATGACCGGCAGCAATCTGCAGATGTTCTCCACACCGACCCTTGCCGAGGCCGACGTCCCCGCACTGGCGGACGAGGCCCCGCCCCGGATGGACGACTTCCGCCAGGTCACGCCGCAGACGCTCCGCGGCACCTGCCCCCAGGGCCGGCTGGACACCGTGGCCGCAGCGGCCGCGCGGTCCTGCGGCGCCGAGGTCGAGTTCGGCACGGAGCTGCTCGACTGGCAGGCGGACGACGACGGAATCACGGCCGAACTGCGGGGCCCTGAAGGCCTGTTCACCGTGCACGCCCGCTACCTGATCGCAGCCGACGGCGCCAGGAGCTCCGTCCGCGGGCGGCTGGGCATCGGGACCTCCGGTCCGGGGCCGCTGGGGCCGCCCGTGGTCAGCACGCTCTTCCGCGCCGACCTGAGCGCGCAGACCGGTGGACGTACGTTCATCATGTGCAACATCACCAGCCCCGAGGCGCCGGGCGGGCTGCTGCCGGTGGACGGCGACCGGGAGTGGATCTACCACTCCTACTACCACCCGGAGGCGGGCGAGTCCTTGGAGGATTTCACCCCTGAGCGCTGCCGGGCCCGTATCCGCGCCGCCGTGGGGGTGCCCGACCTCGACGTGGAGATCGTCGGCGTGCTGCCGTGGCAGGCCGGGGGGACAGTGGCCGACCGGTTCCGGGACGGCCGCGTCTTCCTCGCCGGTGACGCCGCCCACACCATCCCGCCGGTCGGCGCGTTCGGCATGAACACCGGCGTCGCGGACGCGCACAATCTGGCCTGGAAGCTGGCCCTGGTCTGCCGTGGCCAAGCCGGTGAGGAACTGCTCGACTCGTACGGGGCCGAGCGCCGCCCGGTGGCCCTGACAGCGATGGAACAGTCGACTCTGCGCCTGAAAGACCCCTCGCTCCACTGGGGCCGCGGCAGTGAGGCCGTCGCGCAACGAGCCGCCGCCGGAGCGCTCAACGCCCCCGTCGTGCACCTCGGCTACCGCTACGAGTCCGGCGCGGTGGTGGACGCGGTCCCCGAGCTGCCCTCCACCGAGGAGATCGGCCTGGCGCTGGACGGAGCCCCGGGCTCCCGGGTGCCACACGTGTGGCTGAAGGGCCCGGACGGGCACGTCTCGACGCTGGACCTGGTGGGTGGCCGCTTCACGCTGCTCGCCGGCCCCGCGGGAGAGGCCTGGCTGCCCGCGATGCGCGAGGCGGCGGACGCTATGGGCGTACCTGTCGGCGCTCACGTTCTCGGCGCAGGCCCAGGTGCGGGAGGCGAACTGGCGGACACCGAGGGCCGATGGCCCGTTGCGGCGGGCATCAAGGACTCCGGAGCGGTGCTGGTGCGCCCGGACGGTTTCGTGGCCTGGCGTACGGAGAAGCTCGGCGACGCTCCGTACGAACAACTCCGCGAGGTGCTGTCCCAGCTGCTGCACCGCATGGCGCGACCCGCATAACCCTCCGCGGGAGGCGCGCCCACGGCTGACTACGCGCGTCGACGGTCCGGCCCCCGCAACGGCGGGCCGGACCGGAGACGCCGTCGGCGTACGTGTCTCGCGTCGTATCACGCGTCGAAGGCAGGCATGCTTCCGCCGCCCGGGTTCCAGGAGTCCAGGAACGCGGACTGGCGGGAGACGTCCATCATTTCCAGCCGGACTCCCAGGCTTTCCACCGGGTGATAGGAATAGGGCCGTCCATAGGGGCAGCCGCTGAAATCCGCCGGAAATCCGTCGTCGGTGAGCCGTTGCGCGCTTTCCTCGACCGAGCGCGTCCAGAAACCCACGTGGTCGCAACGGGCACCCAGGGTCGAATCCCAGGGACTGCCCTTCGGCCCCTGAATCAGTTCGAAGTGCGGCGGCCCGCTGCGGGAGAAAGCCATGCGGTATTCCCACGGGCCGATGGCATCCTCTCTGATTCCGCTCCATTCGACTCCCGCCGTCCTGACGAGATCGTCCATCGCGAGCTCGATGTCCGGAACGACGAAACAGACGTGGTAGAACAACGGAACTCTTCTCCCGTTCTCGGAGGCGTGCGTTCGGACGGCGGACCACGGGCGTCACGCCGGAACCAGTGATCTGACGTATCTGTCGTACGCGGAGCCCGTGGACAACTCCTGGGCGAGGCCGGCCAGCTGCTCCTTGCCGATGTAGCCCATGTTGAACGCGGTCTCCTCGAGACAGGCGATCTGGAGGCCCTGACGCTTCTGCAGCACCTGCACGTACTGGCTCGCCTCCAGCAGGCTGTCCTGAGTGCCCGCGTCGAGCCACGCCGTGCCCCGGCCCAGCTGCACGAGACTCCCCCTGCCCTCTGCGAGGAGCAGCCGGTTGACGTCGGTGATCTCCAGCTCGCCGCGGTCGGACGGGGTGATCTTCTCCGCGTACGCCAGGGCGTCGTTGCTGTACATGTACAGCCCGATGACCGCGATGTTCGACTTCGGGTGGGAGGGCTTCTCCTCGATCCCGAGCAGCGTGCCGTCCTCCGCCACCGTGGCGACCCCGTAGCGCTCGGGATCCGCGACGGGGTATCCGAAGACCGTGCAGCCGTCGACGTTCGCGGCGGCCCGGCTGAGGGTGGCCGGCAGGCCCTGCCCGTAGCAGATGTTGTCGCCCAGGATCAGGCACACGTCCTCGTCGCCGGCGAAGTCGCGGCCGATGATGAGCGCCTCGGCGATGCCGCGGGGCTCCTCCTGCACCGCGTACCGCAGGTCCAGGCCGAGCCGGCTGCCGTCTCCCAGCAACTCCCGGAACCCGTCGATGTTCTTGTCGTCCCCGATGATGAGGATCTCGCGCATGCCCGCGAGCATCAGGACGGACAGCGGGTAGTAGAACAGGGGTTTGTCGTAGACGGGCAGCAGCTGTTTGGAGCAGACCGAGGTCAGCGGCCGCAGCCTGGTGCCGGAGCCACCGGCCAGAAGAATTCCACGCATGGGTGCGTCCTTTCCGAGGAGCCTGAGTCGAGAGGGTCCGGTCAGCGCAGGACGGCAGCGCCCGGCCTGGTGGCCGTGCCCTGAACGAGCGGCCTCCACCACTGCGGGTTGTCCCGATACCACTGCACGACGGAGTCCAGCCCCAAGGCGAGGCTGTGCCGGGGGGCGTACCCGAGCTCGTCGCGTGCCTTGCTCCAGTCCACGGAGTAGCGCAGGTCGTGGCCCTTGCGGTCGGGCACTCGGCGCACCCGCGACCAGTCGGCACCGCACGCCTCCAGGAGCATCCCGGTCAGCTCGCGGTTCGTCAGCTCGGTTCCGCCGCCGATGTTGTAGATCTCCCCGGCACGGCCCTTCATGCGGACCAGATCGACGCCCTGGCAGTGGTCCTCGACGTGCAGCCAGTCGCGGATGTTGGCGCCGTCGCCGTAGAGCGGCACGCTCTCGCCGTCGAGCAGCCTGGTGACGAAGAGCGGGATGATCTTCTCCGGGAACTGCATCGGCCCGTAGTTGTTCGAACAGCGCGTGACGCTCACGTCGAGGCCGTGCGTCCGGTGGTGGGCCAGGGCCAGCAGGTCGGAGGAGGCCTTCGACGCCGAGTACGGGGAATTCGGCTGGAGCGGATGCGTCTCGGGCCAGGAACCCCGGTCGATGGAGCCGTACACCTCGTCCGTCGAGACGTGCACGAACTTCTGCACACCGTGCCGGAGGGCGGCCGTCAGCAGGGCCTGCGTCCCGAGGATGTTGGTGCGTACGAACGCGCCGGCGTCCTCCAGGGAGCGGTCGACGTGGGACTCGGCCGCGAAGTGAACGACTGTGTCCACACCCGGGAAGATGTCGTCGAGCATCCGGGTGTCGTTGATGTCAACGCGGTGGAAGAGGAATCTGGCGTCGTGCTCGACGTCAGCCAGGTTCTCCCTGCGACCGGCGTAGGTGAGCTTGTCCACGACAGTGAGCGCGGACAGTTCGTCGGGCCCGAAGTCCCGTAACAACTTCCGCACGTAGTGGGAACCGATGAACCCCGCTCCACCGGTGACGAGTACATGCATGGGAGGACATCCTCATTTCGGGGCGCAAGACGGATGGGGAGCGGGACGGTGGGCCGGCGTCTCAGGGCAGCTTCTCGACGACACCGAGCACCTCGGGCGGGGACGGCATCGCGGCCATCTCCCGGGCCAGGTCCCTTGCCCGCTCCCGGTAGGAGCCGTCGGTGAGCAGATCGCGCGCCGCTTCGGCGATGGCCTCCGGCGTGTCCTCACCCGCCTCGAGTATCCGGGCCGCGCCGTAGTCGACGAGACGCCGGGAGGGCGGGACCAGCTTCGGCATGTTGGGGATCAGGAGCTGAGGGACGGCGCAGGCCATCCCGGTGAGGGCCGTGCCGCCGCCGGCGTGATGGATCAACAGGTCGCAGTTGCGCGCGACCACGTCCAGAGGGAGCCATCCGGCCTTCACGCCGAGCCGGGCGGTCAGCTCGTCGGCGACCTCTGCGGGGGCGGCGACGAGCAGTTCCGCATCGAGCTCCTTGGCCTTCTCGGCCAGCTCGACCAGATAGTCGTAGAAGTAGCCGGGGGCAACCTTGGTCCCCGCGGTGACGCAGACCCGCCGGGTGCCGGGAGTGCCCAGCATCCAGGGTTCGACCGGCCGCTGAAGGTTGCTCGGCACGTAGCGCATGGGCTGCGCGTCCGCCGCGTCGGGCGGTCGCACGCTCGGCGGGCAGATGTCGATCCACAGGTCGGGGTCGGGGATCCCGGCCAGGCCCAGCCGCTCCAGCTCGGGAGCGAGTTCCTCGGCAGCGGTGACGTCGACGACGGGCGGCTCGCCCGAGTCCCATGAGTGACGGACGCACGGCACGCCCAGCCGGGCGGCCACCAGCGGGCCGGCGAAGGTGAGCATCCCGCACACCACCACGTCGGGGCGCCAGGCGCGGGCGAGATCGGTGAGCGGCTCGAGGTAGTCCGCGGCCATGCGGCCGAAGCCGTGACCGATGTAACGCATGTGTTCCTGCGGATCGGACGGCACGGGCAGCACCTGACCGGCCCGGTCGCACGTGATGTGCTGCCGGATCGGGACGCGGGAGACGACCGTGCCGGGGAGCCCCGCTCCTGTGACGGCCTCCATCGTCTCCTCGTTGGAGGCGACGATCACCTCGTGACCTGCGTTGCGCGCGGCCGTTGCCAGCGGCGTGAGCGGAAACACCGTCGCCGGACTGCCCCCTGTGACGAAGAGCAGGCGCATGCGTCCCCCTGGAAGCAACTGTGGATGGCGTCGAGACACGTCGGCCGACCGCGGCCGACGGCTGGAGAAGACAAGGTGGACGGCACCGGCCACGACCAGAGTCGCCCGGTCCGCCGCAGCACCGTTCCCCGTGATCCCCCGTTCTTGGCACCCGCCGCTGCGCCAAACCCCCCGCCCAGCTGAATGCCGGGGTCAGACGGGTCAGCCGCGTGAGAGCGAGCCGCAGCATATAGTGCTGCAACCTAATCCTTCTAGGCAGGACCCACCCTAATACACCTAGGCAGAGCTTTGTCCAGCACTATTTCCCAGGCCTGAGAACGTGGCAGATGAGCACAATACAGACATACGATCCATGGCGCATGAAAGGCGGTATTCTAGACGCCCTGGGTTGACTCTCCGTGATAGGCCCTGATCGGAGAGGCCTGTCCGTCTGGACAATGCCCCTCTTTGCCCGACTTCGAGCCGGGCGGTGCGACGAAGAACACATCCCTTGACGCATCTGAGGGGGCGGTCTTAGATTGCAGGGCGCTTGCAAGCGGCGAATGGCGTCTGACTGCCGTTCCGTGGAATCTGACAGTCCACACCCGCATCATTTTCAGTGGTAACACATGCAAACACCTGCTTTCTTTGTGTGCGCTTTACCGATGCGTGGCGGGGCAATTTCCTGTCATCTAAAAACTAGGGGGCCTGGTGGGGAGAGTTCTCACCTATGCGGACGACGGGAAAACCGAGGAGACACTCAGACCTTTACGTCCCGAGGATTTACGTCCCCTGACCGGGAGACCGGCCGGCCAGCAGCCGACATGGAGCAATCCATGGCTGGCGGAAGAGGCCCGGGAGCAGCTGGCCGCACGGCCGGGGCTCGTCGGGCTCCGTGACGTGACCAGGCTCCGCACCCTGCTCGCCGAGGTCGTAGCGGGACGGATGCGGGTCCTGCAGGCAGGCGACTGCGCCGAGGACCCGGCCGAGTGCACCGCCGACGGCGTGCGCGCCAAGGTCGAGCTGCTCGACGCGCTCAGTCGTGCGATGGAATCCGCGGCGGACCTTCCGGTCCTGCGGATCGGCCGTATCGCCGGGCAATTCGCCAAGCCGCGCTCGAAACCGACAGAACTCGTCGACGGCCGGGAGCTTCCCGCCTATCGCGGCCATCTCATCAACGGCCCGGCCACGACCGCCACCGACCGCGCTCCTGATTTGCGGCGGCTCTCGGCCGGATACGAACTGTCCGCCGCAGTCATCAACCACCTCAAGGCCCTCGGCCGTGAGGCCTCAGGCGGCGGTGCGGACGCGCTGTGGACCAGCCACGAGGCGCTGGTCATGGACTACGAGCTCCCGCTGCTGCGAAAGCTGGAAAGCGGCGAGCTGCTGCTGACCTCGACGCATCTGCCGTGGGTCGGGGAACGGACCCGCGAAGCCGACGGCGCCCACGTGCGACTGCTCGCCTCGGTCGTCAACCCGGTTGCCTGCAAGGTGGGGCCCGGCATGACCGCCGAAGCGCTGCTGGAACTGTGCGCGTTGCTCGACCCGGGCCGCACCCCTGGCCGGCTCGTCCTCATCTCCCGCATGGGAGTGGACCACGCGCACCGGATTCTTCCACCGCTGGTGAAGGCCGTACGGGAAGCCGGACACCCGGTCATCTGGCTCTGCGACCCGATGCACGGAAACACCTTCCAGGACGCGCTGGGACTCAAGACCAGGGCTGTCACCGACATCGTCAGGGAACTCGAGGCCTTCCAGGACGCGGTCCTGGCCGAGCACGGAGTACCTGGCGGAGTCCATCTGGAAGCCACCCCCAACGCGGTGACCGAGTGCATGACCGAGCGGGGAGACGCCCCCGGTTCGGTCCGCACCTCGCTCTGCGATCCCCGTCTCAACCCTCAGCAGGCGCGAGAAGTCGTCTCGACCTGGCGGGCCTGAGCCCGTCACAGATCCGCTCAGGCTGACACCCCGTTTCCCGTCCGGCCCCCTTGCCGCGCTCCGGCACGCCCGGACGTGGCCAGATCACCTACACCGCCGAACCGATGGCAGGGAGTCCGAAGAAGATGGGCAGCAACGCATTCTCCGGCGCAGTGGCACTCGTGACGGGAGCCGCCGGCGGTATCGGCGCGGCCGTCACCCGCAGGCTCTCCGAAGCGGGGGCCGACGTCGCCGCCGTGGACGTCAGCAAGCAGGGCCTCCACGACCTGGAGCACGGTGCGACGAGTGAGCACGGCTCGGTCACCGGATTCGTGGCGGACCTGGGCGACTCCGCCGCCGTCGAGGCCGTCGTCGACGACGCGGAGCGGACTCTCGGCCCGCTGTCCTTCCTGGTCAACTGCGCCGGCGTACTGCGGGCCACGGAGGCGCTCTCCCTCTCGGAGGAGGACTGGGAGCAGACCTTCACCGTGAACGTGGGCGGGGTCTTCCGCGTCTCCACCGCGGTGGCCCGGCGGATGGTCGACCGCGGGCGCGGCTCGATCGTCACGGTGACCTCCAACGCCGGCCAGGTGCCGAGGATGCACATGTCCGCCTACGGCGCTTCGAAGGCCGCCGCCGGAGCATTCACGAAGACCCTGGGTCTCGAACTCGCAGGACGGGGCGTGCGCTGCAACGTGGTGGCGCCGGGGTCGACCGACACGGCGATGCTGCGTTCCCTGTGGAAGGACGGCAGCGGACCCTCGGGAACTCTGCAGGGCGACCCGGAGGCGTACCGGGTCGGCATTCCGCTCGGCCGTCTGGCGCAGCCCCAGAACATCGCCGACGCGGTGGAGTTCCTGCTCTCCGACAAGGCGTCCCACATCACCATGCACGAGATG
Organism: Streptomyces albidus (ex Kaewkla and Franco 2022); assembly: GCF_013870515.1. GTDB lineage: Bacteria > Actinomycetota > Actinomycetes > Streptomycetales > Streptomycetaceae > Streptomyces > Streptomyces albidus. Next base: position 24,620 of record NZ_JACBXA010000005.1, on the reverse strand, counting down.
TGCGTCGACGGCGGAGCAGCCCTCGGCTGCTAGGCCCTCCCCCACCACCACGACCAACCACCAACCACCCACGGGGCCTGCCCGGTCCACACCCACGATCAGGCAGGCCCCCACCCGTGACGAGGAGAACCAGAGCGTTGGCCATCCCCGAGATTGCTCCGTACGCGATGCCCGGTCCGACCGACCTGCCCGCGAACACCGCCGCCTGGACGCCGGACCCGGACCGCGCGGCACTGCTCGTACACGACATGCAGCGCTACTTCGTACAGCCGTTCCCCGCGCACCAGGAGCCCGGCAGCTCACTGCTCGCCCACACCCGGGCGCTGGTGCACACCTGTCGCCGGCTGCGGATACCGATCACCTACACCGCGCAGCCCGGAGAGATGACCGGCGAACAGCGCGGTCTGCTCCGGGACTTCTGGGGTCCGGGAATGAACACGTCGCCCGAGCACCGCGGCATCGTCGACGAGATCGCTCCCGACGCGAACAGCGTGGTGTTCACCAAGTGGCGCTACAGCGCCTTCCATCGCAACGGGTTGCTCGACCATCTGCGCGCGCTCGGCCGCGACCAGCTGATCCTGTGCGGGGTCTACGCGCATGTAGGTGTGCTCATGACGGCCGTGGACGCCTTCGCCCACGACATCGAGACGTTCCTCGTCGCCGACGCCGTGGCCGACTTCTCGGCTGAGCACCACCGGATGGCACTGGAGTACGCAGCCACCAGGTGCAGCGTCGTGCGCGGCACCGAGCCGGTGCTCGCCGACCTCACCCGGCAGGAATCGGCGGCCCCCGTCGGCTGACCTCCCGTCCACCGCGCGGCCCGACCGGCGGCGCGGTCGTCGACCCGCATCCGGCACACCCACCGAAGGGGAGCCCATGGCACTCGATACGGCACACCACTTACAGCTGCTGAACCGCCTGCTGGGTCCGGGGTCACCCCCCTTCGCCGTACTTCACCGTCCCGACGCGGTCGGCCAGCAGGTCGAGATTCTGACCGGCGACGTGACCGAAGTGGCCCGGCTGGCCGACCTTCCGCTGTCCGAGGCGGGAACGGCCGGAGCGGCGGGCCACGAGGTGCTGGCCATGGTGCCCTTCCGCCAGATCACCGAACGCGGCTTCGCCTGCCACGACGACAAGGCGCCGTTGCTGGCGCTCACCGTGCGCGAGCAGGCCCGCTGCCCGGTCGGGGAGGTGCTGGAACACCTCCCCGACGAACCGGTCACGTTGACGAACGCGCGCTTCGACATCGACGACGAGGAGTACGCGTCGATCGTCGGAAAAGTCCTGGACCAGGAGATAGGCCTGGGGCTGGGCGCCAACTTCGTGATCAAGAGATCGTTCGTCGCCGATGTGGCCGGCTGCTCGGTGCGCACCGCGCTGAGCCTGTTCCGACGTCTGCTGACCGGCGAGAGCGGCGCGTACTGGACGTTCGTGGTGCACACCGGCGACCGAACCTTCGTCGGCGCCACCCCCGAACGCCACGTCAGCCTCTTCGACGGCACCGTGGTGATGAACCCCATCAGCGGCACCTTCCGCTATCCGCCGGAGGGCCCCCGCTCCTCTCAGGTCATGGACTTCCTCGCCGACCCCAAGGAGACCGGCGAGCTGTGCATGGTCCTCGACGAGGAACTGAAGATGATGGGCAGCATCACCGAAGGCGGCGGCAGGGCGGTCGGGCCGTTCCTCAAGGAGATGGCCACGCTGGCCCATACCGAATACCTCCTCAAGGGCCGTAGCACACGGGACGTCCGGGAGATCCTCCGCGAGACGATGTTCGCTCCGACCGTGACGGGCAGTCCGCTGGAGAGCGCCTGCCGGGTGATCCGCGACTACGAACCCCAGGGGCGGGGCTACTACAGCGGCGTCGCGGCGCTGATCAGCCGGGACATCAGCGGTGGACGTTCGCTCGATTCGGCGATCCTGCTGCGCACCTCGGAGATCAGCGCCGGACGGCTGTCCGTCGCCGTGGGGGCGACACTCGTCCGCGACTCCGATCCGCAGTCGGAGGTCGCCGAAACGCACGCGAAGGCGCGCAGCATGCTCCGCGCACTCGACCCCCTCGACGCTGCGGCCGGTTGCTCGGCCGCACCGGGTCTCGCTGCGCTCCCCGAGGTACGGCAGGCGCTGGAGGCACGCAACAGGGACCTCGCGGCGTTCTGGCTGGACGACTCCGGCGACACTCCTGCGGTCCCCGTCGTCCCGGGGCTGGCGGGCCGCCGTGTCCTCATCGTCGACGCCGAGGACACGTTCACATCGATGCTCGCGCACCAGTTGGGGGCGCTCGGCCTGGAGGCCGAGGTGTGCCGGTACGACGAGCCGTACCGGACGGACGCCTACGACCTGGTCGTCATGGGCCCCGGCCCCGGTGATCCGCGGCGTGAGGACGACCCGAAGATCGCTCAATTGCGCTCCACGCTGCGGCAGTTGCTCGACACCGGTGCCCCTTTCCTGGCTGTGTGCCTGTCCCATCAGGTCCTGGGCACCGTCCTGGGCTTCGAGGTGGTCCGCCGGGAGCAGCCGAACCAGGGAGTGCAGAAGCAGATCGACTTCTTCGGACGTCAGGTGCGCATGGGCTTCTACAACAGCTTCGCGCTCCGGGCCGAGTCGGACGAGATCGCCTGCGAGGGCCTTACGAAGCCCGTCGAGGTCAGCCGGGACCCCCTCACCGGGCAGGTGCACGGGCTGCGCGGACCCACCTTCCGTTCCGTGCAGTTCCACGCCGAATCCGTCCTGAGCCCGGACGGGCTGTCGGCCCTGAGCGACATGGTCGCCTCGCTGCTGGAGCCCGACCACCGCCCGGAGAAGGTCCTCGCCTGACTGCCTTCCGGCCCGTCCCGCCCCGTACGTCCGTGGTCCCCCCGGGTCCACAACTCCCTGCCGGCTCCTGCCAAGTCCTGCCAAGTCCCGCCAAGTCCCGTCAACAACGAGGTCGAGAAGTGTCGAAGTTCATCGTCGCCGGTGGCGGCATCGGCGGACTCGCCACGGCGCTGAGCATCGCTCGCCGTGGACATCGCGTCGAAGTCCTGGAACGGAACGAGGAGTTCGCGGAGCTCGGTGCGGGAATCCAGCTCGCCGCCAACGCCTTCAGCGCGCTCAGCCTGCTCGGCGTCGGCGCGCAGGTCGAACGCACAGCGGTGCACGTCGACGAACTGACGCTGTGGGACGGCCTGTCGGGCCGTCCCCTCGCCACCATGCCGGCGGGCGAGACCTACCGTCGCCGGTTCGGCAACCCGTACGCCGTCGCACACCGGGGAGACCTCTACGCGGCCCTGCTCCAGGCATGCCGCGAACACGAAGGTGTGCGCCTGCTCGGCGGCCGTACCGTCGTCGGATACGAGAACCGGCCCGGGTCGGTGACCTGTCACCTCTCCTCCGGCGGCCGGATCACCGGCGACGGCCTCATCGGTGCCGACGGCATCCGCTCAGCCGTACGTCGGCAGCTCCTCGACGACGGCGAGCCCCAGGTGTCCGGCCACACCATCTACCGGGCGGTCGTACCGATGGAAGGCGTCCCGCACGAGCTGCGCTGGAACACCGTCTCGCTCTGGGCGGGTCCCGACTGGCACTTCGTGCACTACCCGATCGCCGGCGGACGGCTGCTCAATCTGGCGGTCACCTGTGACGACGGCGCGACCGAGGCGGTGGCCGGAGCACCGGTGCCCGAGGAGCAGGTCCGGGGGCGCTTCCCCGGACTGTGCGAGACGCCCCGCAGACTCCTGGAGCTCGGACGGGACTGGCGCACCTGGGTCCTCTGCGACCGTGGCCCGGCGCCCCGGTGGACCGAGGGGCGCGTCGTACTCATGGGCGACGCCGCTCATCCGATGCTCCAGTACGCAGCCCAGGGCGCGTGCACCGCGCTGGAGGACGCCGTGGCCCTCGGCACTCTGCTCGACGGCTGCCCCGAAGACCGGATCCCTGAGCGGTTCGAACGCTTCCATTCCGTGCGGCACACCCGGACGGCAAAGGTGCAGCAGGTGTCCCGGTGGATGGGCGAAGCCCTCTACCACCCGTCAGGCGCGGAAGCCGAGGCAAGGAACGCCATGCTCGCCGCGCTCGGCCCCGAGGAGCTCTTCGACGCGGTGTCCTGGGTGCACAGCGCCCCGCTGGACGACGTACCGGAGCCGACCCCGGCACTGGCAGAGCCGACAGCGCTGTCCTGACCCGCTACCCGGGCAGCCGAAAGGGCGGCCACCCCCTCGGGTGACCGCCCTTTCACTGCGTCTGACTGAAGGTCAGGCGTTGTACGGACCGTAGTCGTAGTCCTCCAGCGGGACCGCCTGGCCGGAGCCGGTGCCGAAGGGCGAGTAGTCGATGTCGTCGTAACCGACGGCCGAGTACATCGCAGCCTTGGCCTCCTCGGTGGGCTCCACCCGGATGTTGCGGTAGCGGGACAAGCCCGTACCGGCCGGGATGAGCTTACCGATGATGACGTTCTCCTTGAGGCCGATCAGGGAGTCGGACTTGGCGTTGATCGCCGCGTCCGTCAGGACCCTGGTCGTCTCCTGGAAGGAGGCCGCCGACAGCCACGACTCGGTGGCGAGCGAAGCCTTGGTGATACCCATCAGCTGCGGACGGCCGGAGGCCGGGTGGCCGCCTTCCGCCACGACGCGACGGTTCTCACCCTCGAACTTCGTACGCTCCACGAGCTCGCCCGGCAGCAGCTCCGCGTCGCCGGACTCGATGATCGTCACACGGCGCAGCATCTGCCGGATGATGATCTCGATGTGCTTGTCGTGGATCGACACACCCTGCGAGTTGTAGACCTTCTGGACCTCGCCGACCAGGTGCACCTGCACCGCACGCTGGCCGAGGATGCGCAGCACATCGTGCGGGTTGGTGGCACCCACGGTCACCGCCTGGCCGACGGTGACGTGGTCGCCCTCGCCCACCAGCAGCCTGGCGCGCTTCGAGACCGGGTAGGAGGTCTCGTCCGAGCCGTCGTCCGGGGTGACGACGACCTTCTTGGTCTTCTCCGTCTCCTCGATACGGACCCGGCCTGCCGATTCGGAGATCGGCGCGACGCCCTTGGGCGTACGGGCCTCGAACAGCTCGACCACACGCGGCAGACCCTGCGTGATGTCGTCACCGGCCACACCACCGGTGTGGAAGGTACGCATCGTCAGCTGGGTGCCGGGCTCACCGATCGACTGGGCCGCGATGATGCCGACGGCCTCGCCGATGTCGACCAGCTTGCCGGTGGCCAGCGAGCGCCCGTAGCACATGGCGCAGGTGCCGACCGCCGACTCACAGGTGAGGACGGAGCGGGTCTTCACGGTCTCGACGCCGTGCCGCACGAGCTCGTCGATGAGCACGTCGCCCAGGTCGGTGCCGGCCGGGGCCAGCACCTTGCCGTCGACGACGATCTCCTCGGCGAGGCAGCGCGCGTACACGCTCGTCTCGACGTCCACAGCCTTGCGCAGCACGCCGTCGGCGCCCTTGGCCGCGATCTCCAGCTTGAGGCCGCGGTCGGTGCCGCAGTCCTCCTCGCGGATGATCACGTCCTGCGAGACGTCGACCAGACGACGAGTCAGGTAGCCGGAGTCGGCGGTACGAAGGGCGGTGTCCGCGAGACCCTTACGGGCACCGTGCGTGGAGATGAAGTACTCCAGCACGGAGAGACCCTCGCGGAACGACGCCTTGATCGGCCGCGGGATGGTCTCGTTCTTCGCGTTGGACACCAGACCGCGCATACCGGCGATCTGACGCATCTGCATCAGGTTTCCTCGGGCACCCGAGTCGACCATCATGTAGATCGGGTTCGTCTTCGGGAAGTTGGCGCTCATCGCCTCGGAGACCTCGTTGGTCGCCTTGGTCCAGATCGCGATGAGCTCCTGGGTGCGCTCGTCCTTGGTGATCAGACCGCGCTCGTACTGCTTCTGGACCTTCTCGTCCTGAGCCTCGTAACCGGCGATGATCTCCGGCTTGGCGTCGGGGACGACGACGTCCGAGATGGCGATGGTCACGCCGGAGCGGGTCGCCCAGAAGTAACCGGCCGACTTCAGGTTGTCCAGCGCGGCCGCCACGGTGACCTTCGGGTAGCGCTCGGCCAGATCGTTGACGATCTGGGAGAGCTCCTTCTTGCCCACCGAGTACTCGACGTACGGGTACTCCTCGGGGAGCAGCTCGTTGAAGAGCGCGCGCCCCAGAGTCGTACGAAGGCGGAATCCGTCGCCCGGCTGCCACTCCGGCTCACCCTGCTCCGGCATCGGCGGCGCCCAGTCCGCGGGCGGAACCGATCCGATCGGGAACCGGATGTCGATCCCGGCCTGCAGGGACAGCTCCCCGGCGTCGAAGGCCATGATCGCCTCGGCCGTGGAGTTGAACGAGCGGTCGTTGCCGATGGTCTCGCGCTGCTCCTCGGTGGTTGTGAGGAAGAACAGCCCGAGCACCATGTCCTGCGTCGGCATGGTCACCGGCCGGCCGTCGGCCGGCTTGAGGATGTTGTTCGAGGACAGCATCAGGATGCGGGCCTCGGCCTGCGCCTCCGCGGACAGCGGCAGGTGCACGGCCATCTGGTCGCCGTCGAAGTCCGCGTTGAACGCGGTGCAGACGAGCGGGTGGATCTGAATGGCCTTGCCCTCGACCAGCTGCGGCTCGAAGGCCTGGATGCCGAGGCGGTGCAGGGTCGGCGCACGGTTGAGCAGCACCGGGTGCTCGGCGATGACCTCTTCCAGCACGTCGTAGACGACCGTGCGGCCGCGCTCGACCATGCGCTTCGCCGACTTGATGTTCTGCGCGTGGTTCAGGTCCACCAGGCGCTTCATCACGAACGGCTTGAAGAGCTCCAGCGCCATGGCCTTCGGCAGGCCGCACTGGTGCAGCTTGAGCTGCGGGCCGACGACGATCACGGAACGGGCCGAGTAGTCGACGCGCTTACCGAGCAGGTTCTGACGGAAGCGGCCCTGCTTGCCCTTGAGCATGTCGGACAGCGACTTCAGCGGACGGTTGCCGGGACCCGTGACCGGGCGGCCGCGGCGGCCGTTGTCGAAGAGCGCGTCGACTGCCTCCTGCAGCATCCGCTTCTCGTTGTTCACGATGATCTCGGGGGCACCGAGGTCAAGGAGACGCTTGAGGCGGTTGTTGCGGTTGATGACGCGGCGGTAGAGGTCGTTCAGGTCGGAGGTCGCGAAGCGGCCACCGTCCAGCTGCACCATCGGACGCAGGTCCGGCGGGATCACCGGCACGCAGTCCAGCACCATGCCCTTGGGGCTGTTGCTGGTCTGCAGGAAGGCGGAGACGACCTTGAGGCGCTTGAGCGCACGGGTCTTCTTCTGCCCCTTGCCGGTACGGATGATCTCGCGGAGCCGCTCCGCCTCCTCGTCCAGGTCGAAGGTCTCCAGGCGCTTCTGCAGAGCAGCAGCACCCATGGAGCCGTCGAAGTAGGTCCCGAAGCGGTCGCGCAGCTCGCGGTAGAGCAGCTCGTCGCCCTCCAGGTCCTGCACCTTGAGGTTCTTGAAGCGCGACCAGACCTCGTCGAGACGGTCGATCTCGCGCTGCGCGCGGTCGCGGATCTGCTTCATCTCGCGCTCGGCGCCTTCACGCACCTTGCGACGCACGTCCGCCTTGGCGCCCTCGGCCTCGAGCTCGGCCAGGTCGGCCTCCTGCTTCTTGGCCCGGGCCTCGAGGTCGGCGTCACGACGCTGCTCGATCTGCTGGCGCTCCACGCCGACGTGCGCCTCCAGGGAGGGCAGGTCGCGCGTACGGCGCTCCTCGTCGACGTACGTGATCATGTACGCCGCGAAGTAGATGACCTTCTCCAGGTCCTTCGGGGCGAGGTCGAGCAGGTAGCCCAGCCGTGACGGGACGCCCTTGAAGTACCAGATGTGGGTGACGGGTGCGGCCAGTTCGATGTGGCCCATCCGCTCACGGCGCACCTTGGCGCGGGTCACCTCGACGCCGCAGCGCTCACAGATGATGCCCTTGAAGCGGACGCGCTTGTACTTGCCGCAGTAGCACTCCCAGTCCCGGGTCGGACCGAAGATCTTCTCGCAGAAGAGTCCGTCCTTCTCGGGCTTGAGGGTGCGGTAGTTGATGGTCTCCGGCTTCTTGACCTCGCCGTGGGACCACTGACGGATGTCGTCAGCAGTGGCCAGGCCGATCCGCAGTTCGTCGAAGAAGTTGACGTCGAGCACTCTCGTCAATCCCTCTCAGGGTTGTGTCGATGAATGGTCTGAACGGGGTTTGGAGGGGTTACCTCCAGGCCCCCAGGGCCGAGGGGGAGGCCGGAACGCCTGGCGATCGCGTCCCGGCCAGACCCGTCAGACCTCTTCGACGCTGCTCGGCTCGCGCCGGGACAGGTCGATGCCGAGTTCCTCCGCTGCGCGGAAGACGTCCTCGTCGGTGTCACGCATCTCGATGGACATGCCGTCCGAGGACAGCACCTCCACGTTGAGGCAGAGCGACTGCATCTCCTTGATGAGCACCTTGAACGACTCAGGGATGCCCGGCTCGGGGATGTTCTCGCCCTTGACGATGGCTTCGTAGACCTTCACGCGGCCGGTGACGTCGTCGGACTTGATGGTGAGGAGCTCCTGCAGTGCGTACGCGGCGCCGTACGCCTCCAGAGCCCACACCTCCATCTCACCGAAGCGCTGGCCACCGAACTGCGCCTTACCACCCAGCGGCTGCTGGGTGATCATGCTGTACGGGCCGGTCGAGCGCGCGTGGAGCTTGTCGTCGACCAGGTGGTGCAGCTTGAGGATGTACATGTAGCCGATGGAGATCGGGTCCGGGAACGGCTCGCCGGAGCGGCCGTCGAACATGTGCGCCTTCCCGGACGGCAGCACCATCCGGTCGCCGTCCCTGTTGGGCACGGTGGCCTGGAAGAGACCGGCGATCTCGTCCTCACGGGCACCGTCGAAGACGGGGGTCGCCACGTTGGTGCCGGCGGCGACGTCGTCGGCGCCGATCTCCTGGAGACGTCGCGCCCACTCCGCGTCGATGCCCTCGACGCTCCAGCCCTGGGAGGCGAGCCAGCCCAGGTGGATCTCAAGGACCTGTCCCGGGTTCATCCGGGACGGGACGCCGAGCGGGTTGAGGATGACGTCGACCGGGGTGCCGTCCTCGAGGAACGGCATGTCCTCGACCGGGAGGATCTTGGAGATGACGCCCTTGTTGCCGTGACGGCCGGCGAGCTTGTCACCGTCGGTGATCTTCCGCTTCTGCGCCACGTACACGCGCACCAGCTGGTTCACACCCGGGGGCAGCTCGTCGCCCTCCTCGCGGTCGAAGACGCGGACGCCGATGACCTTGCCGGTCTCGCCGTGCGGGACCTTGAGGGAGGTGTCGCGGACCTCGCGGGCCTTCTCGCCGAAGATCGCGCGCAGCAGCCGCTCCTCCGGGGTCAGCTCGGTCTCACCCTTGGGCGTGACCTTGCCGACCAGGATGTCGCCTGCCTCGACCTCGGCACCGATGCGGATGATGCCGCGCTCGTCGAGGTCGGCGAGGACCTCCTCGGAGACGTTCGGGATGTCCCGGGTGATCTCCTCGGGGCCGAGCTTGGTGTCACGGGCGTCGACCTCGTGCTCCTCGATGTGGATCGAGGAGAGGACGTCGTCCTGAACCAGACGCTGGCTGAGGATGATCGCGTCTTCGTAGTTGTAGCCCTCCCAGGGCATGAAGGCGACCAGCAGGTTCTTGCCGAGCGCCATCTCACCCTGGTCGGTGGACGGGCCGTCGACCAGGACCTGGCCCTCGATCACCCGCGAGCCCTCGTCCACGAGGACCTTCTGGTTGAAGGAGGTGCCCTGGTTGGACCGGGTGAACTTGGCGACGCGGTACGTGGTGTAGGTGCCGTCGTCGTTGGCCACCGTGACGTAGTCCGCGGAGACCTCCTGGACCACGCCGTCCTTGTCGGCCTTGATGACGTCACCGGCGTCGACCGCGCAGCGGTACTCCATGCCGGTGCCGACCAGCGGCGACTCGGCCTTGAGGAGCGGCACCGCCTGCCGCATCATGTTCGACCCCATGAGCGCACGGTTGGCGTCGTCGTGCTCCAGGAACGGGATCATGGCGGTCGCGACCGACACCATCTGGCGCGGCGAGACGTCCATGTAGTCCACGTCGTCGCCCGGGATCAGGTCGACCTCGCCGCCTCGCCGGCGGATCAGCACCCGGTCCTCGGCGAACCGCATCTCGTCGGTGAGCGGCGCGTTCGCCTGCGCGATGACGAAGCGGTCCTCCTCGTCGGCCGTCAGGTAGTGCACCTCGTCGGTGACGACACCTTCGACGACCTTGCGGTACGGCGTCTCGACGAAGCCGAACGGGTTCAGGCGGCCGTACGAGGCGAGCGAACCGATCAGACCGATGTTCGGTCCTTCGGGCGTCTCGATCGGGCACATGCGGCCGTAGTGCGAGGGGTGCACGTCACGGACCTCGAAGCCCGCACGCTCACGGCTCAGACCACCCGGGCCGAGAGAGTTGAGACGGCGCTTGTGGGTGAGCCCGGAGATCGGGTTCGTCTGGTCCATGAACTGCGACAGCTGGCTGGTGCCGAAGAACTCCTTGATGGAGGCGACGACCGGCCGGATGTTGATCAGCGTCTGCGGAGTGATCGCCTCGACGTCCTGAGTGGTCATCCGCTCACGGACGACGCGCTCCATACGGGCGAGACCCGTGCGGACCTGGTTCTGGATCAGCTCGCCGACGTTGCGCAGACGGCGGTTGCCGAAGTGGTCGATGTCGTCGGTCTCGATGATGATCTGGTCGCCCTCGGCCGAGGTCGACTCGGTCTCACCTGCGTGCAGCTTGACCAGGTACCTGATCGTGGCGATGACGTCAGCGGTGGTGAGCACACCGGAGTCCAGCGGCTCCTCGCCGCCGAGCTTCTTGTTGATCTTGTGACGGCCGACCTTGGCCAGGTCGTACCGCTTCGGGTTGAAGTAGAGGTTCTCGAGCAACGTCTGCGCGGCCTCGCGGGTCGGGGGCTCGCCCGGACGCAGCTTGCGGTAGATGTCGAGAAGCGCGTCGTCCTGACCCTGGGTGTGGTCCTTCTCCAGGGTGGCGCGCATCGACTCGTACTGGCCGAACTCCTCGAGGATCTGCTCGTTCGTCCACCCGAGCGCCTTGAGCAGCACGGTCACGGACTGCTTGCGCTTCCGGTCGATGCGCACACCGACCATGTCGCGCTTGTCGACCTCCATCTCCAGCCAGGCACCCCGGGACGGGATGATCTTGGCGGAGTAGATGTCCTTGTCGGACGTCTTGTCGATGGAGCTGTCGAAGTAGACACCCGGCGAGCGGACGAGCTGCGTGACGACGACACGCTCGGTGCCGTTGATCACGAAGGTGCCCTTGTCGGTCATGAGCGGGAAGTCGCCCATGAAGACCGTCTGGGACTTGATCTCGCCGGTCTCGTTGTTGGTGAACTCGGCGGTGACGAAGAGCGGAGCGGCGAAGGTGAAGTCGCGCTCCTTGCACTCGTCGATCGAGTTCTTGGAGGGCTCGAAGCGGTGGTCGCGGAAAGTCAGCGACATCGATCCGGAGAAGTCCTCGATCGGGGAGATCTCCTCGAAGATCTCCTCCAGGCCGGACTTCGTCGGGACGTCGTTTCCGCTCTCCAGCGCAGCCTCGACCCGGGACTTCCAGGCTTCGTTGCCGAGCAGCCAGTCAAAACTCTCGGTCTGGAGTGCAAGAAGGTTCGGAACCTCGAGGGGCTCCTTGATCTTCGCAAAAGAGATACGCAGCGGGGCGGTGCTGGCGCCGTTGTTCGAATTGGCAGTCGAGGCAGTGCGCGAGGCGGCCAAGAGGGGGTCCTTCCGAGGGCTCGGACTCTCTACGCGCATACCGGTGGCCCCTGGTGACGGGCAGGGAGCAGCTAACAGGCAGCGCAAAGGGTCAGTGTAGCCTCAAGGCCCACTGATGTCCAGAGCAGACTTCCGGGGACCGGGAGCCTTCCCCGATCTCCGCCTCCAGCCGGTGGCAATCTCTCCTCCGGGAGGGGATCCCCCCTTGTTGTTTCTCTGCCGCGACCCGTCCCGGCTGCCTCGGTCGCCGGGGCGGAACGTGCTTGCCGCAACACTTCCCGCTTCGTCTCCGATCCATGCCTCGGAACACGGATCGATGTATGACGCGTCCAGAGAATCGCGTGCCGAGTCCCGTTCGTCAAGGGCCTCATGGCACCGACGATCACCATACGCGTCCACAGCGAGGGGTGCCGGGACCGTTCCAGGTACGCCGAAGGGCGACCACCCGGGTGGGTGATCGCCCCTGGCTGAAGGGTCAGCGGACCCCTTGTGTCACTTGACCTCGACGGAGGCGCCGGCGCCCTCGAGGGACTCCTTGGCCTTCGCCGCGGCGTCCTTGGCGACCTTCTCGAGGACCGGCTTCGGGGTGCCGTCCACGAGCTCCTTGGCCTCCTTCAGACCCAGCGAGGTCAGCTCACGCACGACCTTGATGACCTGGATCTTCTTGTCGCCGGCGCCGGTGAGGATGACGTCGAACTCGTCCTGCTCCTCGGCTTCCTCGGCGGCGCCGCCACCCTGGCCCGGGGCGGCAACGGCGACGGCTGCCGGAGCGGCGGCCTCGACGTCGAACTTCTCCTCGAACTTCTTCACGAACTCGGAGAGCTCGAGAAGGGTCATCTCGCTGAACTGCTCGAGCAGCTCGTCCTGGCTGAGCTTCGCCATGATGGCGGTCCTTCCACTAGTTCGGCTGGTGCCGTGTGTACGTATCGGCGGGCTTTCGGCCCGCTGCGGCCGGGCGCACTCGGCGGTCCGGCCTCGACGGGAGCCGAGTTACTCGGCACCGCCCTGCTCGCGCTTGCTGCGCAGCGCGTCCGCGGTACGGACGAACTTCGACAGCGGGGCCTCGAAGGTCGCCGCGGCCTTCGCCATGGACGCCTTCATGCCACCGGCCAGCTTGGCGAGCAGCACCTCGCGGGATTCGAGCGCCGCGAGCTTGTTCAGGTCGGCGGCGCTGTACAGCGCGCCGTCGACGATGCCGCCCTTGATGACCAGGGCGGGGTTGTCCTTGGCGAAGTCACGGAGACCCTTCGCCGCCGCGACCGGGTCACCGGCGACGAAGGCGACGGCTGACGAGCCCTGGAAGAACTCGTCGAGCTCGTTGATCCCGGCCTCGTTCGCCGCGATCTTGGTCAGCGTGTTCTTCACCACGCGGTACTGGGCGTTCTCACCGAGCGAGCGGCGCAGCTCCTTGAGCTGGGCCACTGAAAGCCCGGTGTACGCGGTGACCACTGCGGCGTTGGAGTCACGGAACTTGTTCGTGATCTCCTCAACGGCGGCGATCTTGTCGGGCGCGACCTGGTCCCTCGCCATGAGCCTCGGCCTCCTTCCGGGTGATGAGGACCGCTCGGAAGGGGCTGGAACGACGAAACGCCCCAGCGCAGGCGCATGGGGCGTGGCTCTACCGGGACGACGGGCGTCTCGGGAGCTTCCTCAGTCACCTGCACGGGTCGCCCGCAGCTAGCGGATCCTTCGGCCACCGTGCCCCTTGATTGAGCACGACGACGACCAGCGGTCTTTGGCTTCGTATGAGATTACGCGAACGCCCCGCCAGCGCCAAATCCGCTGCCGGGGAGCGTCCGCGCACCGTCCGGATGAACGGCGGGTTCAGTTCCGGCGGGCCAGTGCCTCCTCGAAAGGAAGGGTGTCGGAGGCGGGGGGTGCCTCGACCGAGACCCGGGTGCCGTAGTCCGTGTAGTAGGCCGTGGAGTCCAGATCGCCGTTCGTGCCCTTGGCGGTCTCCTGCTTCTTCACCAGCAGATCGTCGTCGCCGATCCAGACGTCGACCTTCTCACTCTTGAAACCCTGCTGCTCGAGCTGGTCGGAGAGCTGGTCCAGCTCCTTGTCGCTGAGCTTCTTGGACTGCATCCGGGCCATCTCGGAGACCGCGATGGTGCCGCTGTAGTGGTCGGTCCTCTGGCCCTTGACGGTCTCGGAACCGACCTTCTTCACCTTGCCGCTCGCCAGCAGCAGGTCCACGGAGCGGGCGGGGTTGTTGTTCTGCATCTGGTCCTTGATGAGTGCGCCCGCCGGGCCCGCCTGCTCGGCGAGCTTGTCGTAGTCGTACTTCATCCAGTGCTTGCCCTTGCCGGCGGACGACGCGAACTCCTCGCCCAGGTTGATGTACATCGCGTCCTCGGTGTAGCGCGCCGGCATGGCCTTCCCGCTGGTCGGCAGGCTGTCCGCGCCTGCGCCCTGCTGGGTCACGGTCATCTCGGCGGTGGTGCCGCCGCCGGACCAGTCCAGGACGCCCTCCGTCCTGGTGGAGATGTCGCCCTGAGGGGTGCCCTGAGTCTGGTCCGCCTCGACCTTCGCGGAGTGCTGCCCGTCCGTCTTCTTCGACGCTTGCTGGAGCTCGGCGAGCACGCCCTTTGCCGGCGAGAACTCGTCCTTGGAGCCGCCGCCCCCTTCGGCACGGTCGGAGCCGCCGCCGCAGGCAGTCAGTCCGGCCATCAGCACAACTCCGGCTGCTGCCGCGGCAATTGAAGCCTGACGCATCTGATTTCCCCCTGTGTGTTGCGACTTGTGCCGTCAGCAGACGACCTTATCCCCGGCGGAGCCGGCCCGTGACAACGCCGACGGGCCCCGCTCTCGAAGGAGAGCGGGGCCCGTCGGTCACATCACAGCCGGCGTGGCCTGAGCGGGGCTCAGACGGCGGCCGGGTCCTCCTCGGTGAGGAGGTTGCGGACGCGGTTGGGGTCGACCGGGATGCCGGGGCCCATCGTGGTGGTCATGGCCGTCTTCTTGACGTAACGGCCCTTGGCCGCCGCCGGCTTCAGCCGCTGGATCTCGTCCATGGCTGCGGCGTAGTTCTCGACGAGCTTCGTGTCGTCGAACGACGCCTTCCCGATGATGAAGTGCAGGTTGGCGTGCTTGTCGACGCGGAACTCGATCTTGCCGCCCTTGATGTCTGTGACTGCCTTGGTGACATCGGGGGTGACAGTGCCGGTCTTCGGGTTCGGCATCAGACCACGCGGACCGAGCACGCGGCCCAGACGGCCGACCTTGCCCATCAGGTCCGGGGTGGCGACGACGGCGTCGAAGTCCAGACGGCCGCCGGCGACCTCGTCGATCAGTTCGTCGGCGCCGACGATGTCGGCGCCCGCGGCCTCCGCGGCCGCTGCACGGTCACCGGTCGCGAAGACCAGGACCCGGGCGGTCTTACCGGTGCCGTGCGGCAGGTTCACGGTGCCGCGGACCATCTGGTCGGCCTTGCGCGGGTCGACGCCCAGACGCATGGCCACCTCGACGGTCGCGTCGAACTTCTTGGTGGCGGTCTCCTTGGCGAGGCGGACGGCCTCGAGCGGCGCGTAGAGACGCTCCCGGTCGATCTTTGCGTCCGCTTCGCGGAAGTACTTGCTGCGCTTCACTTCTGCTCCTGACAGTGACGTCACACGGCTTCGCCGGATGACGGTTATGGAGTAGTGGTGCGGGCCGGCGCGTGGCCCTTCCACGGGATGTTCGTGCTGCTCGCTGGTCAGCCTTCGACGGTGATGCCCATGGAGCGGGCGGTACCGGCGATGATCTTCGCGGCCTGGTCCAGGTCGTTGGCGTTCAGGTCGGGCATCTTCGTCGTGGCGATCTCACGCACCTGGTCGCGGGTGATCTTCGCGACCTTGTTGACGTGCGGTTCGCCGGAGCCCTTGTCCACACCCGCGGCCTTCAGGATCATCTTCGACGCCGGCGGCGTCTTGGTGATGAAGGTGAAGGAGCGGTCCTCGTAGACCGTGATCTCCACGGGGATGACCCAGCCGCGCTGCGACTCGGTCGCCGCGTTGTAGGCCTTGCAGAACTCCATGATGTTGACGCCGTGCTGACCCAGCGCAGGGCCCACCGGCGGGGCCGGGTTGGCTGCGCCGGCCTGGATCTGGAGCTTGATCAGCCCCGCGACCTTCTTCTTCTTCTTGGGAGGCATGCTCTCTCCGGGTCCTTGTGAGAGGTGATTCGTCCTCCACCCGTCATACGGATGGAGGCATACCGCACCACGATAGCCCGTACCGTGGTGAGCTCTGAAACCGGCAGCTCAGACAGGCCCGCGCGATGCGGTCCTGTCTGAGCTACGGAAAGCAGTTGAGCGAGTTCAGTTCTTCTGGATCTGGTCGAAGCTGAGCTCGACAGGCGTCTCACGGCCGAAGATCTCGACGAGGCCCTTGACCTTCTTCGAGTCGGCGTTGATCTCGTTGATCGTGGCCTGGAGCGTCGCGAACGGGCCGTCGGTGACGGTGACCGAGTCGCCGACCTCGAAGTCGAGCACCTGCACCTCGACCTTGCGCCCGGGACCGCCGGAGGGCTTGCCCTCCTCGTCGGCCGCGGCGGCCTTCGCGGCCTTCTCCTCGGCTTCGGGGGCGAGCATCTTGACGATCTCGTCGAGCGTCAGCGGGTACGGGTCGTAGGCGTTGCCCACGAAGCCGGTGACACCCGGGGTGTTGCGGACGACGCCCCAGGACTCGTTCGTCAGGTCCATCCGCACCAGGACGTAACCCGGCAGCTTGTTCTGCCGGACGGTGCGGCGGTCGCCGTTCTTGATCTGGACGACCTCTTCCTGCGGCACCTCGGCCTGGAAGATGAAGTCCTCGACGTTGAGCGAGACGGCGCGCTGCTCGAGGTTGGTCTTCACGCGGTTCTCGTAGCCCGCGTAGGTGTGGATCACATACCACTCGCCGGGCAGGAGGCGCAGCTCGTCGCGGAGCTCTGCGACCGGGTCGACCGGCTCCGGCTCCTCGACGTCCACGTCGGACTCGGCGTCCTCGCCCTGAGCGAGGGCGTCCTCGGCGGTCTCCGCGATCTGGTCCGTCTCGACGTGGAGGGCGGCTTCCTCGGCCGGCTCGCCGGCCGCGGCCTCGGCTGCATCCGCCTGGTCCGCGCTGTCGTCCGCCGCCTCGACGATGTCGCGCGCGGTGTCGTCGCCCTCGGAGGGGTCGACGGCATCGTTCAGGTTCGGATCAGACACGGTGGATGCTTCTTCCTGACTTCATGGGCTCGAACGTACGAGAGGCGCCGCTCGGCGGGCTTTCGCGGACTCAGCCGAAAACGTACTTGATGGCCTCGGTGAACCCGTAGTCAATCACGGTCACCAGACCGATGATGATGACGACGAAGACGATCACCACTGAGGTGTACGTCGACAGCTGGTGCCGGGTCGGCCAGACGACCTTGCGAAGTTCCGCGACGATCTGCCGGTAGAAGAGCGCGAGCCGGCCCAGTGGGCCTTTCTTTCCCCGCTTGCCCCCGCGTCGGGGCCTGCCTTCCGACGACCCTCCGGGCTCAGGGACCTCGGTGGTGTCCGTGATCTCAGTCACTCGTCCTCACCTGATCCGGGTCGTTGCCGTGCGGCGTCCGGCCCGACCGCACGGCGCTGCAATTCAGTACGTACGCAAACACACACGCGCCGTCGTGACGCTGTGTGGAGCAGGGCCGGAGGGACTCGAACCCACAACCGCTGGTTTTGGAGACCAGTGCTCTTCCAATTGAGCTACGACCCTTTGTAATTCCCCAACTTACCGCATCGGAACGAGTGCTCGGTCTTCGTGAAGACGGTGAGGTCGGGGACCGACGACGTAGGAGTGTACGTGTTCCACGGCTGGGCGTCGAACACGTAGGAACGCCCGCAGCGCGGCATCCCCGGTGCCGCGCGTCCGGGCCGTCTGGGAACATGCCCCTATGAGCGCTGCAACGCCACCTGCACAGTCCCCGACCGAACGACGCGTTTCGGCCCGCATCGGGTCGATCTCCGAGTCCGCGACGCTCGCCGTCGACGCGAAGGCGAAGGCCCTCAAGGCCGCCGGGCGTCCGGTGATCGGCTTCGGCGCGGGCGAACCGGACTTCCCGACGCCCGAGTACATCGTGGACGCGGCGGCCGAAGCCTGCCGCGACACACGCAACCACCGCTACACGCCCGCCGGCGGCCTCCCCGAGCTGAAGACCGCGCTCGCCGCGAAGACGCTGCGCGACTCCGGCTACGAGATCGAACCGGCCCAGGTGCTGGTCACCAACGGTGGCAAGCAGGCCATCTACGAGTCCTTCGCCGCGATCCTCGACCCGGGTGACGAGGTCGTCGTCCCGGCGCCGTACTGGACGACCTACCCCGAGTCCATCCGGCTCGCGGGAGGCGTGCCCGTCCCCGTGGTCGCCGACGAGACGACCAACTACCAGGTCTCCGTCGAGCAGTTGGAGGCCGCACGCACCGAGCGTACGAAGATGGTGCTCTTCGTCTCGCCCTCCAACCCGACGGGTGCCGTCTACCCGCGCGAGCAGGTCGAGGCCATCGGCCGGTGGGCCGTCGAGCACGGGCTCTGGGTGATGACGGACGAGATCTACGAGCATCTCGTGTACGGCGACGCCGAGTTCACCTCGCTGCCGGCCGCCGTTCCCGCGCTGCGCGACAAGTGCGTGGTCGTCAACGGCGTGGCCAAGACGTACGCGATGACGGGCTGGCGCGTGGGGTGGGTCATCGGCCCCAAGGACGTCATCAAGGCCGCGACGAACCTGCAGTCGCACGCGACCTCCAACGTCAGCAACGTGGCACAGGTCGCCGCCATGGCCGCCGTCTCCGGGGACCTCGACGCCGTCGCGAAGATGCGCACCGCCTTCGACCGCCGCCGCCGCACCATCGTGCGGATGCTCAACGAGATCGACGGCGTGGTCTGCCCAGAGCCCCAGGGCGCGTTCTACGTGTACCCGTCCGTCAAGGGCCTGTTGGGCAAGGAGCTCCGCGGCAAGCGTCCCACCACGAGCGTCGAGCTGGCCGAGGTGATCCTGGAGGAGGCGGAGGTCGCGGTCGTACCGGGCGAGGCCTTCGGCACCCCGGGCTACCTGCGGCTCTCCTACGCGCTGGGCGACGAGGACCTGGCCGAGGGCGTCTCCCGCATGCAGAAGCTGCTGGGTGAGGCGCGCGACTGACCGCCCGACACCACGAAAACGGTCCTCCGGCACCTGCCGGGGGACCGTTTTCGTGTTCGGGCAAGCCCTCGTTCAGGGAAGTGCGACTACCAGCACGCGAGCGCGTACGGCAGGATCTGTGGATGGCTGTCCGAGATCTGCGTGCCCTGCCCAAGGCGCACCTGCACCTGCACTTCACCGGTTCGATGCGACCCAGCACCCTGATGGAACTCGCCGACAAGTACGGCGTACATCTGCCGGCGGCCCTGAGCGGCGGCGAGCCCCCGAAACTGCGGGCCACGGACGAGCGCGGCTGGTTCCGCTTCCAGCGGCTCTACGACATCGCGCGGTCCTGCCTGCGCTCGCCGGAGGACATCCGGCGGCTGGTGCGCGAGGCCGCCGAGGAGGACGTGCGGGACGGCTCGCGCTGGCTGGAGATCCAGGTGGACCCCACCTCGTACGCGCCCCGGCTGGGCGGCCTGATCCCGGCCATGGAGATCATCCTGGACGCGATGGAGGACGCCGTCCGCACGACCGGTCTCGACATGCGCCTGGTGGTCGCCGCGAACCGGATGAAGCACCCGCTCGACGCCCGTACGCTCGCCCGGCTCGCCGTCCGCTTCCGGGACCGCGGCATCGTCGGATTCGGGCTCTCCAACGACGAACGCCGGGGTTTCGCACGTGACTTCGACCGTGCTTTCGCCATCGCGCGGCAGGGCGGGCTGCTCGCGGCCCCGCACGGGGGCGAGCTGACGGGGCCCGGCAGCGTGCGCGACTGCCTGGACGACCTGCACGCGTCCCGTCTCGGGCACGGCGTACGGGCCGCGGAGGACCCGAAGCTGCTGGCGCGGCTGGCGGCGAAGAAGGTCACCTGCGAGGTCTGCCCGGCCTCGAACGTCGCCCTGGGCGTCTACGACAAGCCCGAGGACGTACCGCTGCGCACGCTGTGGGACGCCGGGGTTCCGATGGCGCTGGGCGCCGACGATCCGCTGCTGTTCGGCTCGCGGCTGGCCGCCCAGTACGCCATCGCGCGGGAGGCGCACGGCTTCACGGATCCCGAACTGGCCGAGCTCGCACGGCAGTCGGTGCATGCGGCCGCGATGCCGGTGGAGGTACGGGAGAAGGTGCTCGCGGACATCGACAGCTGGCTGGGCGAGGCATAGGGGCCCCGGGGCCCGCTCGGCCGTGGAGCCCAGGGGCTCGCGCTGCACGGAAGCACGCGCGGGCGCGAGGGGGCTCCGATGCGCCGCCAACACGTGTGACCACCGACAACATGGGTTGTTCAAGCCGGCGAGAGAACGCATTCAGTTATGGCAGGCAGACGGGCGCTGGGCAGACGGTTCAGGTGGTTGTGGGCGTCGTTCGCCGTCAGCTCGTACGGCACATCGCTCGGGTTCGGCGCCTTCCCCATGATCGCGATCCTCGTGCTGAACTCCGGGCCGGCGCAGGTGGCGGCGCTGGCCGCCACGGGGCGCGCAGTGGGAGCCGTGGTGGCGGTGCCGCTCGGTCCGTGGGTGGAGTTCCGCCGCAAGAGGCCGGTCATGGTGGCCATGGACCTGATCCGGTTCACGGCCTTGATGAGCATCCCCGCCGCGTTCGCGCTCGGCTGGCTCAGCTTCGCCCAACTGCTCCTCGTCTCCGTCGTGGTCGCCGGGTCCAACATCGCTTTCAACGCGGCCGGCGGTGCGTATCTGAAGGCACTCGTGGCGCCGCAGGACCTGCTCATCGCGAACGGCAGATTCGAGTCCACGACGTGGAGCGCGACGATGGTGGGGCCACCGCTCGGGGGAGCCGCGATCGGGGTGTTCGGCCCGGTGGCGACCGTGATGGCCGACGGGTTCAGCTACCTGCTCTCAGCCCTGGGCATCCGCGCCATCGGCGGGAGTGAGCCGCGCCCCGCGCGGACCGGGGTTTCGCGGCTCCGAGCAGGTGATCTGCTCGAAGGATGGCGCCAGATCCTCGCCCGGCCCGCGCTGCGCCCGCTGTTCTTCAACTCGATCGTCGTCAACGGCCTGATCATGGCCTCGGAGCCTCTGCTCGCCGTGCTGATGCTGGGCCGACTCGGGTTCACACCCTGGCAGTACGGGCTCGTGTTCGCGGCCCCGTGCGTCGGTGGCCTCGTCGGCTCACGCCTCGCGCGGCGGCTCGTGACGCGGTTCGGGCAGCACAAGGTGATGCTCAGCGCAGGGGTGCTGCGTGCGATCTGGCCCGTCGGTCTGGCGTTCGTTCAGCCGGGGGTCTCCGGAATGGTGCTCGTCATCGCCGTCCAACTCGGCCTGGTGACCTGCTGCAGCGTCTTCAACCCGGTGCTGGCCACCCACCGGCTCGAGCACCTCGTCCCCGGCCTGGTCGCCCGCACCATGACGGCGTGGTCGGTCAGCAGCAGCGCCGCCATCGCCGCACTGACCGCAGCGTGGGGCCTGCTCGCCGCCCTCACCGGCCCTCGCACCGCGATCGCTGTCGCCGGGGTCCTCCTCCTGGCCACTCCGCTGCTGCTCCCCCGTCGCGAGAACGCGCCCCCTGACGCGACCACGGGTGCCGGAGCCCGAGAAGCCGTCGACCGCGTCTGAGACCGGAGCTGCGGACGGCTCCGGAGCGGAGACGTCCCCTGACGGGTGGGCGTCAGAGCGCGCAGCCGACCGTCACCGGCTCGTTGACGAGCGTCACGCCGAAGGCGGCCCGCACGCCGTCCCGTACCTCACGGGCGAGCGCCAGCAGGTCCTCGGTGGACGCGTCGCCGCGGTTGGTGAGCGCGAGCGTGTGCTTGGTGGAGATGCGGGCGCGGCCCGTCCCGTAGCCCTTCTCGAACCCCGCCCTGTCGATCAGCCAGGCCGCCGAGGTCTTGGTCAGGCCTTCTCCGGCCGGGAACGCGGGCGCCGCAACGTCGGCACCCAGACGTTCGGTCACGCGGGTGACGAACGCGCTGAACTCCTCTTCATCGAGCACCGGGTTGGTGAAGAAGGACCCGGCAGACCATGTGTCGTGGTCCTCCGGGTCGAGCACCATGCCCTTGCCCGCGCGGAGCTTGAGCACGGTCTCACGCGCGGTCCGGGCGGGGACGCGGTCGCCGGGTTCGACGCCGAGGACGCGGGCCGTCTCGGCGTACTTGATCGGGGCGGACAGGCCGTCGGCGTCCTCCAGTTCGAAGCGGACCCGGAGGACGACGAAGCGGGAGGGGTCGGCCTTGAAGCGGCTGTGGCGGTAGGCGAAGCCGCACTCGGCGTTCGGGACGGTGACGGTCCTGCCCTCGCGTCGGTCGTAGGCCACGACCTCGGTGATGGTGGCGGACACCTCCTGCCCGTACGCGCCCACGTTCTGGATGGGCGTCGCGCCGGCGGAGCCGGGGATGCCCGCGAGGCACTCGACGCCCGCCAGGCCCGCCTCGACCGTACGGGCGACCGCGTGCGACCAGTTCTCCCCGGCGGCCAGTTCGAGTCGTGTGCCCGAGAGTTGGAAGCCGGTGGTAGCGATGCGCAGGGCGGTGCCCGGGAAGCCCTCGTCGGCGATGACGAGGTTGCTGCCGCCTCCGACGATGAGCAGCGGTGTGCCCTCGGCGTCGGCCTCGCGGACGGCCGCGATCACCTCGTCGTCGGTGGTGGCCGTACGGAGGCGGGCGGCGGGCCCGCCCAGGCGGAAGGTGGTCAGCGGGGCGAGGGGGGCGTCATGGAGTTCCTGCACGCGCTCAAGCGTACGAGAGCGGGGCCGGGGCGGCGCACTCCCGTCGCGGCCCGACGGACGGCGTGCCCGCTCCCGTGCTCTCTGCCCGGTCGGTCCGAACCGTCAGGCGAGCCGGACCACCGCGCGCGACATGCCCAGCACCTTCTGGCCCGAGCTCATCACCGTCAGGTCGACCCGCACGGTGCGCGCCTCGTCGTCGAGCTTGGCGGCGACCTTCCCGGTCACCTCGATCTCGGCGCCCTTGTCGTCGTCGGGCACGACGACGGGCCTGGTGAACCGCACCCCGTACTCGACGACCGCTGCCGGGTCGCCGGTCCAGTCGGTGACGACGCGGATCGCCTCGGCCATGGTGAACATGCCGTGCGCGATGACGTCCGGCAGTCCGACCTCCTTGGCGAACCGCTCGTTCCAGTGAATGGGGTTGAAGTCTCCCGAGGCGCCCGCGTAGCGCACGAGACGCTCACGGTCGACGGGGAAGGTGCACGGCGGCAGCTCGGTGCCGGACTCGACATCGGCGTACGCGATCTTCGCTGACATCCGGATCACTCTCCCCCGGCCTGCGAGGTGGACGACGTCTCCTCGGCCCCCCGGGCCACGAGCTTGGTGAAGGCGGTCACGACGAGCTCGCCGGACTCGTCGTGCACGTCGCCTCGCACGTCCAGGATCTCGTTGCCCGCCATCGACTTGATGGCCTCGATGGTGGTGGAGACCGTGAGCCTGTCCCCCGCGCGTACCGGCCGGGTGTAGACGAACTTCTGGTCGCCGTGCACGACCCGGTCGTAGTCCAGGCCCAACTGCGGGTCCTCGGTGACCTGTCGGGCGGCACGGAAGGTGATGGCGAAGACGAAGGTGGGCGGGGCGATCACATCGGGGTGGCCCAGCGCCCGGGCGGCCTCGGCGTCCGTGTACGCGGGAGCGGAGTCGCCGACGGCTTCGGCGAACTCGCGGATCTTCTCGCGGCCGACCTCGTAGGGCCGGGTGGGCGGATAGCTCCGCCCGACGAAGGACTGGTCGAGCGCCATGGGCGCGGCACCTCCTGAGGCTGATGGTGAGCCGTGGCCGTACTCGGGAATGCGACGAGGCCGCCCCCTGGTCGGGGACGGCCTCGTCGAATGGCCTGGTTCAGCGCGTCTCGCGGTGCGCGGTGTGTGCCTTGCAGCGCGGGCAGTGCTTCTTCATCTCCATGCGATCCGGGTTGTTACGCCGGTTCTTCTTGGTGATGTAGTTCCGCTCCTTGCACTCCACGCAGGCCAGCGTGATCTTCGGGCGGACGTCTGTGGCAGCCACGTGAGTGCTCCTTGACGGACAGATGGGCTAGAACGCAGGAAGAGTAGCCGATCGAAGGACCGAACCCACAATCGGCTACATTCGGTGAAGTAGCGGTGACCGGACTTGAACCGGTGACACAGCGATTATGAGCCGCTTGCTCTACCGACTGAGCTACACCGCCACGATGTGCAGAACCCCATCGTCCGACGGGGGATCTCACACATCAGAGCCCCAAAACGGAATCGAACCGTTGACCTTCTCCTTACCATGGAGACGCTCTGCCGACTGAGCTATTGGGGCGAGCGATGAAGACATTACACGCCTGACAGCCAAAGGTGAAATCCGTAT
Organism: Streptomyces albidus (ex Kaewkla and Franco 2022); assembly: GCF_013870515.1. Lineage (GTDB taxonomy): Bacteria > Actinomycetota > Actinomycetes > Streptomycetales > Streptomycetaceae > Streptomyces > Streptomyces albidus. The sequence continues at coordinate 486 of NZ_JACBXA010000005.1, read as the reverse complement.
AGCCCCCGCCCAGCACCCTTCCTGAGCCTCACTCACGGGCCTCACCGGGCGTCCCGGAAAACCCCAACGTCCCCTCGCACCACGTCAGTACGACTATTCGCCTCCTCCTCGCCGGTGCACACGCGGCGCCCTACTCTCGACTCACGCTGCGTGATCATGATCATCCGTCGATGTGGGGAGTGCGCGATGGCCGACAGCCAGCCACAGGGGCCGGGGGACGGCGACGGCCCCCGCGACGACCCCCGTGACGCGAACAAGAAGCCCCGCCGGGACTCCACCGGCCGAGGCGGCTCACGCGACGGCGCCGCGAACAAGGGCGGTTCCGGTAAGGGCAGCGCCTCCGGGAAGGACCGGGAGAGCAGCCCCCGTGAGAACGCCTCCCGCGACAGCCCTCGCGACAACAGCGGCGACAGCAACTCCGGCACGAGCGGTTCCAGCGGCACCAGCAGTTCCAGCAGCTCAGCCGCCCGCCCCGTCATGCTGTGC
>NZ_JACBXA010000497.1 GCF_013870515.1 Streptomyces albidus (ex Kaewkla and Franco 2022) | reverse complement strand
GACTCTATCAGAACCTCGACCCGACCCGTTTCCAGGCCCGAATCCAAAAAGTCCGACATCCCCGCCGAAGAAAAGGGGGCGCCTTCCGACGCAGCCCCCACATTAATGCCCCTCCCCCGACGACTCAAAATCGAGCCGCACACACACCCTCACCGAACTGATTTACGTGCCGAACAGACAACACAACCAGCCCCGCGAAACCGGGGAAACACACCAACCAAAGACCGCCGACGAACGGCAAGACCGCCACCCCGAAAGCACCCAGGCCCCGAGGCAAC
>NZ_JACBXA010000496.1 GCF_013870515.1 Streptomyces albidus (ex Kaewkla and Franco 2022) | reverse complement strand
AGAGCGTGCAGGACACGGCGGAGCTTCCAGATGATCTGCAACTCGTCGCCCGGCATGAGGATTTCTTCCTTGCGGGTGCCGGAAGCATCCACATCCACCGCCGGGAAGATCCGCTTCTCCGCGAGCTTGCGGTCCAGCTTCAGCTCCGAGTTGCCCGTCCCCTTGAACTCCTCGAAGATCACCTCGTCCATCCGCGAGCCGGTCTCCACCAGCGCCGCGGCCAGAATCGTCAAAGAGCCGCCGTCCTCGATGTTGCGCGCGGCACCGAAGAACTTCTTCGGCGGATACAGCGCGGTGGAATCCACACCACCGGACAGGATCCGCCCCGACGCCGGAGCAGCCAGGTTGTAGGCACGGCCCAGCCGCGTGATGTTGTCCAGCAGCACCACCACGTCGTGACCCAGCTCCACCAGCCGCTTGGCCCGCTCGATCGCCAGCTCCGCGATCGTGGTGTGATCCTCGGCAGGACGGTCGAACGTCGAGGAGATCACCTCACCCTTGACCGACCTTTGCATGTCGGTGACTTCCTCAGGCCGCTCATCGACCAGCACCACCATCAGATGGCACTCGGGATTGTTGACCGTGATCGAGTTCGCGATGGACTGCAGCACCATCGTCTTGCCCGCCTTCGGCGGCGCCACGATCAGACCCCGCTGACCCTTGCCGATCGGCGAGACCAGATCGATGATCCGCGACGTCAGCTGGTTCGGCTCCGTCTCCAGCCGCAACCGCTCCTGCGGATACAACGGCGTCAGCTTGTTGAACTCCGGCCGCGCACGCCCGCCCTCCGGCGCCGCACCGTTGACCGAGTCCAGCCGCACCAGCGCATTGAACTTCTCCCGCCGCTCCCCCTCACGGGGCTGACGGACCGCACCGGTGACATGGTCACCCTTACGCAGACTGTTCTTCCGCACCTGCGCCAGCGAGACGTACACATCATTGGGACCCGGCAGATAACCCGAGGTCCGCACGAACGCATAGTTGTCCAGGATGTCCAAGATCCCGGCCACCGGAATCAGCACATCGTCTTCCGAGACCTGCGGCTCGACATCCTCACGACCACCACCACGACGACCCCGACGATCACGGTAACGACCCCGCCGACCACGACGACCGTCG
>NZ_JACBXA010000495.1 GCF_013870515.1 Streptomyces albidus (ex Kaewkla and Franco 2022) | reverse complement strand
GGGCCGCCGCTCTGCGTCTGCGTTCCGCCGCCTTCTGCCCGGCCGCTTCCCGGCCGCCTCTCAGGCGGGGTCGTTCGCCCGGGCAGCGGGTCCCGTGCCGGACGGTGCGGACTGTGCCGTGACGACGTGCGGTCCGGGCTCCTGGAGCTGGAAGTACGCGCGTGCCAGCACCCGTTGGGTCAGCGAGCGGCTCCGGCCGACGAGACGGTAGAGGGTGCGCCGGAACGTACCGCCGAGAGCGCCGTGGAGGGCGAACAGCCGCTCCTGGCGGAGCTGCAGCGCACGGGAGCTGGTGACGGAGGCTTCACGCAGACGCTGGAACTCCTCGCCCGCCCGCAGCAGTTCGGCGGTTCCGCCGCCGTCGGCCAGTGCCTCCTGAACGAGCGGCGCGAGTGTCACCGCGTCGATGATGGCGTGGTTGACGCCCTGCCCGAGGATGGGGGTCAGCGTGTGCGCCGCGTCCCCGATCAGGGTCAGGCCCGGCATCGACCAGCGCGGCACGAGCGTGGTGAAGATGTCGAGCATCGAGGTGTCCGACCAGCTGCGGATCTCCTCCCTCACCGCCTTGGAAAGCTCAGGGGCCAGCCGGTCCAGCCGCTCGTAGAGCGCGGGCAGCCCCTGCGCCCGGAGCTCCTTGAGCCCGCCCTTGGGGATGTTGAACCCGACGCGCACGCTGTCCGGCCGGGTCGGGATGAAGAGGCCGTGCTGGTCGCCCTGGATGCGGATGCGGTACGTACGGTCGTCCCACTCGCTCGGGAAGGGCAGCTTCAGCCACACCACGTCCCGGTCCAACGGGACCCGCGTGCACGGGAGTTGTGACATCTCGCGGACCTTGCTGAAGCGGCCGTCCGCGGCCACCGTCAGCGCCGCGTGCACGGTGATCTCGCCGTCGGGCGTACGGGCCCGCACACCCGTGACGGGGCCGTCCCCGTCCCTCACCAGCCCGATGGCCGTGGCCCGGCGAAGCAGGGTGAAGCCTTCGTGCTCCGAGCCCGCTTCGGCCAGCGCGGAGAGCAGCGCGGGCTGAGGCATCTCCACGGGATACGGATGGGGGTAGGTGAAGTCGGAGAAGTGCGCCCGCATGACGGTGCTGCCGGCGTCGACGATCTCCATGTGGTGCATCTGCTGGTACTCGCCGTCGAGCCGCTTGAGCAGGCCCAGCTCGTCCAGCAGCCACACCGAGTCGGGGGAGACGGACTCCCCGCGGAAGGAGCGGTCGAAGTGCCTGCTCTGCTCCAGCACCACGACGGAGACCGACCGTCTGGCGAGTTCGAGGGCCAGCGTGAGACCGGCCGGACCTCCTCCGACCACGCACACCTGTGCGGTCAGCTCAGTTGTCATCAGGACTCCTCCGTGGGTGCCCCCGCCGTCAGGCCGGGGTGGGGTCGCCCCTGGCGGAGCCAAGGGGAGAAGCGGACTTCTGCGGAGCAGGGCAGGGCGGGTCTTCGGCAGTCCTCTCGCTCAGGAGGGGAGGAAGTCCTCCCTTGCTGCCCTTACAGCAGGAGCCAGGGGCGGCCGATGTTCCGGGCAACTCCTAAAGGAGTGCTTGCAGTGCAGGCAGTGGGAGCCCTT
>NZ_JACBXA010000494.1 GCF_013870515.1 Streptomyces albidus (ex Kaewkla and Franco 2022) | reverse complement strand
GGCGTCGACCTGAGCACCGTCAAGGGCACCGGCGTCGGCGGCCGCATCCGCAAGCAGGACGTCACCGCCGCTGCTGAGGCCGCCAAGGCTCAGGCGTCGGCTCCTGCCCCCGCTGCCGCCTCGACGGCTCCCAAGTCGCCGAAGCTGGAGCCCTCTCCGCTGCGCGGCCAGACGGTCAAGATGCCGCGTATCCGCAAGGTGATCGCGGAGAACATGATGAAGGCGCTGCACAACCAGGCGCAGCTGTCCACCGTGGTCGAGGTCGACGTCACTCGCGTGATGCGCCTCCGGGCACGGGCCAAGGACTCCTTCGCGGCACGTGAGGGCGTCAAGCTCTCCCCGATGCCGTTCTTCGTGCAGGCCGCGGCCGAGGCGCTCAAGGCCCACCCGTCCGTCAACGCGCGGCTCAACGACGACGGCACGATCACCTACCACGACGTCGAGAACATCGGCATCGCGGTGGACTCCGAGAAGGGCCTGATGGTCCCGGTCATCAAGGAGGCCGGAAACCTCAACCTGGCGGGCATCGCCCGCAAGACGGCCGATCTGGCGAAGAAGGTGCGCACCGGCGGTCTGGGTCCGGACGACATGTCCGGCGGGACGTTCACGATCAGCAACACCGGTTCGCGCGGTGCGCTGTTCGACACGGTCATCGTGAACTACCCGCAGGTGGCCGAGCTGGGCATCGGCGCCACCGTCCGCCGTCCGATGGTCATCGACCACCCGGAGCTGGGCGAGACCATCGCCGTGCGCGACATGGTCTACCTGACGCTCTCGTACGACCACCAGCTGGTCGACGGAGCGGACGCCGCCCGCTACCTCGGCGACGTCAAGGCCCGCCTGGAAGCAGGCGAGTTCGAGGGCGAGCTGGGTCTCTGACCCGCTCTCCCACGGTCGGTGCCACGGTCGTAAGGCCCCGCCGGACAGCTTCGAGCTGTTCCGGCGGGGCCTTCGCCGTACGGTGTGCGCACGCGGCGTCGTATCGGGGAGCCGTGGGAGTCCGTGCCGGACCCCGACCCGCAAGGGCCCGACGGCAGTTCGCACCGGAAGCCGGGCCCATGCCGGACTTCTCCCGCCACGCCTCCATGAGTCCCGCGTCGGCGTTAGGGTGTCGATGAGCGCTCCGCTCGTACCCGGGGGACGGGCACTCGGGTCCGGCGCGCGAACCGGGGCCACGAGGGACACCGCATGTTGCGCATCCACTTCACCGGCACCGACCTCGCGCGGACGCACGTCGCCGAGGGGCCGGACCCGCTCTGGGAGACGGTCTTCAGCCTGCAGATGCTCCGGGCACGCTACGGCCGGGCGACTTTCGCGGAGTGGCGCCGGGGCGTGCGTACGGAACTGCGGCGTCACGCGCGGACGGACGAGGTGCGGCAGCTGCTTCCGCTCGTGCCCGACGCCAGCTACTTCCCCGACTTCCTCACTCCGCCCGAGGGCATCATGGGCCTGGAGCCCGGGCTCGAAGCCGTCGTCGCCACGCCGCCGAAGAGGATCGACCACGAACTGGGCATACTGCACGGGCGCGTGGGGGCTCCCAGCTGGGCGCGCGACCTCACCGACCGTTCACCGCATGCCCGGCAGCGGCTCGGCCGCATGATCGGGGGAT
>NZ_JACBXA010000493.1 GCF_013870515.1 Streptomyces albidus (ex Kaewkla and Franco 2022) | reverse complement strand
GGCGCGTCAGCCGGTGAGTCACCGGGGGCGGCCGATGCCGCACCGATCGCCTCTGCCTGAGCCGGCGAAACGTTCACGTCGTCGACGGCGGGAGCAGCCACGGGCTCCGGCGGTCCCGCCGGGCGGGTGGCCGCACGGCGGCGGCGGGGCGGAAGGGTGTCGCTGGGTGAGGCGAAGCCTGAGGCGGGCGCCGGGGGCGCTTCTGCCGCAGCCGCATCGGACTGCTGCGCAGGGTCCGCCGGTTGCTGAAGCTTCTCCGCCTTCTCGGCGTTCTCCTCGGCTGCGCTTTCATTGTTCGGTTCAAGCATGCGGGCGGTTCTCCCGTCACGCTCCCGGGCGCCGCGCCTCTTACGTTCCGGTCACGGCCCGCACTCGGGGGCCGTGCTCCGGGGCGCGTGCGCCACACGGGAGCTGTTGTCTCACTCGCCGGTTCCGGCATTTCGTACGGCCCGGCTACGGCAAAAGTCTTCTGGTCGGTGCGCCTGCCTGCCGGGACGCGGACCCGGGTGGCTCCCTGGTGCCTGCGTCGGCGGTGGCGCTTTCAACGGTGATCCTTTAGGCCCGTGGCCTACGCGCTGCCGCCCGGCGCCGTCGCGACGAGGGGTGCGTCGCGGTCGGGCGCCAACGGGTCGGTCACCGTGCCGGTCTCCTCATCGAGCGGCCCCTGCGCCAGCCTGGTCACCGCTGCCGGGACCGGCGGCGCCAGGTCGGCCGTAGCTCGGAGGCCGGACAGGACGTCGTCGGGTCGCACGGCAGGTGTCAGGTGCCGTACCACCAGGCGCAGTATCGCACAGGGTTCGTCCACGGGACCATCGCCCCCTGTCTCAGCAGACGCTTCCGCTGAGGTCAGCGAGGTGACGGCGGCCCGTGCGTCGAACGTACGCAGCCCCTTCTTCGTCTGCCTCTCCACCTCGACGGTCTCCGCCCCCAGGAACGCCTCGACGGCCCGGGCCGCCTCTCCGGGGGCGACCCCGGGGAGCAGGAGTTCCCATTCGGAGGCCTCGAGCCGGTCGCTGAAGTCCGGCGTACGGACCTCGACGGCGTCGATGATGTCGAGCCCGGTCGGCATGGACGCGTCCAGGCGGGCACGGAGCTCGCCCGGGTCACGCTGCTCGACGAGGGCGATCTCCAGATACTCGGCCTCGCTGCCGGTGCCGGTGGGTGCGGCATTGGCGTAGGAGACCTTCGGGTGCGGGGTGAATCCGGCGGAGTAGGCCATGGGCACTCCTGCCCGGCGCAGCGCCCTCTCGAAAGCGCGCTGGAAGTCTCGATGACTGGTGAACCGGAGGCGGCCGCGCTTCGTGTATCGCAGACGCACGCGCTGCACAGCAGGTGCGGGCGGCGGGCCTTCGGGCTGTCGCTTGCCCAGTGGTTCTCTCCTCGTTCCCTGGTGCCGGGCGGCCCCGCGTGGGGGACGGGCCGCCCTTCGCATACGGATTGAACGTGCTTCAAAGGGTGCGGAAGTCCGCATCGTCGCGCTTCGAACCGAATGAGTTCGGCGTCGTCGCGCTGTTGTGCGGTGATCCTGCGACCCAGGGTACGCGCCCGGCGCCGGACAGGGGCTTCTGCTTCGTCACGGACGGTGCGCCGAAGAGGGCCCGCCGCAGCTCGG
>NZ_JACBXA010000492.1 GCF_013870515.1 Streptomyces albidus (ex Kaewkla and Franco 2022) | reverse complement strand
ACTGCCACACGGCGACCCCGCCGAACGTGGCCGCGGCCGCCAGGCAGGCCGCCAGCGCGAAGCGCGGCAGGGAGCGCAGACGCCGCGACGTCCCGCCGCCGTGCGGCCTCCCCGCGTCCGTGCCCGGGCCGGGGCCGCGCGTCAGCTTCGGGGGCTCCTGGCGGACGTTGGCGATCCGCCGCAGCACCCGGTCGCGCATCTCGGGCGACGCGGACGCGGAGACCGCGAGGCCCAGCCGTCCGGCTGTGGCCCGCAGCTCCGCGACCTCCCGCTCGCAGGAGGGGCAGGCGGTCAGATGCCGCTCGAACTTCTCGCGTTCGGCCTCCGGCAGCGCGTGCACGGCGTACGCGCCGGTCAGCGTGTGCAGTTCGGCGCCGCTCGTCACGCCGTCACCCCCAGGCAGTCGCGCAGGCGGATCAGTCCGTCCCGGAGCCGGGTCTTCACGGTGCCGAGCGGTTGCGCGAGCAGCTCGGCGACCTCGCGGTAGGTGAGGCCCCGGTAGTAGGCGAGGGTCACCGACTGGCGCTGGAGTTCGGTGAGCGTGCGCATGCACCGGCGCACCTGCTCACGCTCCAGCCGGGCCTCGACGGCCTCGGTGACCTCGTCGAAGGCGGGCGTCTGGTCCAGCAGTGCCGCCCGCTGCTCCCGGTCGGTGGCGGCCTGTGCCGAACGCACCCGGTCCACCGCACGACGGTGGGCGAAGGTCATCACCCACGACATGGCGCTGCCCTTGTCGGGCTGGAAGTGCGCGGCCGTACGCCACACCTCGACCAGGACCTCCTGAGTGACCTCCTCCGACTGCGCCGGGTCGCGCAGCACACTGCGCACCAGCCCGAGCACGGGTCCGGCGACCTGGTCGTAGACGGCCGCGAAGGCGTCCTGGTCGCCGCGTGCGACCTCTTTGAGCAGCTCTGCCAGATCCGGTCCGGCGCCGCCGCCCGTACCGGCGACGTGCACGGTCTCCTTCACGGCGTGCCGCCGTTCTCGCGTGCGCGGCCATGAGCGCGCGTGAGACGCGCGGCCTGTGCCGCCTGACGGTGATGCCGCGCGGGTCCGCGAAGCCTGGCCGAGCTCATGGTTCCTCCCGGGAGACGTCCTCAGGGATGCTTCGTGGCCGCGGCCCGCACGGATTGGTCCCGGAACGGACTTGTGCCGCCGCACCCCACGGCAGGCGCCGCCGCCCGGTTGTCCCGGGCGGCGGCGTCACCGGCCGCCGTGCGTCGGTTGCCCGTACGTACGCCGGTCGTCCCCGTGCCGAACTCCCGGCGGAGCTCAGCCCATCCAGTTCATCTCGGCCGGGTCGGGACCCAGCCGCGAGTCGCTGTTGAGCCCTGCGATGACGTCCAGGTCGCCCTCGTCCAGCTCGAAGTCGAAGACGTCGATGTTCTCCCGGATACGGGACGGGGTGACCGACTTGGGGATCACCACGTTGCCGATCTGCAGGTGCCAGCGGAGCACCACCTGGGCCGGGGTCTTGCCGTACTTGTCGGCGACGACCGTCAGCTTCGGCTCCTTGAGCAGGTCCTTGCCCTGCCCCAGCGGCGACCACGCCTCGGTCGCGATGCCGTGCTCGGCGTGGAACGCCCGCGGCTCGCCCTGCTGGAGGTGCGGGT
>NZ_JACBXA010000491.1 GCF_013870515.1 Streptomyces albidus (ex Kaewkla and Franco 2022) | reverse complement strand
ACGTGGCGCTTCCCAGCTACGACCGCTCACTCCCACCGCGCGCTCGGGGGCGGCCTCCGCGACGGGTTCCAGCACGGTCTGCACCGGGGCCTGGGCGCCGTCCCAGATGACGATGATCTGGGACGGGTCGACGGGGCAGAGCACCGTCAGGGAACGGCCCCACTGGAGGGCCTCCTCGACCTCCGCCGCGACAGCCGATCGGTCCTCGGCGGGAGCTATCTCCACGACGGCGAGCTGCACGACGCCGGCCGCCGTCAGGCCCGGGGCGAGCGGCTCCACGGCCCGCCCGGCGGACGTCACGTCCCCCACCATCAGGTACTGGAACCCCGATGTCCGGGCTGCCAGCACCGCCGCGCGGAGCCGGTGCTCGCGCTCCGAGACGTCCTCCTCGCGGAGCAGCCCGGCGACCATCACGGCCACCTGCTCCAGGCCGATCTGGCGGCGGCCCGACCCCGCTCCCTGCCGGGACGCCACGAGCAGCCGGTGCGGCGGCCCGACACCCACCGGCCACACCTCCACGTAGCGCCCGTCCGAGCTGCCCCGTACGGGCCCGCGCTCCCGCCCGCGTACGAGTTCCCGCAGCAGGCCGGACTGCTTCCTCACCTCGTCCGGCCACGCCTGCTCACGGTGGCCGTCGACCACCCTCACCTCCGCGCCGGTCTCCCGCGCCACCCACTCGAGCAGGCCGTCCGGACCGCCGCCCTCCGCCATGGCCTGGGCCGCCAGGTTGGCGTAGGACTCCAGCTGCCTGATCTCCGTCTGCAGTGCCGCGACCTGCGCTCCCCTCAGCGCGTCCGCGACCTTGGCCGGGCCGCCTGGGATCGCGGGGGTGAGCAGGGGCACGAGAGTGGAATCGGCGGCTTCCCCCTCGTCGCCGCAGAGCACGACGCCCGCGGCGTCCTCGGCCCGCCGGCCCACCCACTGCAGGCTGCTGCCGCCGGGAACCACCAGGAGGGCCCGCGCCGTGCGCTCCCCGATCGGCGGTCCGTCGGGACCGCACCGCATGATCTTGTCCACCACCCGGCCGGGGTCCTCGGGCGCGTCATGATTGCCCGCCCACCGCAGCAGAGGCGGTTCGCCGGCGGTCAGATGGCCCAACGTCAACATGTCTCCAGGCTCCTGCCGACGGCGGGCAGCCGCACCTCGAGTCTCTCGGTACGCCCGGCCACCGGCCCGTTCGGCCCGAGCGGGGCGGCTCCAGCAGGGGCTTCCCGACCCTCGAGTGGCCCGGGACCGGGGACGTGCGCACCGAAGACCGGACCATCTCTCCCGCGGCGGAGACCAGGCGCTGCGCCGTCCACGAATGGGTGAACGCCTTCCGTGACACTGCGTGGGCATGCGGAATACGGCGCTCCTCAACGTTGCTGATCCGATCAGTCTTGAGCAGTCGTGATCAGAACCGCATTCCAACCGCTTCGAAGGGACGTGCTGTGACGCCTCCGCCCGCTCCGCTCACCGTCGACGAACTCCCCCAGCGCCTGGACCACGCGACCGTCATCGACGTGCGCACCCCCGGCGAATACGGCTCCGGGCACATCCCCGGAGCCTTCAACATCCCGCTCGACCGGCTCGACGAGGCGCTCCCCGCCCTGCGCACGGCGACAGCGGGCGGCGAAGTAGTCGTCGTCT
>NZ_JACBXA010000490.1 GCF_013870515.1 Streptomyces albidus (ex Kaewkla and Franco 2022) | reverse complement strand
AAGGGAGCCCAGGGCGGCCCCAACAGCGACCCGACCCAGGTCATGCCGCCGGTCCCCGGTGCGCCTCCGCAGGTCGGGCAGCCCCCCGAGGGTGCCCAGCCCGAAGGCCCGCACCCCTGGCAGAACCAGATGCGTGCCGCGCGTGACCGCAACGAGCAGACGCAGGTCCAGCCGCTCGACCCGAACATGGATCCGCTGCGGCGCCGCCCGCAGCGCCAGCAGCCGCCACCGCAGCAACGTCAGCAGCAGGGGCCTCCGCCGCAGCAGTACGGCCAGCAGCGCCCTCCGGCTCAGCAGCCGCCTCCCAGGCGGTACGAGCCGCAGCGCCCGCCGCCACCCGAGCCCCGCCCCAGGCGCGAGCCCCGGCAGCGCAGCGCGAACCCGATGCACATCCCCGGTCTCGGCTGTCTCAAGGGCTGCCTGTTCATGATCCTTCTCATGGGCGTGGCGGCGGTGCTCATCTGGAATCTGACGCCCCTTCCCGAGTGGTGGGAACAGGGGAAGGATTTCTGGCAGTCCGTCGAGAACATCTTCGACAAGCTGGGGAACCTGGTCGACAGCGGTCCGAAATAGTCGCCGGAGTAGGCGAGTTCGGAGATTTGTCGACTTACCGGGTGGGAATTCCCGCTCGAAAGTGACGGTTAGCGCATCCTGGCCCCTCAACGGCCCTTCCGCCGCGTAGTTTTGTCGCTATGGCACGGAAGATCGGCAGTCGCTACACCGCTCACCAGATCCTGGGACGCGGCAGCGCCGGCACGGTGTGGCTGGGTGAAGGGCCCGACGGCCCGGTCGCGGTCAAACTCCTGCGCGAGGACCTCGCCTCCGACCAGGATCTGGTGGAGCGGTTCGTCAGGGAGCGCAGTGCCCTGCTCTGCCTGGACCACCCCCGTGTGGTCGGCGTCCGCGATCTCGTCGTCGACGGCAACGACCTCGCGCTCGTCATGCAGCTGGTCCGCGGCACGGATCTGCGCACGCGGCTCGAGCACGACCGCAGGCTCATGCCGCAGGCCGCTGTCGCCATCGCCGCGGACATCGCCGACGGGCTGGCGGCCGCGCACGCGGCGGGCATCGTGCACCGCGACGTCAAGCCGGAGAACGTCCTGCTCGACGCCCTCGCTCCCCCCGGGCCCGGCAGTGCGCCGCCCGCGCTGCTCACGGACTTCGGCGTCGCCAAGCTGATCGACTCGCCCCGCACCACACGCGCGACGTCGATCATCGGCACCCCCGACTATCTGGCGCCCGAGATCGTGGAGGGCCTGCCGCCGCGCGCCTCCGTCGACATATACGCGCTCGCCACCGTCCTCTACGAACTGCTCGCCGGATTCACGCCGTTCGGCGGCGGGCACCCCGGTGCGGTCCTGCGCCGCCACGTCACCGAATCGGTGGCGCCCCTGCCCGGCATTCCCGACGAGCTGTGGCAGCTGATCCACCAGTGCCTCGCGAAGGCACCGGCCTCCCGGCTCCGCGCGGTGGAGGTCGCCGAGAGTCTGCGCGAGCTGCTGCCGAGCCTCGTCGATCTGCCCACGCTGGACATCGACGAGCAGGTGGACGAGGCGTACGAGCCCTACGAGACCTATGAGAACGGTCACGACTCCTCGGAGGCGTACGGGCAGTCCGCCGGCCAGGACAGGCATCCGCACCCCG